>SVCV01000083.1 GCA_015058185.1 Clostridiales bacterium | reverse complement strand
AAACCGTAACGGTAAAAAATTTAGATACGGAAGAAGTTTTTGAAGAAAGCTATGACAAGCTTCTTCTTTCCCCCGGCGCTAAGCCCACCCAGCCGGATCTGCCCGGAGTCGGGTTGGACAAGCTTTTCACCCTCCGTACCGTAGAGGACACCCTGCGGATCCGCAGCTTCGTGGAGCGGGAACGCCCCCGGTCTGCGGTTTTGGCCGGAGGCGGCTACATCGGCCTGGAACTGGCGGAGAACCTCAGAGAACTCGGAATGGATGTGACCATCGTCCAGCGTCCCAAACAGCTGCTGAACCCCCTTGATCCGGACATGGCAGCCTTCGTCCACAATAAACTGCGGGAAAAGGGCGTACAGCTCCTTCTGGGCCATACCGTGGAAGGCTTTGAACCTTCCGGTGAGGGCGTAAAGGTTCTCCTGAAAGATACCGCCCCCCTGCACGCAGACATGGTCATCCTGGCCATCGGCGTAACGCCGGATACAACGCTTGCGAGAGCGGCAGGAATGGAACTGGGTATCAAGGGAAGTATCCTGGTCAATGACCGGATGGAAACTTCCGTTCCCCATATTTACGCCGCAGGAGATGCGGTACAAGTGAAGCACTATGTGACAGGAGAAGATGCGGTCATTTCCCTGGCAGGACCGGCCAACAAGCAGGGCCGCATTGCTGCGGACAATATTTGCGGCGGAGACAGCCGCTATCTGGGATCCCAGGGTTCCTCCGTCATCAAGGTCTTCGATATGACCGTGGCGACTACCGGGATCAATGAGGGAGCTGCGAAAAAGGCCGGAATTAATTGCGATAAGGTTTTCCTTTCCCCCGCCAATCACGCAGGCTACTATCCCGGCGGCCGGATCATGACCATGAAGGTACTCTTTGAAAAGGAAACCTACAAATTGTTAGGTGCCCAGATCGTGGGCCACGAAGGTGTGGATAAGCGGATCGACGTTCTCGCAACGGCTATCCATGCAGGGCTTACAGGCCTGCAGCTGAAAGACCTGGATCTGGCTTACGCCCCGCCCTACTCTTCCGCAAAGGATCCGGTAAATATGGCGGGATTCATGATCGACAACCTGTCCACCGGAACCCTGAAGCAGTTCCATTGGAATGAAGTGGATACCCTTCCCCGGGACGGAAGCATCACCCTGCTGGACACCAGAACCCTTTGGGAATACAGCAGAGGCCATGCGGAAGGATTCCTTAATATTCCGGTAGACAGTCTGCGGGATCGGATCGGCGAGATCCCCACGGGAAAACCCGTCTATGTCATGTGTGAAAGCGGCCTGCGCAGCTATATTGCCTGCAGAATACTTGCAGAAAACGGTTTTGACTGTTACAATTTATCCGGAGGGAATCGCCTGTACTCCACCATCAAACGAGACATTTGTCCCCCGGATCAGGCATATCCTTGCGGTATGAATCGGTTTTAAATTCTGCACCGAAAAAAGTGCAGTGTAATTATAAGGAGGTTTATTATGGAACAGAAGTTTTACATCTGCGGACATTGCGGCAACATCATTGCTATGGTTAAAAATGTAGGCGTACCCGTCATGTGCTGCGGTCAGAAAATGACCGAACTGGTCCCCGGCACCACCGACGCCTCTCAGGAAAAGCACGTTCCTTCCTATAAGGTGGAAGGCAACAAGGTTCTGGTCACCGTAGGAGAAGTGGAACACCCCATGACCGAAGACCATTACATCGAATGGATCTCCCTGCAGACCAAGAAGGGAAATCAGAGAAAGGTCCTCTCTCCCGGAGATGCACCCAGCGTATGCTTCACTCTCTGCGAATGCGACAACGACGAAGTGGAAGCCGTTTACGCATATTGCAATCTCCACAGCCTTTGGAAGAAATAAAAATCGGCACACAAAAACCGCTGTGAGCTTCACAGCGGTTTTCTTTTTGCAAATTATTCTCCGAACATTTCTTTTCGTTCCTGAGCCCAGGCGGCTACGATGGCCTTTTCGGAGAAGGGGATCTTTTCACCCTTTACATCCTGGTACTCTTCGTGGCCCTTGCCGATAAGAACGATCACATCTCCCGGATCGGCGTGATCCAAAGCGTACCGGATGGCCGTTTCCCGATCCTCGATCTCCAGATACTTACCTTCGTGGACCGCAAGACCCTTTTTGATGTCGTTGTTGATGGATTCGATCTCCTCATAACGGGGATTGTCCATGGTGAGAATGGTCAGATCCGCATACTTTGCAGAGATCTCACCCATGTCATACCGCCGGGCAACGGGACGGTTTCCGCCGCCGCCGAAGAGGCAAACGATCTTTCTGGGGGAGTAAGCCTTTACCATGGACAAAATGTTTTCCATGCTTAAGGCATTGTGGGCATAGTCGATGAGGAGAGTAAAGCTTTCGCCGATTTTCTGCACCTCTACTCTTCCCCGAACGGTGACCTTTTCCAAAGCCCGGGCTGCGGCTACCATGCTCACACCAAGGACCCGGCCTACCGTAAGGGCAGCCAAAGCGTTTGCAACGCTGAAAACGCCGGGCATATTGATCTTCACCCAGGTAGTCCAGCCGTTTTCGTTGTATTTGAACTCACAGCCAAGGAAGTCGATGCCCCGCAGGAGTTTGATATTATCACCGTACCGATCGGCCTCAGGTCCCATACCGAAGGTGATCACAGGACAGCTGCAGGCAGCTTCCATGTCCTGCCAATGTTCCGCTTCCCAGTTTAAAACTGCCTGACGGCACTGGGGGAACAGCAAGGTCTTGCAGTACAGATAATCTTCAAAATCAGGATGTTCCTCCGGAGAAATGTGATCCGGAGAAATGTTCAGGAATACGCCGCAGGCAAAGGTGATCCCGTAAACACGGTCCATCTTCAGAGCCTGGGAGGAAACCTCCATTACCGCATACTTACAGCCCCGATCCAGCATTTCCCGGAAGATCCGGTGAAGTTCGTAGGATTCCGGGGTGGTGTTTTTTGTGGGGATCTTTTCCCCGTCTACAAAAGCACCGATGGTGCCGATGAGGCCGGTTTTGGACCCGTTTTCTTCCAGGATCGCCTTCAGCATGTGGGTGGTAGTGGTCTTGCCCTTGGTGCCGGTCACACCGACCACCTGCAGTTCTTCTGCAGGATAGCCAAACCAGGCAGCCGCCAAAAGTGCAAGAGCCTTTCTTGTGCTCTCCACTTTCACAACGGTCACATCAGCAGGAACCTCCACAGCACGCTCTGTGATCAGAACAGAAGCACCGCTTTCCACAGCCTTGGGAGCCAAATCGTGGGAATCCAGCTTGGTTCCCTTTAAGCAAACAAAGACACTGTCTGCAGTCAATTCTCTTGTGTCATAGGCCAGTCCGCAGATCTCTTTTTCCGTGCCGCCCTGTAAAATTTCAAAGGAAAGGGGCCCTTTATTCAGCCCCTCCAATAAAGTCGTCAGTTTCAAATTGCAATACCTCCAGGAAATCCGTGGAATTGTGCTAAATCCGGAACCTCCAGCTCCGATTCGAAAACCGTGGTGGAAATGCCGGTCATATACATATCGCCGGAAGCCTCATCCCAACGGGTGAAGAGGTCGCCTCCGGTTTGGGTCACCCGTACCTCCCGGTCACAGCGGCCGGTAAGAACGCCGGCAACTACCGCCGTGCAGCATCCGGTGCCGCAGCCGATGGTTTCGCCGGTTCCCCGCTCCCATTCCCGGATCCGGATATGATTCCGGTCCTTGATCACCGCAAAGGTCACATTGGTCTTTTTCGGGAACAGCTCTGTATGATACTCGATGGCAGGACCGTATTTTTCAACGGCAAAGTCCTCTACATCCTCTAAAAACATGACCGTATGGGGATTGCCCCAGGACAGGGACGTCATATAAAAGGTCTTGTCCAGAATGGTCACAGGCTGCTCGATAAACTGTTCCAAAGAAGTGTTCACGGGAACATCTTTGCTGGAAAGCCGGGGGTTGCCGATACAAGCGGTAATATTGGAAACAAAGCCGTCGGTGACCTCCAGGGAAAGCTTCTGCATGCCGCCCAGGGTCTCAATGACCAGCTCCGTTTTCTCCGTCATCCGGTGATCATAAACGAACTTTCCTACGCTGCGGAGTGCGTTGCCACACATCTCCCCTTCGGAACCGTCGGGGTTGAACATGCGCATGCGGAAGTCCCCCTTGTCCGAAGGACAAATGACCACCATGCCGTCAGAACCGATGGCAAAGTGCCGGTCGCTTACGTACACCGCCAATTTGGAAAGATCGGGCAGGTCCTGATTTACGCCGTCAATGTACACATAGTCATTGCCGTAGGCCTGCATCTTCGTAAACTTGATTTTCAAAGCGATCACCCCAAAGCCCGATTCAGATCCCGGATGATGTCATCCACATTTTCCAGGCCTACAGACAGGCGCAGGAAACGATCGGTGATGCCCAGCTTTTCCCGGATATCTGCAGGAATGGATTCGTGGGTCTGGGTCATGGGATAGGTGATCAGAGTTTCCGTACCGCCCAGGCTTTCTGCAAAGTAGATCATATCTACATTCGCCAAAGTCCGTTCTACGGTTTCTACGGAATCTACCGTGAAGGAGATCATGCTGCCGAAGCCGCTGGCCTGCTTGCACATAGTGGCATAGTCTTTGTGGTCTTCGAAGCCTGCATAATAAACCTTTTCTACTCGGGGATGGGTCCGGAGCCAGTTGGCCACCTTCATACCGTTTTCATTGTGCTTTTCCATACGGAGAGGCAAAGTCTTCAGGCCTCGCAGCAGCAGCCAGGAGGAGAAGGGATCCAGGCCGTTGCCGTGGGACTTCAGCTGAAGGCGCATATGATCTGCCAGATCCTGACGGTTGACAACCACGATACCGGAAATGGTGTCATTGTGGCCGCCGATAAACTTGGTGGCGCTGTGCACAACTACATCAGCACCCAGTTCGATGGGTCTTTGGAAATAGGGGGTCAGGAAGGTGTTGTCCACTACGCAGAGAGCGCCGGCTTCGTGAGCCAGTTCTGCCAAAGCCTTAATGTCCGCAACCTTCATCATGGGATTGGTGGGAGTTTCGATGAAGAACATCCGGGTCTTGGGAGTCATGGCTTTCTGAACCGCTTCCAGATCGGACATGTCCACATATTCAAAGTTAACGCCGTACTTACCGAAGATGTCATCACCGATTCGGAAGGTACCGCCGTAAATATCATCGGAAAGGAGAACATGATCGCCGGGATCCAGGAATGTGAACAGCGCCATATTGGCAGCCTGTCCGCTGGAGAGGGCGTAACCTTCCATACCGTTTTCCAAAATCGCCATGGTTCTTTCCAGTTCCTGACGAGTGGGGTTTTGAAGCCGGGAATAGTCAAAGCCGGTAGACTGTCCCAAAGCTTTATGACGGAAGGTCGCGGTCTGATAAATGGGGAAGCTGACCGCACCGGTAATGGGTTCACAGCCAAGAGCACCATGGATAGCCCTGGACTCGAAGGCCAGATCTTCCTTCCGACTGAAATCATTGTAATTGCTGAAATTCTTCATTTTATGTCCCCCTAAATTTCCCGCCGGAACGCCGGCTGATCTACGGTGAAAAGGCCGCGCAGACACGGCCCGGAACTATCAAATTTTTCCTATGTAAAGTATAGCGGTAAGTGCAGAGAAAGTCAAATAAATCCCCGCTGTAGGTTAGACCCCCGGACAGAAAAAAAGTTTCCGGAGAAACCTCCCGCATAATTCTTTTTTTGCCGGTTCATACTACGATTATTCTCATTTTCACACCCGAAATTTCAGGAGGAACAAATCATGGAAGAGAAAAATCAAATTACGAGAACCACCAGAGACCGGATTTTAAGGGCCTGGGATAATTCAATGGAACTGGTTCGGGATTTTGAATTTTACGCCAGAGAAACCGAAGACGATCAGGAGGCCGCCAGGGTCTTCGAGATCTTTGCGGAGGAAGAAGCAATGCATGCAGCCCGATTCCACAGTTTGCTGAAAAAATACGAAAAACATTAGAGGAACAAAATCCTCCCCTGCTGCATATCCTGTAGGCAGTGCATTATAAAACGCGGAGGAGATACGACTATGACAGAAGGTTCCAGACATTATTTCCCCGGAGGAAATACACCGAAGGGGTTCTTTTCTTACTATGACCAGATCCTGAGCCAGGAAGAGGCCCATAAGATCTTCTGCATCAAAGGGGGACCGGGCACCGGAAAATCCACCTTTATGAAAAAGTTGGGCCAGGAATTTCAGACGGAGGGGGAAACGGTGGATTACCTTCACTGCTCTTCGGATCCGGACTCTTTGGACGGGATCCTTTTACGGGAGAAAAAAGTGGCGGTGATCGATGCTACAGCGCCCCATACGATGGACCCGAAACACCCGGGAGCGGTGGATGGGATCATCAATTTGGGTGACTTTTGGGAGGAATCGCGGATCCGGATCCACAGAGAGGAGATCCGAAGATCCGGGGAAAAGATCAGCGATCTGTTTCAAAGAGCCTACGATTATTTAGCCTCTGCAGGAAGCATGCGGAAGTGTTTTCTCGCATTGGAAGACGAACGGATCCAAAGGGACTCCCTTTACAAGGTGGCAGCCACCATCATCAATGAGGAGCTGACCCATAAAGAGCTGAGTTCCACACCGGGAAAGGTTCGCCGCCTCTTCGCAGCAGCCATTACCCCCAAAGGATTTATCAGCCACATTGAAAGCCTTTTGGGAGACTGTAAAAAAATCTATGTTTTCGAGGGCAATGCCGGCACTGCCGCTGCAAAGATCATGGATCGCTTTCTGGAAAGTGCCCGCTTCCGGGGCTTTGACGGAGAGGTTTGGCACTGCCCCATGGATCCGGAAGGTCTCCCGGAACATATCATCATCCCGAAGCTGAAACTGGCCATGGTCAGCTGCAGCAAAATGCATCCCCTAAAAGAAGATCTTTTGCCCTGTCCGCCCCGGATCGTCCGGCTGGAGAGGATCATGGATCCGGCCCCCGGGGACATTCGCAAAGACATCGCAGAAGACAGCCGAAGAAAGATGGAGGACCTCTTAAAGGCCGCCATTCGGTGTCTGGCAGCGGCAAAAGAGGAACATGACCGA
>SVCV01000082.1 GCA_015058185.1 Clostridiales bacterium | reverse complement strand
GGGGATGATGGCCATGCCCTTGGTGTGGCCGCCGCCGGGAAGGTCGTGGGGCGTTTCCATCAGAGTGGTAGTCAGCTTATCGGAGATCTTCCGGTCCAGAATCACGTGGGCACCGAACCGGGGGATGATATGGTAATGGATATCAGAGACCATGTTGTTGATCTCGCCGGAACCGCCGCCTGCACAGTTGATCAGGATACGGCAATCCATCTGCTCGCCGCCTGCGGTAACGGTAAAGTAATTCCCCTTTTCGTCCACTTTCTTTTCAATGGCAGTGACCTTGGCTTCCTTCCGGAATTCCACACCGTTGGCGTGGGCGTTTTCGGCCAAAGCAAAAGTGACGGTAAAGGGTGTGGTGATACCGCCTTCGGGAACCCATAAAACAGCCTTGACATCTTCGCCGATGTTGGGCTGCAGCTCATACAGTTCGGGAGGTTCCACGATCCGAACTTCTACGTTATTTTCTGCAGCAAAGCCCTGGAGCTTATACAGCTCTTTCATGCCGCTGTCATCGGTCGCAAAGATGGTGGTGCCGCTCTTTTCGTAAGGCACATCCAGTTCATCGCAGATCTCATACATCATTCCGCAGCCGGGGGCATTAAACTTTGCCTCATTGGTACCGGGAATGGGGTCATAGCCCGCATGGATCATACCGGAATTGCACTTGCTGGCACCGGAACAAATATCATGGCCCTTTTCAAGAACCAGGACATTCAGTTTGTATCTGGAAAGTTCTCTTGCAGTACTGCAGCCGACAACGCCGGCACCCACTACAATTACATCATACATAAGGTCTTGCCTCCAAATCGTTTTTACATAACCCATTTATTATACATACAACTCATGGGGTTCGTCAATTTTTTCGTCTTTTTTCTAAATAGCACTATATTATTTAAATTTTATATGATATGATTTTTATGTTTTTGTTGCTTTTATCGCTTTATCATGATAAATTGGTAGAGTGATAAACAGATAAATCATTAAACTGCAGGACGGCCTTAACAGCTGTCCCAACCGGAGGCTTATGAAAGCAGCACGATATTACGGGATCCGGGATGTTCGGTTTGAAGAAATACCGAAGCCCACATGGGGCGAAGATGAGGTCCTCATCAAAGTAGCCTATGCGGGGATCTGCGGATCCGACCTTCACATCTATAATAAGGAAATGTTCATCCAGAACATCCCGGAAACCTTAGGTCACGAATTCTCCGGAACGGTTTTGGAGACGGGAAAGAATGTCACCCGCGTAAAACCCGGCGACAAAGTAACGGCCAATCCCATGGTCACCTGCGGAGAGTGCATCGCCTGCCGCACGGGATATGCGGGAAGCTGTGAAAGCTTAGGTTTTATCGGAGAAGTCCGGCAAGGTACCTATGCAGAATATCTGGTCCTCCCGGAAAAGGACCTGGTAAAAGCTCCTGACAATACGGACCTGAAACTGTTGGCCATGGCAGAACCCTTAGCCGTAGCGCTGAACATCTGCGAAAAGGCGGAAATGAAACCGGAAAGCAAGGTCCTGATCACCGGCCCCGGCCCCATCGGGCTGTTGACCCTGATGGCCGCAAAAGCCCTCTATGGCGTAGAGAACATTACCGTCCTGGGGAGATCTCAGACACGACTGGACAAGGCCGCAGAGCTGGGTGCAAAAACCTGCACAGAACTTTCCCCGGATGCCTGTTTCGACATTACCGTGGAAGCCGCAGGAAACAAAACCGCGCTGGGCGCAGCCGTAAGCCATGTCCGTCCCGGCGGAAAAGTCTATATCGTAAGTATATTTGAAGATGAATTCATCTTTGATATAAACGAAATCGTTGCAAAGCAAATCACTATTACAGGGTGCAATGTTTACCAAACCCGTCACATTGAAGAAGCGGCCCAAATCATTGCAGACAGAAAAATTAAAGTGGAGAAGATCCTCTCACATGTCTTCCCCATTGAGCAGTGTAAGGAAGCCCTGACAGCCCTTTGCAGCAAAGATAAAACAACCGTTAAAGTGTTATTAAGTATGGAGGAAAGTTAGATGCAGACATTGTCATGGTTCTTTGACTTCCCGGTCAGCACCGGAGCTCTCATCATCGGAACGATCGTTATTGCTGTTGTTGCTACAATTACCTTTGCAAAAGGTCTTTGGAGACTGTAATCACAAGGAGAAAATAAATGTCTAAAAGTATTCTCGAACAGGCCCTGGGGTTTGATATCCCCGCCGTGGTTCCTGTAATGCTCATCGTCTACATCGTTGCAATTCTGCTGGTAGGCCTTTGGGCAGCAAAGAAAGTTAAGAACTCCGAAGACTGGTTCGTAGGCGGACGGTCCATGGGCCCCTGGATCACCGCTCTGGCTCACGGTTCCAGCTCTCTGGGCGGCGGTATGTATATCGCAGGTCCCCAGTACGGTTGGGAAGCCGGTGCTTCCTCTCTGTGGGCAGCCCCCGGCGACGTATTCGGTCCCCTCTTAAACTTCGGTATCATCGCCAGAAGAATGAGAAAGTACACCGAAAAGTCCCGTGCCCTCACCATTCCTGAATTTTTCGGTCACAGATACTACAGCAGAGGCGTAAGAAATCTGTTTGTAGTGATCCTGATCGTAGCTATGATCATCTCCCTGCTGGTCGAATACATGGCCATGGGTGTTCTGATCTCCTGCATCACCGGCCTGGGTTACACCCTGTCCCTGATCATCGGCTGCGTAGCCATCCTGATCTACACCGGTGCCGGCGGCTACCTGGCAGTAGCTTACACCGACTTCGTACAGTCCATCCTCATGATCATCGGTCTGATCATCCTGATCCCCGTATGCATCAGCAGCGTAGGCGGACTGGCCGGAATGAACGAAGGTCTGACTGCCATCAATCCCGGTTTGGCAACCCTGTGGGGTGAAGATTACTACCTGAAGGGTGCTCCCCTGATGATCGCCGGTATTGCACTGGTATACTTCATCGGTTACATGGGTCAGCCCCACCTGGTCATCAAGACCGTAGCCATTAAGGACGAAAAGTCCATCAAGCTGGTACCCATGATCGGTGCATGCTTCGGATTCATCCTGGCTTTCGGCGTATACATCCTCGGTATGGTAGGCCGCGTTTCCTTCCCCGATATGGCAATGCTCCCCAACGGCAGCGCAGAATACATCATGCCCATGCTGGCACTGTCCAATCTGCCTCCCGCCATTGCAGGCCTGATCCTGGCCGGTGCAGCAGCCGCCATCATGTCTACCGCATCCGCTCTGCTGCTGGTAATCGGTTCTTCCGTGGGCAATGACCTGCTGTCCATCGCAAAACCCAAGGCCACCGAAGCCCAGAAGATGCGCATCACCAGAATCGCAACTTACATCCTGGGTCTCGTATCCTGTGCCATGTGCTTCATTCCCCTGTTCTCCGTCGGCGTATATCAGCTGACCTGGATCGCATGGTCCGTTCTCTCCCCTGCTTTCATCCCCTGCATCGTAGGCGGACTCTTCTGGAAGAACGGCACCAAGGGCGGCGCTATCGCAGCTATGATCGTAGGTTCCGTAACCGGCTTTGCCTGGTACTACCTGCTGCAGGATGTTACCAACATCCACACCTTCTTCGCAGCTCTGGTTCTGGCCATCGTTGCCTACATCATCGGCAGCAAGCTGACCAAGAAGCCCCCTCAGGATGTTGTAGATATGTTCGATTATGCCAAGGCATTCGACACCATTGAAAACGCCAATGTTCCCGCCGGCATCCGCATGAACGCCGAACAGTTCAGCAAGGTATCCGGCGCAGAAAAGGTATTCGCATAATATGGCAGAAATTCAGGTACTCAAAGGATTGCGATATACTCCGGAAATGTTCCTCAAGCGCATGGAGAAATCCAAGCGGCTGCCGAACATTACCGTAAGACAGGTAAACACTCTGTACAGCCTTTGCTGGATCTTCCAGTTTCGGGTAGCCCTTCAGGCCACAAAAAAAACCGTGCGTTACGCCGGTTATTATGCAGGCTTTGATGAAGTGGCCATGAGCCCCGGGAAACTGGCTCTGCTCCCCTCCGCAGAGCCTATGGAAGTGGATGAGGCCTGCATTTTGGCAGATAAACTGACAGAAGAACAGGCCCTGAAAAGTGCCTGGGAATGCAACCAGACTGCCATCATCCGCAAGTACAGAGCCTTAAGTGCTCCCCCGGTTTTGGCTGACTATGTCACCGAAAGAATGTACAAGCCCCTTTACTTGTTCGAGTTTCACAATACGGAACTTGACGAAAAAAAATACAAAGCGCTGGACTCCCTTACGGGAGATCTGGAAGACATCAGCATCTACTAACGATACAGGCCACCCGATATTGGGTGGCCTGTTGTGATGTTTGCCGCTTTGTAAATACAAAAGAAAAAGGCATCTGTATTCCCCAGAGGAAACATCCCGCAAGACACGACATACCGAAGGTCGAAATTATGCAAAGCATAATTTTTCGTGTCGAGGACGTTGACGAGGGGAATACAGATGCCTTTTATTTTCCTTATGCGAAGGCAGGCCAGATGCAGGTCATTAAGGTTTTGTACTGGGCCAGAAGCTTATCATAAACAGGCTTCAGTTCAGGATTGGGCTCGTAGACCTTATCTTCCTTAATGATGGCAGCGCAGGCGGACTCCACAGAATCCCACATGCCGCAGGCTACGCCAGCCAGAATGCAGGCGCCCAGACAGCCGGCGCTCTTGTTGTTTGCCGTAGTGATTACTTTTTTACCGGTAGCATCCGCCTTGATCTGGCACCAGACGGGGCTTAAAGCACCGCCGCCGAAGCTGATGATCTTGTCGGACTTAATATCCAAAGCTTCTGTGGTCTCCAAAATCCGGCAAAGAACCATAACGATGCTTTCCATGATGGAGCGGGCAAAGTGTGCTTTGCCGTGAGCCAGGGTCATACCAAAGAAGCAGCATTTGGCGTTGGCATTCAGGTCGGGGGGACCGGAACCCTGCAGGTGAGGAAGTGCGATCAGCCCGTCGCTTCCGGCGGGAACCGATTCCGCCAGCTGATCCATAAGATCAAAGGCGTTGACACCTTCCCTGATCTCCCGGAGCATTTCCATTTCCCCGAAGGTGTCCCGGAACCACTTCATGAACATACCGCCGGTGGAGTATGCGTGAACCATGTAATAGCCGGGAAGCACGCTGCAGTAGCAAGGCATCTGCATAGTGGGATCCAAAACCACATGATCCGTAATAGCCATGGTGCAAAGAGCGGAGCCGGTACTGTCAGAGAAACATCCCAAGTCGATGGCACCGGTACCAACTACACCGCAGGCAAGATCGCTTCCGCCGATGTTGACGGTCAGGTTTTCGGAAAGGCCGAAATCCGCAGCAGCCTCCTTGGTGATTTTCCCTACCAAAGTGCCGGGAACCACGATCTCCGGCAGCTGGTCTCTGGTAATGCCGATGTAATCCAGCATCTTGTCCCAATAGTCTCTTGTATTGATATCCCAGTAAACGGTACTGCCCAGAAGGGAGTCATCCTCCACCATTCTTCCGGTAAGAAGATATGCGAAATAACCGTTGAGCTGGATGACCTTATCCAGGTTTGCAAACACTTCCGGTTCGTGCTTCTTCAGCCAAAGGAGCTTGGCACCGGGCCAAATGGCATCCTTGCCGACCTGGCCGGTATGGCGATGGACCGTACGGCTGCCGAATTCATCCACGATATCTCCGGCTTCCTTGGCCGCCCGGGTATCACACCAAACGATAGCCCTGCGAAGGGGCTCATGATCCTTGCCTAAGAACAGGCTGGTCTCCAGCTGACAGGAAATGCCCAGGGTCACGATATCTTCCTTGTCCACGCCGGACTTTGCAACCGCCCGCCGAACGATCCGCTTAAAAATATCGATGTACTGGTCCGGATCCATTTCCGCCCAACCGGGCTGGGGAGTGAGGATCAGGTACTCTTCTGTTGCGGCAGCACATTCGTTTCCTTCGTGATCAAATACGGCAGCCTTAAAAGCAGTCGTACCGATATCGATGGCCAAAATATATTTTCCGATAAAATCTGTGTTCATTTCTTCGTTTGCATTCCTTTCAGAAGGTCTCCCCTCTTGCATTATCCCTTCCATTTTAAAGGTTTTTCCTTCGTTTCGCAACAAAGAATTATCTCCGGAACAGAAAAGCTCCTGAAGACCTCTATTTTCGTTTTTAAGCCACTCTTTCCCGACTTTTGACCATTCCCCCTGTCCCCATTTTTCAGGGACAGACACGGCAAATTTGTCCTCCGCATACAGTTAATCATCCGGCCCGCAATTTTCCTGCGGGCCAGCAGCGGTCTGAATGGAGGAATTTGTCTATGAGTCTCACCCTGATGCTGGCCTCGCTGATGATGGCCAATCCCCTGGTTCTTCTGTCTTCCTATGTTTCTTCGGGAAATTCCTTTCCCCAGCCTCTGTCCGAGGAAGAGGAAGCTTTTTTTGTGGAGCAATTCGAATCCGGAAACAAAGCGGCCAAAGATATTTTGGTGGAACACAATCTTCGATTGGTGGCCCACATTGCAAAGAAATACGGAAATACAGGAAAAGAACCCGATGACCTGATCTCCATCGGAACGATCGGCCTTATCAAGGCGGTCAATACCTACAACCGGAGGAAAGGTGTCAGCCTGGCCACCTATGCCGCAAGGTGCATCGAAAACGAGATCCTCATGTCCATCCGGGCCGCAAAAAAGGTTCGAACCGAGGTTTCCATCAGCGAACCTATCGGCACGGACAAGGACGGCAACGAGATCAGCTTCAATGATATTTTGGGGAGCAGCGGCGATGAGATTTTGGAGGACATTGAGACCCGGATCCGGATCAAACAGCTGTACAAAGCCATCGAAACAAGTTTGGAGGAACGGGAGAAGCGGATCCTGATCCGCAGATTCGGACTTTCCGGCCACCACCCAATGACCCAAAGAGAGGTGGCAAAAGAAATGGGGATCAGCAGATCCTATGTTTCCCGAATCGAAAAGAAAGCGTTGGAAAAACTCCGCTGTGAATTTGAGAAAAACGGAGACTAAGAAAAAATCCCATTCCAAACGGTGATATGTACCCCCTTTACTGGACAAAACCAGTAGAGGGGGTTTTCTTATGCGTTACAGTTACGAATTTAAAAGAGAATGTATTGATTTGTATCGAAAA
>SVCV01000002.1:41354-50480 GCA_015058185.1 Clostridiales bacterium | reverse complement strand
TGATGCCATACGACAGGAAAATAAGCTGTTTTTCGAACCGTTTCTGGAAAACAATGAACTGGCATTTTGCTATTGGAACCCAGAAGGGCAGAATCTGAATGATTCTGTCCCTGGGTTACAGGATGCAGTAGGGCGCAGAGGTAATTGGCGTGCAGTTATTGTTAATAATTGCCCCTTAGAGTCCCTGAAAGCACGCAATCCTTTTGATATTACAGATAATGGTACTCTTAATTCTTTGACTGTACCGGATTTTAAGCCTGCGGAGAATGAGTCTCTTGCGTCATGGGAAGCCCGTTGGCGAGCTTACTATGATGACCTTTCTGATGCGAAATCGGTAGTTTATAAAAGTGCCTTGGAATATCCTCTTCAGAAGCTGTCTACATGGCTTTGTTTTCGGCCGGAGAACTATGTTCTCAATGAAGTGCAGGAGAAGAAAGATGTACGGGATTGGGTGATGGAGAGAGTCGGAAATGACACGATCAAGCCAAGTTCCAGATTGGAGTTCCTGGAGAGAGAACAATACAAGAGAGAGATGCGTTTAAAGGAAGGGATCCGCAGGGATTTTGCTGGTGCAAATGCCTTGAATATTTCCTATCCGTCAGAGATTTATTGTATTTCGCCAAGAACTGCAGAGAATAGTTTCTTTGATCCAGATGCGTATTGGAATATTCGCAGTGATTTAGAATACTCTGCATTCGCAGATCGCAATATGTACTTTGATAAGATGCGTTTTCTGGTATTTGATCTGCTTCCCCGGACACATCGTAACTTCCGAACGGATTATATTCGCTTCCTGGCATCTGTGTTGGTCTTTGCCATAAACCAGATCCCTGTTGGTGCAATGCAGCCAAGACGCTTGTACCAGATAGAGACTGATGCGGATGAGACTCCTCTTCGCACGATCGTAACCTCGTATGACCGTAAGCTTATGTCCACCTTTTTGTCGATCGAAAATGAGATGGAAAGGATCCGAAGTGAGATTCCTTCTGAATTAACAGATAAGGATGCTGAAGCACTTTTTTGTACGGCAAGAGATGTTCCCGTCCAACTGGATGAGTCTTGTTCTCCGGAAAAAGTAATTGTCGATCAGGAGTACGGCTTGTTTTTTGACCAGCCTGAAAATGAACACCATAAGTGGAATCGCAGCTACCGTGTGTCGTCAGAGGCTTTGGCGTATATTTCCAGACAGCGGATCCGCTCTGTTCGAAAGGGCGTTATGCAGATGCACCTGTCCAGCGAGGTATCGGATGCTAATATCAGTCGGTTAACGCCTCTTCAAATCGATGATATTCGGGATTATACGGATACGGCAGAGGATGAAATGGTTGCATCGATTCCTCCTGATCTGAAAGATATTTCTTCATATACGGAACGAATGAAGAGCGCATCAGACGCGGTTAAGAAGACCGTAAGATGCCGTATGACAAAAAAGACAACATTGATCCTGGGCGGAATTTGTTTAGGGTTATATTTGATTTGCTTCCTCCCGTTCCTTTTTACAAATATCGGATCTGTTCGGGCTATAACAACTTCTGCTGTTCTTAGTGCAGGGATGCTGGGATTATTGGCTTGTATTATGCTGATCACGCTGTTTTTCCTGCGTTCATCCGTGCTGAAAGATGTCAAAGCTTACAATGAGACTGCTCAGAATGTTATGAATGAGATCCAGATATCTATGAAAAGGGTTTCAAAATATTTGAGTGCTTTTTGTAATGTGCGCAGAGGTCATGCCGTACAGGATCATGCCTATCGAAATATTGACGAGTATACCAAGGGCCTGCGGATCCGTAAAAAGCATCAGGAGGACATTCGGCGGAGACGTGCCTATTTGGCAGAAGAATACCAGGATTATTTCGGAGATCGTTCTTGCTGTGACGAGACGATGTCTCGCCCGTATGATTATGATTTTGATCAAAAAACGGAATATGCATATCCTGCACCTTACTTTGCGGGCGATTCCCGTCAGATCGAATTTATCAGTAACGGTAATTTTGTGACCGTTCCGTCAAGTTATATCACACGCATTTTGCTGAGAATGGAGGGAATCTATGAGTAATAATTCTATGCTTTTATTACAAGTAGCAGCATCCTTCATTCCGTTTGTGGTATTTGCTTTTCTGAACAGCAGGGCAAATGTAAAAAAGGAAAATCGCTGCAGGCAATATATCATGCCGCTGGTTGCAATCGTGTACAGTGTGGCTTGTTTGATCGTTTTGGCCCGATTGTCAAGCGCGTGGGAAATATTGGTCTTACAGTTTGCGGATTCACTGATAGAGGCAGGGCTTGTTTCTGTTGGAGAGCTCATCTATGCCCTCTGCGAAAGCTGGGGAGTTTTCCTTGCGCTGGTATTGTTTAATACCGCTGCACTTTTGTTGTATGTGATCATTAAGAGGGCAATTACCCTGGTCATCGGGAAAATCAGGGTTCCCCGAAACAACTTTATTGGTTCTTGTGTAGAACTCTTTTATGCATATGAAGAGTCTGATCGTCAGTGGTATATTAAGCCGCACTATGGGCAGGCGAGAACCTTTATCAAGACCGCTTACTATGGTTGCTGTGCGGTATCCGGGGTCGCCTTACTGATTTCCTGCGGTCTCTGCATGAAGCACTTGCTCAATGCACCGTTCTATCCGGTATTTGCAATCATTATCATTGGGGAACTGGCATTTTACATTGATGGTCTTCGCATTGATGAGCGAAAGTCGGATCTTTCAATTCAGGCTGATAATGCAAAGCATATTGCCATATATCCGCTGCTGAGATTGCCCCTGAGAGCTTTGTTTGGTGACAAGCTTTCTGCTGAGGGTACTACTGTCAATAACGGCGGTGTTTCTGGCGGATCCGTGGAAGATATTTTGGCTGACATTGAGCGCTCTGGCGGACATATTGGCGGAAACTATGCAGCATTCATTCGCAAGAAAATGGAGCGAGGCCTTAAGCCGAATGCGGATTATGTTCGAAGCGGATATGATTTGTCCGTTGGAAAAAGCTTGCTGTTCAATACGCCATTTTATGACAAGCTGAATCCGTATGTTTGCTATGCCATGAACCGGGAGCTTCTTACTGGTGGCAAGGTGCTGATCGTTTTAGGCCGTCATGGTACGGAAGAAGATCTTCTTCGGTGGTCACGTGCCGGAATGCAGGCGGTTTCCAATATTCCTGACCTGTGGCAGATCACGGTACTTTCTAATGCAAAGACAGAAGAAGATGATATGCCGGATATTGGGATCATTTCCCGGTCCGGGGTCCATGATTTAGATATCCATAAAAATAATTTGGCATTCCTGCGCAAGGTCTCTTTTGTAGTTGTTATAGAACCTTCCCGACTGGTAACCACTGCACAAATCGGCTTGAATTTGCTGATTAAATGCTGTGGTAAGGATCGTTCGATCACATTCTGCTCGGTAGACCGGAATTGTGATGGATTGGTTGATGCGTTATCACACATTTTGATGACAGAGATCACGGAGGTTTCTGCTACGGAATATCCGCCTGGAATGAGTTCCTATATGTATTGGACCGCAGATGATGACTACTTGCATCATCGGATCCTTCCGGGTGTTTCCAGGTGCCTTGGTATGGGAACTGAGCTGTCTATGGTTGCTCTGAAGAATCAGGTCAAACGTACTGTATGGTATGGTGGGGATGCATTTCCCGTGTTGGATGCTCGTTGGATTGCCAAGCAGTATTACTATGACCTCCTGGACTACGCACAGCTTCCTACAAATCAGGAGACCTTTGATAAGTATTTCCTTACATCTTTCAACATGTGTGATGAGAAAGTCAGTGACTATTCTTTCATTACGGTTGAGGACGATCGAAATAACCTGTTCGAAATGCGGCGTAATTTTGCTACGATCGCGGAAGAGCAGGGTTTTGTAAACGTAATCTCTTCTGAGTATATGCTGCGTGAATATATGTCAGCAAATACCGAGATGTTTACTGCAGATGCGAAGGCCATCCCTTATATCACTGCAGACTATGCCAGAACGAAGAGAAATGCGATTTTATCTTTGAGCTTATTGCTTTGCATTGATGCTGTACAGGAAGATGCATTGCAAAGACAAATGCTTATGCTCAATATCGATACGAAAGATCCTGTTTCGGAGATTTGGCGAGAAATTTGCGTGATCTTTGGCTCTGAATCTGCTTTCGATAAGGACGGGAATCCGATTCTCTGTGCCCAAAACCGCGATGGTGATTTTGTGTGTTTCGAGAAGGACTCCACGATCCTGTTCAAGCGAGTTTATAGTGTGGAAAGCGGAAAGTTTGAAAGTGTCTATGTCATTGAAAACAACGATTTCCGTCGGATTATTTTGGACGATCTTCAGAATGCCAGTTACATTGCAGAGCAGGAAAGCAAGGATATTTATATCGGCACTGAGTTGAAAGGGCATGTATATCAGAAATATCTGCCCGGTCAGTTCTTTACCCTGAAGGGGAAATATTATGAAATGGTGTCCACTGCAATTGATAACCGCATTTTGGTGCGCCGGGCATCAGAACATATTGGCGGTCGGTTAGCGTATCGGCAGATCCGCAATTACAGGATTCACAAACTTGAAGATTCGCCGTCCATGGGTGCATTAAAGACGGTGAATAACATTGACATACATTATCAGTTTGCAGATTTCGAGGTCGAAACTCCCGGATATTGGAAGCTTCGTGCGTACAATGATTTCGATAACGGGGATCTCGTAAAGGTCAATGGTGTGCCCTTGCGGCAATATCACCACAAACCGATTTTGAAATTTGACTTCTCCCGATTCGGTGATGCCTTTACTGATTCTGTCAGAATGACTTTGACCAATCTGCTGAATGAAGCTTTTGTGACTTTGTTCGCAGAAAATCAGCCGTTCATTTCTGCTGTGACAGCCGGAGCCTATGATGCACCTTTAACCTATAGTCTTTCCTTTGCGGAAGGGCTGGAACCCGGTGAAAAGGCAATTTACATCGTTGAAGACAGCCAGTTGGATATCGGTTTGCTGATTGCCGTAGAACGTAATGCAAGTCGAATTTTCCAAATTATTGCAGACTATCTTGCATGGAATGACGAGCAGATCAATGCGAGTTTGCATGTGCAGGATCTTCCTGTGGAAGAAAAGGAAATTACTCCGTTTGATGTTTATGTTGGAGAGGATGTTCCTGAACAGAAAAAGGGTCTTGCCAGCAAGATAAAGGGGATTTTCCATAGGAAAAAGAAATCGCAGAAAACGGAACTTACTGAAGAAAAAACTGCTGAAGAAGAACCGGCACCGTTAGAGGGTTCTTTCTCGGAAAAAATGGACTCTCCAGCTGAAGAAGTTTCTGCAGAAGAGAATGCTCCTGATGATGGTTTGGAACCGGAAGAGGGAACCGTTGCAACTGCTCCGGATGATGTTGAGGTGAGCGAAGATGCATGATGAAGATTTCATGGTTGAAAACGAAATATTGCCAGAGGCTGACCCCCAGAGTGCAGAGCAGTCTGCTGTTGCAGAAAAGGGCGATTTGCCTTATCACGAGAGATATTACTTGCGCTACCATGAGGGGAAGCGCAGTACTGCACTTGATCTGAGTGGGACAAAGGGCTTTCTTCAGGAGATCGGGTTTGATGGCGGTGAACTTCGTCAGGCTCGTGAGGAAAAGAACTGTGCAGAAATCTTTCGAATGGCTGAACGCGATCGAGCCAATCAATTGTATTGCTCTTATTGCGGAGCTGAAATTTCCTGCGTGGAATTCTATCGAATGCCGGATGGACGTTTGCGGTGCACAACTTGCAGCAATACCATTGTGAAAAGCAAGAGCGAAGCAGAAGACCTTTGCCAAAGAGTGATCGCCAATATGGATAATTTCTTTGGAGCAGCCCTTGATTCTCCTGTTTCCATTGAAGTAATGGAAGAGCGAAAGATGAAGAAAAAGCTTGGTGTACCTTTAGGCCTTTGGGATGATCAGAGTATTTTGATTCTTGGTGCCGCTGTCTGCAAAAAGAAGAAATACAGCATCCTCTTAGAAAATGGTGCACCACGCATTTCTTTGATTGCAACCTTTGCACATGAACTGACTCATATTTGGCAATACATGCATTGGGATAATCGTCAAAATTTCAAACTCTGCCCGCAAAGCAATCGGCTTTTGGTGTACGAGGGAATGGCGAAATGGGCGGAGATCCAGTATTTGTATCTTGTAGGCGAGACCAGTGCCGCCAAGAGGGAAGAATATCTTACCTTAAATCGGCAGGATGAATACGGGTTAGGTTTTCGTCTTTACGAAGAGCGATTTCCTTTGTCTCGGGAGGTTATGGTTTGTCCCGAGACGCCGTTTACACCGGATCGCTATCCTTTTGAGTAAGGGTAAGTGCTTTCATCTACTTAATTTTATGTGGAGGTATACTTTCGAAGGGGTATAGATAGGCTTCAGAATGTTAGGATATACATTCTGAGGCTTATGGGATTGTCTTGATGGTAGTGAAAGAGAGGTTTTTATTATGGGGTTTGATGCATGGATATTATCCGCAATGGAAGATGCCGGATATATGGATACAAGTGAAAGTTGTATTAATGATGTTGCACATTATTTAACGAAATTCCCTGGTGATGAAATAGATGCTGCTACATTCAGGCGAGCATGTTATGCCTGTAATGTTGATCCGGATTCTTTCAACCAAAGCGACTTAGACCAATTACAGAAAAAGCTCAATAGCCTTACATGAAAGAAGATTTTATGCACGTATCATTACACATAAAACTATCTTAAACATGCAAGAATGTTAGCTGTGTATTTTGCCTATAAAGGGGAGTTTGATATGAAAAAAATATTTGTAGTGCTCTTATTTTTTATGATGATTATTTCCTTAAGTGCTTGTGGTTCTGCTCCGACGGAAGATGAGATTAGTAAAAGCCTGTTAGAAGACGCCAAGATGCAATTTGAGATTTGTCAAAGAGTAAGTGGAATTGAAGATCTTTCGTTGGATATAGATGTTTCAATAAAGCACATAGATAAAAAGAAGAAGTCAGTTAGTTTTGATTACGTTATTCGCTATGTAAGCCCGACTTTGGAGGAAATGTACAATGAAGGAAAAATTCCTTTATCACCAACTAAGGATAAGCAAACATTAGGATATCGACTTAATGATTTTGAGTTTAACTTCTATGTTCATGATGGAAAAAAATATAAGTTTATTGCTCATAGGATTGGAGGAAGGGCCGAACTTCTTCTTTCTGATGGCAGTATTGTGGAGATTGTGAAAGACTGGGATAAAGACAGGGTACACCGTTCTGTAGAGTCTAGAGGTTCAAGTAGTTCAAGCAGCTCAAAGAGTTCAAGTTCCTCTAAGTGCATTAACTGCAATGGAACTGGTACGGTGAAATACTACTACGGTGATAGCGACTTAGAGGCGTTCCTTAATGGATATGATTCGTATATCTTTGATGATTGCCCGGTCTGCAACGGTACCGGAAGAGAGTAAAGCAGAGGGATGAGCGCGTTATCAGACCATATTCTTCTATATGGTGTTATTATAAGGTTGCGTTCTGCTCCTTGAGAGAAACTTGGCCGCAAAAATTTTCGTTGGCAAGAGTTTATAACAAAAAATCGAAGGTGACGGTATCATGGCAAATATCGCAGATACCATTAAATGTGAAGGCGACAATAGTACCTTCATGTGGAAGCCTCTTTGCGAAGATATGTAAATAATTATTCAAAATGTCATGATACGAAAGGAGCTTTGCAAATTATGGGATGTGGAACTTATTTTCTTGTGGTGATGTGGATGATGGGGATTGGATTCACGATTTTAGGTTTCGTGGATCCTGTTCTCGTATATTTTGTAATTGGCATTGTATGCTTGATCGTTGCAATTCTTTGGACTCGCGCTATAATCAACTTACCTAAGCGTGAAGCTGAGGCTCAGAGAAAGAAAAAGTTAGATGAACAAATCAAAAGGGAGGAAGATGAAAAACGACTTGCTCATATGGAAGGTTTGTCAAAATACCACCAGATGGACGAAGATGATGCTAGGAAGTATCAGGAAGGCGTTGCCGCAATGCGTCAGCTTGGCACTATAATGCAGCAATCTGTATACCAAGAAAAGGAAAAAGATTGGGCGATTTTGGGTGGAATTGCAGAAGGCATCGCTGGACCTGCTGCGGGAATTGTAACTGCTGCAAATGCGATTCAAGACAACGCAAGAATTAATGCTGAAAATGCTGCTCGCAGAGAATGGGGCGCAAAGCAAAACGCATTTTATCAAGACTTGGCCAACCAAGCAGAACGCAAAAGTCCGAAAGCGCTTTCAATGTCAAAACTTCAGGAAAAGTATGAGGCGATTTTATCTTGGGCACCCTCAACTTTATACTCATTAATTGGATTGAGAAATACAAAAATCGAAGTAGATGAACAAACCGGAGCAGTTACCGTTTTTACATCTTGGAAGCAAAATGACAAATCGATTTGTATCGATGGTGCTCTTAGAGCAAAACTATATACAAATTCTGGGGAGTGTGCTGGTTGTGCATACTTAGTATTCCCAAAAGCCGGAACTGTAGGCTTTAGTGGGGATCTGTCCGGAATCTGTGCCCGCCCCAAACCTGCAACTAATTATTCGGTAAAAATAGAACCTGCAGATTTGTGGGAACTTGCATTAAAAGATAATGCGACATCTCGAAAGACTGATAATTTGACAGATTCTGAACATCGAAAAATTGTTGCGGATAGTGAGGCAATATTTCAAGCAGAGCTCAAGTGACGGTTTGTGAAAAATCTGGAGACTTTTCGTTTTGTAAATTAGAAGCAGAGGTGTTCTTGGAAGCCGCAAAATGGTGTGCAGCAACTACTGAAACCTTTATTGGGGCAACTGTATCCGTTTTTTGTAAACATCTCTTTTACATGTGAACTTTGTTTTAAAAGTAATTATGATACATAGACCGTTTGCCGATTTTCGGTAGGCGGTCTTTTTATTGCGATGTCGAAAGTAAGGTTCCTCTTCTGCAATAGTCGTTGCCTAAACGGGGTAGGGTATAAACATACAAATATATGCTAAATTCTGTCCGATATCGCCTGTTTTTGCCTATTTTTGTCGATAAGAACTTTTTTCGTTGGTTTTTGTCATATTATCCCTTGTCCTGCACCCCAACAGCTGCGGAATTTATT
>SVCV01000002.1:0-41344 GCA_015058185.1 Clostridiales bacterium | reverse complement strand
TGAAATGATCGCCAGCTTTATTATTTCCTCTGTTTCGAGGGAGCGATAATTGTGTAGAAAATTTTATCAAATCTTTGACTTTCATATGCTTTCGGGTGTATAATCTATAGAATAAATATAGTGGGCGGAGTCTGTCCTTTTTTCGGACATGGCAGGCCCGATCTCTCCCGATTTAAAGGAGGATTTTATGAAGAAAAGAGCTGTCGCATTGCTCTTGGTCACCATGATGCTGATCTCGCTGTTCCCGGCTGCGGCCTTTGGGGCAGGGGAGACCGCATCACAGGAACTGGTGCTTCCGTCAAAGACGGAATACAAGACCGGAGAGACCTTTGATGTTACCCTTCGGATGACGTCTTCTGCAGGTCTTTCGGCTTACGACGGTAATATTACCTATGACAGCAGCCGGCTCGAGGTAGTCGGGGAGCCTGTTTTTAAAGCTCCGAATGCTGCTATGGAAGCGATGATGGTTTCCGATTCTTCTGCCGGATTTATTTCCACCGGCTCAATGGCTATGAAGGATACGGACGCCGCTGCGACAACGGACATTATCAAGGTTACTTTTCGAGTGAAGTCCGGTGCTCCCAAAGGCGATGCCATCATTAAGATCGACACGGATAATGCAAAATACGCAATGGCCTTTAATTTGGAGGGCGTTGCGATAACCGGAAAGGTTCAGGAAGGAAAGATCACTGTTGCCAATGGCACTGCGGCGCCTGCTCCTGCACCGGATCCCATAGAGCCAACCCCCGAACCTGCGGTTCTCACCAAGGAACAACGGAATGCCGGTACAGTAGGTCTTCAAATCGGTAATTACGCTGCGGTGAAAGAGGGCGGTCTTACCTGGATCGATCGGGACAACAAGAATGTGGTTCCCTATATCAAGAATCGCCGGACCATGGTTCCTCTTCGGTACATTTCCGAAAGCCTGGGTGCCGACGTCTTTTGGGACAACGATACCCGAACCGCCACGGTCAAAAAGGGCGATAAGGTGATCCAGGTTCCCATCGGTGCGGATCACTATCTGGTAAACGGCGTGAAATACACCCAGGATGCTCCCGCGGAGATCGTGGAACGGCGGACCTTCGTTCCCATCCGCTGCATCGCCGAAGCGTTGGCTTGCGATGTAGAGTGGGAAAACACCAATCGGTTGGTCATCATCGCCCCCATTGCTGCCCCCTGGGATCTGAATGGGGAAACGGAACAAATCGTTATGAACGATTGGCTCTTAGTGATGTCTCCCTTGCTGCGAGACTTCGTATAAATCGGAAGGAGGAGAAGAATTTTGAAAAGAGTAAAAAGACTTTTAGTTGTTCTTCTGGCACTGTGCATGGTTGTGGTTCCCATGACGGCATTCGGTGCAGGCAGTCAGATCGACTATACAGAAAGCAACGGAAATTATACCTATTCGGTCAATGTTGCCGCGGAATTCCTGCAAGGGAAGGGGGTAGCCTTTGTTCCGGAAGGACAGTACCTTCTTCTGATCGTAAAGGATACGGACAATGATGAAGATATGCCTTCCTTTACCGCGGATGATATCATGTATATCGACCAGACCGCATCCGATAATTCCGGCGTAAGCTTCAGCGGCGTTGGATCCACGGAAGGTTTTATTCCCAGAGAGTATTCTCCCGCGACCGGTGAGTTCTACAACAAGGTTTTCATTACCGGAACCGGAATCGCCAGTCCTATTTATCTGGGTTACCTTCAGGGCGTTCCCGGCGTAACCGTAAGCGGTTCCGTTGCAGCTTCTTCCAACACTGCTGCATGGAGAACCGGTGATACCACCGTTACCCTGACCAAAGAGGGCGGAGCCTCCGCTTCTTACTCCGCGGTTTTGACGGTCGCCGGCGGTAATATTGTGGATAATACCACCAGTAAGAAAACGGCTGAAACCTTTGCTTTCAACACCGTATCTGCGGCAAAATATACCCTCGCCGTTAAAAAGCCTCACTTCGCACCTTATGAAGAATCCGTTACGGTAAGTACTTCTGCGGTTGAGCTGGACGCGGTTGCCTTGTACAACTACGGAGATGTCAGCAAGGATGGTAAGATCAACTCCACCGATGCGGTACAGACTTTGAGAAATGGTGCAAAGTTTACTGGTTATCAGAAGCTGTTGGCTGACATTAATGGTGACAACAAGGCAAACTCCACTGATGCTGTAAACATTCTTCGTTACAAGAGCGGGTCTACTTTCCCCGTTGATAAGTAATACGAAGCAAAACGATAGATATTTTTCAGGAGGTTAAAAGCATGAAAAGAAGAACACTGGCCTGGGTTCTCGTGGTAGCGATGCTGATCGCATTGTTCCCTGCAGCTGTTTTTGCTGACAGTGAAACTGCCACACAGAACCTGATCATGCCCGAAAAGGTAACCTACAAAGCTGGGGAAACCTTTGAAGTGGCACTGAGAATGGAGGCTTCCGCAGGACTGTCTGGTTATGATGGTAACATTACCTATGACAGCACCCGACTGGAACTCGTAGGGGATCCTGTTTACACGGCTCCCAATGCTGCTATGGAAATGATGATGGCAACGGATCACTCTACTGCCGGTTTTATTTCCGTAGGATCCATGGCTATGGCAGATACCACAGAAGCTGTTTCTGTTGATATCATTAAGGCAACTTTCCGGGTCAAGGACGATGCTTCCATTGGTGCTGCTGTAATTAAAATTGACACCGAAAGCAATTCCTATGCAATGTCCTTTAGTGGCGAAGGTGTTGCCGTAACCGGTGAACTCCAGTCTACTCGTGTTGCTGTAATTGAAGAAATCTCCGGTACCATCGATGTTACCGGTATTGATGCTCCCGTAAAGAACGCAGCTCCTGATACTGCTGTTGCTGAAACCAATCAGTACACTGGTACCATTTCCTGGTCTCCTGCTGTAGGTGATAAGTTCGCACAGAACACGGTTTACACTGCAACTGTAACCCTGACCGCCAAAGCTGGTTATATCTTTGCAAATGGTACAACTGTTGCTGTTCTCGGTGATGTTGCGGCAAACAAGGTTCAGGTTGCTGCAAATGGCTCTACTCTGACCTTTAATGTAACTTTCCCCAAGACTGCTGACAAAGATGCACAGAAGATCGTGGTCTTTGATGATACCCGCGAATTTACTTTTGGTGACACCGGCCTGAATGTTGGTGCCTCCCTCGAAATCGGTAATGGTACTCTTGAGTATGCGTCCAGCGATAATAGTGTTGTTGGTGTAGATGGCCTCGGCGGAATTCTCATCCGGAAGGCCGGTACTGCAACCATCGTGGTTTCCGCATCCGAAACCGATGAATATGCCAAGAGCTTTAAGACTGTTCAGGTAACGGTAAAGCCTTACACCATTACGGAGGAAAACATTTTCTTCGAAGTGGAAGACAAGGATTATGATGGACATACCGGAATCGCTGCAAATGGCTATCTGAAGGCTGTCGGCATGCAGGGCGACACCTTCTATCCCTTCGGTGAAGGCGAGGAAATATTCTTCTTCTATGATCCCGACCTCTTCCCCAGCAAGAATGTAGGGACCTATGACCTGGATGCCATCTTCACCCTGACCGAAAGAGGCCAGGAATGGTATACCTTTGAAACCGGTAATACTGCTACCGTTACCACCATTGCAAAGATCAATCCTTGCGAAGATGTAACGGATATTACCGATAAGAATCAGAAGGTAGCGGTTGGAATCGGCACCTTTAAGGATGTTGCGATCAAGGGTGTTGGCGATGAATTGGCAACCGGTGCTGTTACTTACTCTTATGATGGAAAGACCAGTAAGATTCTCATCCAGGCAGCTCTGAAGAAGCTGAACGAGGGCGATACTGCACAGATCAGCTATAATTTCACTGGTACCGAAAACTACTTAGGTGCTGAAGTTTCGGGTATCATCAATGTAGAAATGGTAGATGTAGCCTTCAGCTTTGCAGGCGCAGCCGTTGCTCCCGGCAATGGTATTAAGCTGGAAAGCGAACCCACCTATGGCATGAAGTGGAGCGACATTATCGGCAACGATAAGAATATCGTGGCAAAGGTAGGCGACTTCACTTGCACCGATGCTCAGTACACTTGGGAAGTTGACGGTGCGGCTATGAATGCTTCCGCTTATCCCTCCGCGGGCAAGCATGATGTGGCTCTGCTGTTCAACGGCACCATCAACGGACAGAAGTATACCGATATCGAAGTATTCGCTATAAATAATCTCATGGTAGTTCCCTGGGAACTGAAGGCTTCCGATTTGGATTACCGTGGCGTATCTGTTGAAAAGGAATATGACGGTAATACCGCTTATGGTGAAACCGTATACGTACCCGTTTATTCTTCCTCTATGAAGAACAACGATGCTTCCTTTAAGGTTCCCGGAACGGTTACTTTCTCCAGCAAGAATGCCGGTGTTCAGACCGTAAAATTCACTGCTGATGACGAAAATCCTGCCAACACCAACTATGTACTGGCAGATGACATTACTTTGAACCTGAGCGGCCGGATCACCCAGAAGGCTCTGACCGTAACTGTAAACGACCTGACCTACGCCAAGACCTATGATGGCAGCAAGGCGGAGGGCAACGCTGTTACAACCGGAAACCTGGGTACTAACGCTTTACCCGGCGACGAAGTTTTCGCTGTTTATAGCTTCGTTGCTTTTGATGGTACCGATGTAGGTACTACTTCCGCTACCATCCGTCTGAACAGCCTCACCGGTGCGGATGCTGGTAACTATAGACTGACCAATGCCGGCACCTTGACCGTATTGGCCTCCATTGCAAAGGCTGACTGGACCGGCGCAACTACCGCTTCCGTAAACGTTCCTGTTGACGGAACCGCAGGCAAGACCATCACTCTGACTCTGCCCGCAGGCGCAGCTCTGGCTGGCGACGTAACTATCGCTGACAACAGCTTCGTAACCTCCGCTGCTCTGGCAGACGGCAAGCTGGTGATCAAGGCTACCGCTAAGGCAGAAGATACTGCTACTACCGTAACTCTGCCTATCAAGAGCACCAATTACAATAACTATAACCTGGTGGTAACCGTAACCGCCAAGGATATCGACTTCTTCATGGATGCTGCTTTCACTGATGCTGTAACCGCAGAAAAGGCACTGACCATCAAGGCTGCGCCCGTATACGGCGACAGATGGAGCCAGATCGTAAGCATGAAGACCTCTCGCTTCTACGCCGAAGGTCCCGACGGTGCTGTAGCCGGTACTTACAAGCTCAGCGTAGATGCAAATGCATATCCCACCAAGGGCGCCCATGATTGGCAGCTGCTCTTCACCGCCACCGACGGTTCCTACACCGATGAAGTGGTACTGGAAGGCACTGCAACCGTAGCTCCCAAGACTTTGACCGCTGCAAACCTGTACTACAGCGGTACCATTACCAAAGAATACGATGGCACCACTGACCTTGGTGACGTAACCGTTACCGTACGTTCCGGTCTGGTTGCTGGCGACAGAACCAAGACTCTGGAAGGTACCGGCGTATTCAACAGCGCAGATGTAGCCACCGCTAACAAGGTCATCTTCACTCCCAATGCACTGGCAGCTGATGATAACTATGTACTGGAAGCTGGTCTGACCTATGACATTTCCGCACGGATCACCCAGAAGGCTCTGACCGTAACTGCTGGTGACCTGAAGTATGCCAAGACCTATGACGGCAGCACCGCTATTGGCGATGCAGCTCTGACCGGTGCACTGGCAACCGATGCACTGGCAGGTGACGACGTTACCGCAACTTACACCTTCACTGCTTTCGCAGGTACCGATGTAGGAACCGATGCAGCAGCCATCAGACTGAACGGTCTGACCGGTGCGGATGCAGGCAACTACAAGCTTGCAAACGTAGGTAACCTGACCGTCGCCGCGTCCATCGCAAAGGCTGACTGGACCGGTGCCAAGGAACTTAGCGTAAACGTTCCCGTTGACGGAACCGTAAGCGAGGGCAAGACCGTGACTCTGACTCTGCCCGCAGGTGCAGTTCTGGTTGGCGATGTAACCATCGCTGACAACAGCTTCGTAACCTCCGCCGCTCTGGCAGATGGCAAGCTGGTGATCAAGGCAAATGCTAAGGCAGAAGATACTGCTACCACCGTAACTCTGCCCATCAAGAGCACCAACTACAATAACTATAACCTGGTTGTAACTGTAACCGCTAAGAACATTTCCTACGAAGTATACATTCCCGGACAGGGCTATGTTCCCGCAACTCTGGAGCTGATGCTTAAGATCAAGGAAAATCCTGTATACGGCGACAGCTGGAATGAAATCCTTGCTGACAATTATGATATCTACGCATTCGATCCCGATGGCAATCCCATCAATGGCGGAATGTGGTTTGTTATCGACGGCAGCGATGACTATGACAAGTATCCCGCAAAGGGTGAACACTCCTGGAAGCTGATGTTCGGTTCTGACCTGTATCCCGAACAGGTGGTCTACTCCGGTACTGTAACCGTAGCTCCCAAGACTCTGACCGCTGCAGACCTGCAGTACACCGGCGAAGCCATCACCAAGGTTTACGACGGTACCAAGGATCTGGGTGCAGTATCCATGGATGTTAAGGCATCCGCACTGGCAGGCGAAGACACGGAACTGACTCTCACCGGTAATGCTGTATTCGACAGCGCAAACACCGATGCCACTAAGGTCATCTTCACTCCCGATGCACTGGCTGCAGATTCCAACTATGCACTGGCAGACGGACTGACCGCTGACATCCGTGCAACCATCACCAAGAAGGAAACTGCAATTTCCGCAGTGACCGTAACCGATAAGACTTATGACGGAACCGCATCCGCTGCCATCACCGCCATCACCATCCCCGGTGTAAGCGGCGACTTGGTAAAGGATACCGATTTCGAAGCCACCGCAGTATTCCCCGATAAGAATGCTGACGACGCAAACGTAGATGTTACCGTAAATGTAACTCTGAAGGGCGATGCCGCAAAGAATTACACTCTGACCAACGGTAAGGACTACAAGCTCACCGAAGCTGCCAAGATCAACAAGGCAACCCTGACCTGGAAGCTGGCAGCCGTTCCCGGCGCTTCCTACGATTACAACGGCGCTGCAGACTACAATGTATACGCAGTGATCGGCGGCGCAGCCGCAGGCGAAGCTCCCGTGATCGACGTTACTTACGGCGGCGAAGCTGACAAGCCCGTAGATGCAGGCACTTACGCTCTGGCTGCAGCTCTGAACGAAGCATGGACCGAAAACTACGCTCTGGCAGCAGAAGCAGAAGACGGTTCTCTCACCAGCTTCACCATCAACAAGGTAAGAATGCCTCTGTACAGCTTGAGCAAGACCGTAGGCAAGGATGCTATGCTGGATGTGGATCCCGCTGAATTCGGCATGACCGAAGAAGTGACCGACATCACTTACACTGCACCCGACGGTATCACCGTAGAAGTTGTGGATGGTGCTCTGCGGATCATTACTCCCGCAGATGCAGCTGTAGGTACTAAGACGATCAGCGACATTCAGTTCACTATCGCTAATGCAAACTACACCGTAGATAAGGTATCTCTGGTTCTGGATATTACCGATGCAGAAATCGTTTCCATCGGAGTCGGTGATACCGAACTGGGTCTGGAAGATCTGGACGGTACTACTGTTGAAGATCTGCTGATGGAAGATGTAGAGGATGCAGAAAACTACACGGTAGAATCTTACACTAACCTGGCCACCGGTACTACCTCCAGCACCGCACCTACCGTTCCCGGTAAGTATGCTGTAACCATTAAGTACAACAAGCCTGCTACCGCAGAAACCGCAGCACAGGCCGGTTCCGGCACCATCCTGCTGGCTATCGCAAAGGCAACTCCCGAAGTAGGCGTTACTTATGACGAGATCACCGCAGCAGGCAAGACTTTAGCAGATGCAAATCTGGCTCTCGACATGGGTGTTACCAACATGCAGGGTACTGTAAAGTGGGTAGCTGCAGACGGAATGACTCCTCTGCCTCTGAGCACCGTAGTAAAGGCCAATACTTCTTATAAGTGGCTGTTTACTCCCGACGATGCTGACAAGTACGAAAATCTTGCCGGATCCGTTGTTCTGTACACCGTATCCATGGGCGGCGGTGGCGGCGCAGCTCCTGCACCCAAGCCTCCCGTAAAGCCTGAAGAACCTGAAGTTACTCCCGTAGATCAGATCTTCACCGACGTAGCAGCCACCGATTGGTTCGCAAGTGCTGTACAGTATGTATACGACAAGGGCATGATGAACGGTACTGCAGCTGACAAGTTCAGCCCCAATGCCACCACCACCAGAGGCATGATCGTAACCATCCTTTGGAGACTGGAAGGTTCCCCCGCAGTATCCGACAGCAGCTTCTCTGACGTAGCCGCCGGCGAATGGTACTCCGACGCAGTTGCATGGGCAGCCGAAAACAAGATCGTTACCGGCTACACCAGCGGCGAATTCGGAGCCAAGGATGACATTACCCGCGAACAGCTGGCAACCATCCTTTTCCGCTACGCACAGTACAAGGGTCTGGAATCTCTGACTTTGGAAGAAAACCTGATCGGCTATCCCGATGAAGCAGCCATCAGCTCCTACGCCATCCCCGCACTGAATTGGGCCGTAGGACAGAGCCTCATCAATGGCATGGGCGACGGATCCCTGGCACCTCAGGGTGAAGCCACCAGAGCTCAGGTAGCAGCCATCCTCATGCGCTACTGCGAAGCAAATGATGCTGAATAACTGAACCTAAATTACAAGGGACGGAGAGATCCGTCCCTTGTTTTTTTATGCAACCCCTCCGGCCCTCCGGGCCACCGTTGTCACCCAATCATCTCTTTCAGCTTCCCCAGCGCCTTATCCAGTCCGCCGACTTCGTCGATAAGGCCGATCTGTACGGCTTCTTTCCCGTAGAGGATGGTGCCCACATCGTTGGCCATGTTGTCGGTGGCATTCATGAGTTTTTCCACGGTCTTTTTGCTGGCTTTTGAGGTCCGGACGATAAAGTCTACGATCCGATCCTGCATCCGCCGGAAGTATTCGTAGGTCTGTTCGGCACCGATGACCAGGCCGGACATGCGCATGGGATGCATGGTCATGGTGGCACTTTCCGCCACAAAGGAATACTTACTGGCTGTGGCCAGGGGGATGCCGATACTGTGACCCCCGCCTAAAATCAGGGAGACGGTAGGCTTGGAAAGGGTAGAGATCAGTTCTGCAATGGCCAATCCGGCCTCTACATCGCCCCCTACGGTGTTTAAAATGGTCAGGAGACCCTTTATATTCGGATTCTCCTCTACGGCCACCAATTGGGGAATTATGTGTTCGTATTTGGTGGTTTTATCCTGGGGCGGCAAAACCGTGTGGCCTTCGATACTGCCGATGATGGTCAGATATTGGATGGGACTGCTGAAATCAAAGGCATTGTTGATCACGCCGAAATTGTCGATGTTTTGGCTGATTTGGGAAACTTTACTTTCATTATTTTGTTCTTTGCACTTTTCCGGTTCTTTTTCTTCCGGTTCTTCCTCCATTTTCATGGCACGTGTAAACTCCATATTGGTTTTCGTCATGGAAGCCTCCTGTTTTTCATAGAGTATAGGGATCTGTCAAACGACGCAGATCCCTTATTTTATTGCTTTTATTCTTGCCTTTCAGGAGGGAATTTATGAGACTTTCCGAACTCGGTGAAAAAGAAATCGTGGATGTGGTCAGAGGTGCCCGTTACGGAGAACTTGGCGATGCGGAATTGCTTTTCGACGGTCGTTCCGGAAAGATCCGGGCTGTGTTGGTACAGGAAGAAGGTTCCGGCCGCGGCTTTTTCGGCTACGGGGAGGAATTTCGTCAGCTTCCCTGGGCTTCCATTCGAAAAATCGGGGAAGATATCATTATTTTTGACGGGTCCGAGGAATAGGCTTTGTCGAAATTTGTCGAACGATGACGGGTTGATGGTGCTGGAATAATATGGTAGTATTGTAATAAATTGTTACATAAATTTGAAGCGGAGTATAAAAATGGAAAAGATCCGGCTGGTTCTGGTCACGAAAGAGGAAGCATATGGACAAGCTTTGGGGATGGCCTTGGGAGAGGGATATCCCCGATTTTCCATAGGTGTGTTTCCCGGTTTTGCGGAAGCTTCGATGGATTCTGCGGATCTGCTGGTCACGGATCTTCTCCCGGAATTGCCGGAGGATTTTCCGGGAAAAATCGTGTATCTTTCCGACGACCCTATAGGTCCTTCCTCAGGGTCCGATCCGGGGGAGGGCCCCTGTGTTCTGTACAAGTATATGGGAGTGCACCGGCTGGGTGCGGAACTGGAGTTTCTGTGCCGGGATCATGGTGTCGGTCTGCCTCCCGGACTGGACCTCGCAAAGGCTGCTGCCGCAGGCTTTCTCGGCGGAAGGGGAAAGACTTCGGCTGCCATAGCGGTGGCTAACGAGCTGGCCTTTTATTATGGAAGAAAGGTACTTTACCTCAGCCTTGAGGAATGGCCCCTTACGGAGCTGTTTTTCCTTCGGGATCCGGAGGTTCGGCCCTTCGGTGATTATTTATATTACCTGTTTTCTGACAACCGCCGGGAATGGGCGGCGTCATTGGAGCCCTTTCTGCTGCGGAATGTTTTCGGGGTGGAGACCTTTGCCTTTGGATCCGGACCCAATGCGCTTCGCAGTTTGGCTTTTGAGGACCTTACCGTCCTTTTAGGAGACATTTGGGGGCGAAGTCGGTATGATTGGGTTCTGCTGGATTTTGGGGAGTCTGTGACGGGAAATTTTCCGGTTTTGGCGGATCTGTGCCGAAGCTTATTTTGCCTTACAGATGGTACCTTGCCGGATCGGGTCCGCACGGATCGGATCCGAAATTTTCTGCTGCAAAGCGGGGGAGAGCCCCTGGCGGACAAGCTGGTTCCTGTACGGAACTTTTGGACTCCGGAACAGCTTCTGGAACCGGATGAGATCCCGATCGAAAATGATCCGGACAGCTTTTTTATTCAGGACGGTTATTGGTGTATCGACCCCAGCAGAGGGTTTGGAATGGGAGTGAGAACGATTGCAGAGATCCTGGAAGGAGTGGGAGAAAACCCTGGAAAAGAAGTTGATCCAGTCCGCCCGGTCGGCCATCAATTCGCTGGAAACCGAGGTCTCCGATGAGGAGGCTTTTCAGCTGATCGAGGAACTGGTTTTAGGCTGTGAGGAGGCTGTTTTGCTGGACCATCGGCAAAAAGAGGCTCTTGTGCGGACCGTTTTTCATGTGACCCGAAGATCGTTGGATATTCTGCAGCCTTTAGCCGAGGATGAAGCGGTCAATGAGATCATGGTCAATGGCACGGACACGGTTTTTATCGAGCGGGATGGCAGGATCCTGCGTACGGATCTGCGATTTGACAGCCGGGAGGATCTGGAGGAAGTGATCCGAAGACTGGCTGCCCGGGTCCATCGGGAGATCAACGATTTGAATCCTATTGTGGATGCCCGTTTGGAGGACGGTTCCCGGCTCAGTGCGGTTTATGCCAATGTGGCGGTAAACGGACCGATTTTAAATATAAGGCGGTTTCCCAGGACCCGGATCAATATGGAGGATCTGCTGGAATGGGAAACCATAACGCCGGAAGCTGCAGCTTTTTTAAAGATGCTGGTGCAGGCTCGGTATAACATTTTCATTTCCGGCGGGACAAGCTCCGGAAAGACGACCTTCCTCAATGTGCTTTCGAACTACATTCCGAAAGAGGAGCGGCTGATCGTCATTGAGGAGTCCGCGGAGCTGCAGATCGCTTCCGTGGAAAATATCGTGCGGCTGGAGACCCGGAGCGGAAATGCCCAGGGAAAAGGGGCGGTCACTCTGCGTCAGCTGATCCGTGCAAGCCTCCGGATGCGGCCGGATCGAATCATTGTGGGAGAGGTTCGGGGGGCGGAAGTGATGGATATGGTCCAGGCTATGTCTACGGGCCATGACGGGTCATTATCCACGGGTCACGGCAATTCGCCCGAAGGGATGCTTTCCCGTTTGGAGGCCATGTATCTTACGGCTGCGGACTTTCCGATCGAGGCTGTAAGGGGGCAAATCGCCTCTGCCATCGACGTTATCGTCCATCTTGGGCGGTTGCCGGACCGAAGCCGAAAAGTTCTGGAAATCGCAGAAATTCAAGGTTTATCCGAAGGAAAGTTTTTAATTAATACCATATTTAAGTATCAACAAAACAATGGGCTGGTTTTTACGGGAAACGAGCTTCGGAATCGGGACAAGCTGGTGATGCAGGGGGTGGACTATGATTCGAAAACCTGTTTCTGTTGGGGATGAATTTGCGGGGGATTACGTACCGGAGAGAGGGATCAATTACGACCTTTACGAACCGGGTCTGCTGGAATCCGTCCTGATCTTTTCCATTGGGGGCGGATTGTCCGCCGGCGCTGCTTTTCTGTTTTATAACCATCTGTGGGCAGCTTTGTGCTTTTCGGCAGGTGCCCTTCCCATTAGAGTGCTTTATTGCCGGTATCGGGCGGAGAAGCGTCGGTGGCAGCTTCGGGAGCAATTCCGGGATCTGCTGTATTCTCTTTCGGCTTCCACCGCTTCCGGGCGCCAGCTGGATCATGCTCTTGAGGAGGCTCGGGAGAATTTGCGGCTGATCTACCCGGAAAAGGCTTTGATCTGTATGGAGCTTCGGCGCATGACCTTAGAGGTTCGGGAGAGCCGGGTTCCAGTGGATCAGGTTTTGGTCAGTTTCGGGAAACGAAGCCGTATCGAGGAGATCCTCCGGTTCAGCAGAATCTGCTCCCTTTGCCGCCGGATGGGTGGGGATATGCCCTGGGTCATTGGGCGGACAGCGGACCTTCTCGTGGAGGGGATCGACCTGCGCCGGGAGCTTCGGGTCCTTACGGCCCAAAAGCGGATGGAGTCGGTACTTCTGACTCTGATGCCTCTGATGGTTCTTTTGTTTCTGCGGCTTACGGCCTTTGATTATCTGTCCGTTATGTACGAGACTGTGGTTGGGCGGATCTGTATGACCGGTGCCTTGATCGGTCTTACTGCTGCCGGGCTTTGGAGCCTTTGGCTCACCGGTGACAAGGGATGATTTTTCGCTTGAAATGTTTTTTTCGGATCGTTTCGGACCAGCTTCAGGGCCGGCCTGCAGTTTTCCGGGAACTCTATACGAAAACCTTCGGCGCTGCGTCCTGGGAACATAAGATCTATAGGTTCCGCAGACGTACAAAAAATGCTTATCTCAGCCTTTTTTTCGGATTTGGCGGGCTGTTTCTTCTGTGCTGTCTGTTCGGCTCTTATTCGGAAAGCGAGGGTCCTTGGGGGCTGCTTGCTTTTGGGTGGATCATGGGGTTTCTGATCATTTATATGAAACGGTATGACGGCCCGAAAAAGGAGATCCGGCGCGATAAGGAGTGGATTTTGCGGGATTACCCGGATTTTGTGGATCGGCTGCTGCTTCTTTTAAACAGCGGTTTGGTGCTGTCTTCTGCTATGCAACGGCTTGCGGAAGAGGGAGCTCCGGATTTTTCGGATGAACCGCCTGCACCTTTGTACCGGGAGCTGTATCGTTTGCAGTCCAGGGTCAGGGAAAGTAATGCTTCTTTTATTCGGGAGTTTCAAAACTTTGCAGCAGGGCTTGGAATTCGGGAACTCATGCGGTTTTCCGCCATTCTCAGCCACAGTATGCAGAAGGGAAGTTCTCTTCGAGAGAAACTGGAAGCGGAACGGGAGCTGCTTTTAAACAGCCGGAAGACCCGGATCCAGGAATGGAGCCGCCAGGCGGAGACTAAGATGGTTTTTCCTTTGATGATCCAGCTGCTGGTGCTGATCTTTATTACCATCATGCCCGCCATGATGTCCATGTAGGTGAAAAATGAAAGGAATGGAATATGAAAAACAGCAAAAAAGGAATGGAGTTGGTGCAGGTGGCCATTTTGGTGGCCATCGCCATTGGGCTGGGACTGATCTTCAAAGAACAGATCACCAGCTTTGTAAACGGAACATTTTACGATCTTCTGCACAGCGATTTTTAAAGGGGTTTCGGCACCGAAAAGGTACCGCATTTGTGGAGGCTGCCATGATCGTGCCTTTGGTGATCTTGTCCGTAACCGGCCTTCTCTCGGTGAACATTCAGCTTTATACAGACGCTCGGGACCAGGCTATGGAACATGTGGAAAGCCGAGCCAATGGAGCAAGTTTAGCTTTTGATGAAGTGAAATTGTTGCGCAGTCTCTCCCCCGCTTGCGGGGGAGCTGTCAGCGAAGCTGACGGAGGGGGAAGTCTATGAACCTTAACTCCCGCAAAGGCTTTTCTTCCGTCTTTCTGACCGCGATCCTCCTCAGTTTCGTTCTGATCACCGGTACCTTTGCGGAAGCTTCCGCCGGATATGCGGCCAGAAGTACCGCGGATGGGATCCTGCGGCTGGCTGCCCAGTCCGTTTTGGCGGAATACGACCGGGCACTGTTTCAGGAATACGGTCTTTTCGGAGTCAGTTTGAACGAGGAATTGTTAGAGTCCCGGATCCGTCAATATGGGGAGGCCGGATTTGCGAAAAGTGCAGGGGCTGCGGATCTGCTGCGGCTGGAACTGCAGTCCGTGAAAGGGAACCTGTCCGAAGGTTCTCTTCTTTCACCGGAAGCCGTATCCTTTCAAATTCAGGAGTACATGGAAGGCCGCATTCTTACGGATCCACAGTCCTGGGAAGCTCTTGCCGGGTTGCTTGGGCAGATCAGCACCCTCAATCATTTGATCGGGGTTTCTGACAGTTTAGCAGAGGATTTTCAGGCAGCCAAACGGTTGCTGGAAGAGACCTCCTCTTCGGAGGATGGTGACTTGGCTTATGCGGAGGAGAATTATGCGCAGGCCCAAGGACATGCCCTTGGGGCAGTGAATATGCTGCAATCCCAAATAAACGGATTTTCCTCAGGAGATCCTGAGCTTCTGGAAGGCTCCCTTTTCCCGGAACCCTCCGGTTTTAGGCCGGAGGAATCCCTCGAAGATGAGACGATCCGGGTCCTTGCCAACGAGGAATATATGTCCATTTTGCCCAGCCGTCTTTTAGAGGTGGATAAGGGCATGGCTTTCTCCCTTTCCGGCAGCCCGGCGCAGAATGCCGCCGCTGACCTGAAAGAAAACTTTCTTCTCTCTACATACATAGTAAGGTACTTTGACAGTCATCTGAGCCGGGAAGGCGAGGGGAAACACTATTTCCAAAACGAAGGGGAGTATGTCCTTTTCGGGCAGATGAGCGATGATGCCAACTATCAGCGGACAAAGGCTTCGCTGATCACCCTCAGAACGGCTCTGAACCTGATCCATATTTACACCGATGAGGTCAAATATCAGGAAACTCTGGCATTGGCAGCGTCCATATTGCCTGGGCCTGCAGCTCCCATTTTACAGTTTGTTATTGCTCTGGCATGGGCCGGCGCTGAGGCGGGAAAGGATATGGAGAGGCTGGAAGATGGGAAGCGGGTCCCCTTGTTTAAAACCCGGGAAAGCTGGATTTTAAGCCTTTCGGGCACGGTGGAAAATGCATCGGCTGCGGAAGGCGAAGGCCGGGGACTGCACTATGAAAATTATCTGTTTCTGTTTCTTCTTTTGACGGACCGGGAGGCAAAATTGGTTCGGATCATGGATCTGATCCAAATCAATCTGCAGGCTTCCCACGACAGCGGATTTGCTATGAAAGACAGTTATTGCAGTGTGGCGTTTACCGCCGAAGTGGTGCGGCGAAGCGGATTTTTCGGAAAGAGGGGACAGCGGTTTGGTACATTTGCCATCACCCAGGGCTATGACGAATAAAAAGGGCTCCCTTGTGGTGGAGACCACCCTATTTCTTCCGGTTTTCCTGGTGGCTTTGCTGGCTCTTGCCTGTCTGAGCCGTCTCATTGCCACGGAAGAAGGGATCCTCCATTCCTTACTTGAAGAAAGTGAGCGATTGGCTGCAGGGGCCTTTCTTTCGGACGCGGAGATATTGCCGGAGACCGCAGAAGACCTCCTGACAAGGTTCGCCTTTTCCGAAAGTGTACTTTCCCGGATCCGGGCGGAACAGGGGGATCGGGTTGAAGGACTGCGGATAAAAGAATTTCAATATCTATATATGGAAGATGGGCAGGAGGATCTGATCCGTTTGTCTGTGACTTGCAAGGGCCGGATCCCGCTGCCTTTGGACTTCCCGAAAAATACAACTCTGGAATCGAACCTTTTGCTGAGGGGCTTTACCGGAGCTCCCGCAAGAAATCCCGCTGCAGGGTTTGCTGTTTTTCGAGAGGATCGGGGAAGTTCGTTGGTTTATGTGTTTCCTCGGGCTGGTGAGCGCTTTCATGAAGCCGGCTGCGTGATCATAGAGGTTTCCGCGGAGGAGCGGATCCTGACAGATTCTCTGCGGCGGCAATATGCTCCCTGCAGCCACTGTGAACCCCAGTCTCTTCTTGTAGGAAACCGGGTTTATTGCTTTCCACGGGCCGGAGAAACTTATCACCGCAGGTCCTGTTATCAGGTGGATCGGTATGTTGCGGAAATGACGGCCCGGGAGGCGGTGGATCAAGGATATAGTCCCTGTCAGATCTGCGGCGGCGGTCTGCGGTCCGAACCGTAGGCCGTGGCCGATAAAGAATCAACAGAAAGGATGATCATATGGATGGAATCTTTCATACGGAAGCTATGGGTTGTCCGAAGGTGGGCGTAAAGCTTTCTTCCGGTCAGCTGCTGTATTATGAACGGGCTGTTTTATGCGGCCATATATGTCCGGGGATCCCGCCTGCCCGGCTTATAGAGGGGGCGGGCGAGGCGGTTCTTTATTACGATTGTCGGGATCTGCTCTCATTGAAAGCTTGTTTAACAAAGAAGGAATTGTTATGCGTGGATTTGCTGCGGATCCTGTCCGGGATCGTGACCGTTTTGATGGAAGCCCGGGATCATTTATTGGTACCGGAGCTTTTTCTTCTGGACACGGATCATGTTTTTCTGCATCCAAAGGAGGGTTCTCCCCGGATCCTCTACGTTCCCCTGGGTTCCCGGGAGACCTCCTTTCGGAGAAATCTGTGCAGTTTCCTGCAGGAGATCGACTGTATCTTTCCTGATCCGCAATGGCAGGCATACAGTCCCGGCATCCGGGAAGCGGTTTTGGATCAAAACATGGGGCTGGAATCCATTCTGCGGCTGCTGCAGGAAAAGGAACAGCACATGTTTCAGAGCCACAGGTCTTCCCCGGCGGAGGGCTCCGTTTCCACAGAAGGGGAGATCCCCTTCGAACCTTCCGTCGGAGGTTCCCGGAAAACGCAGGGGGCCTTGCGAAGCCTTTTCCTCAGAGGAATTTAAGCAAAAGAAAAACCGGAGGATCTTTCGATCTTCCGGTTTGGTTGCATTGTATTGGAATTAGAAGTTTTCTCTTTCAGCTCTCTGGCGTCTTTCGTTCTTCTTCCGATCTCTGCAGGCCTTGCATCTCTTGGGTTCGTTGTCAAAACCTTTTTCCTTGTAGAATTCCTGTTCACCTGCGGTGAATACGAATTCCTGACCGCAGTCCTGACATACGAGTGTCTTGTCTTCCATTGATTTCTTTCCTCCGTGTTTTACACAAGCATTTGTTTTTAACATTTAAAATGGGAGAAATGTCGACGATTCCAACAAAGATGCAGACCGGGCCATTTGCATTTTAAACATCAGGAATAATTTTACATCATATTCCATTTTTTGTCCAGTAATATTTTGAAAATTTCATAAGAGATTTTAGCGTGCTAAAGCGGCGGGAATCCCGAAAATTTCTATGGTTTGAAGATTTTTCGAAGGGCAGTGAACAGGGTCGCCTGCCTTGCGAATTCCGCAAAAAACAAAATGGCCAGCCAAAGGATCTCGATCCTCTCCAAATACTCTGTGTCCCGGGCCAGCCCCGGCGGATAGTAAAAGGGGAAGGTGAGGGCTTCAAAGACTTCCGGACCCATCGCTAAAACAGATGCCAACAGACTTCCTCCGATAAGCAGGATGCTCAGGGCCATTCCCAAAGCGATCTCCCGAAAGGCATTGCTTTTTTTCCAAAAATCATCCTTTCCTTCCGGATTTTCTTCCGAAGGCTTCCTGCTGGCCAATACGGTCATAAGGACAAATCCCTGGAGAAAATACAGCAGCCAGGCGAAAAGGATCCCGGAGCGGAACATTTCCACTACAAAGGGTTTTTGCGGAGATAGGTACTGGGGGTCGATTTTCAGAGCTGCTGACAGAATGACGATGATAAAAAATACGAGAACCGCCGGTCCGATCAGCCGGGCAAAGCCTTCTGTAGTTCTTTGTCCTTTTATGGCGGCCCAAACCGCCATGGCCAGGAGGACTGCAGGGAGGCTCCATGGGGGGAGCTCCGGGAGAACGCAGGTGTGGAGGAATTCCGCGAAGGCCTTTAATGAGAAAGCGGCAAGGGGGATCGCAAGGCATCCCGCTGCGATCCGTAAGGGCAGTGTCCAGGGCAGTTTTTTCAGCAGAAGCCCATATAATCCCAAAGGGATCATGGCAAGCCCGCCACCGATCAATACCTCGGCCCACATACCGGAGCCGGGAGGGGCATATGTGCCCAGGAGCAGGAAGGGTCCGCAGAAATACAGAAGGGACAGATATTCCTGACGGACACGCTTTATCTGCATAGTGCTTCCGCCTCCTCTCGGGAAAGGCTGCCAACCATTTTATCCCCCTGCAGAATCGCGGCACCGGTAATAACTGCGTTTTCCCGTTCATCCATACCGATCATGGGGATCACCGGCTGGCCTGCGGTTTCCAGGAGCATTTTGGCATGGTATGCCCGCAGGCTCGGTACCCCGCCGCTTTCCCTCGCTTCGTGGATCATGTCATCCAGGTCGAATCCGATCATCTCCGTAGCATCTGTTGTGATCTCCCAAACCTTTTCAGCGGAATCCATGTCCGCGATCAGCAGCTCCGTGGAGAGACGAAGAGAGTTGTCTGCCATGACCATTTCCACAAAGGGGGCAATACCGGCTTTTGCTGTTTCTTTGCTCAGAATAAGAACTCTTGCATGGCTCCAAAGGATCTTTCTGCTGGTTTTGAAATCCAGATTCGCCATAGCTTCCTCCGGTGTTTTTCCCTCTCCATCAATGACGAGAGGAGATGCCTGTGATCCCGGTTCGGCTTCTCTGTTTACCACCTCCGCAGTCACCCGGTAGGTTTCTTGCTCTGCATCCCAGTCGAAGGCGGCTCCGGAGACGATGGCCATATCGTTGATCTCTCTTGCGGAATCGCATCCGCCCAGAAAAAGAAGGGCGGGTATAAGAAGCACTAAAATTACAGTTCTCATTAGGGTCTCCTTTGCCTCCGTCGGTTCTTCGGTGCGATTTTCTCCGGTCGGAAGATCATGCGGTTCCAGGGGGACCGGATCAGGGTGTCCTGACTTTTCTGCTTCATGGTCTTGGCCAAAACCGCGGTGTACGGGATCCCGAAACTGTCCAGAGAGGACAGGTGGATCAGCAATGTGATGATGCCGATAAAGCACCCAAAGATGCCGAAAACCGCGGAGAGAAGAAGCCATATGATGCGGATAAATATGACGGGACCTTTCAGTGCCGGAACGATAAGTCCGGTGATGCCGGTAAAGGCGATGATGATCACTACCGGGATGCTTACCAATTGGGCTTCTACGGAAGCCTGTCCCAAAACCAATCCTCCTACGATAGATAAGGTTTGCCCGAAGCCTGAGGGAATTCGGGATCCTCCTTCCCGGATCAATTCAAAGGCCAGGATCAAGAGGATCATTTCAAACAGAGTAGGAAAGGGCAGTCCGGATCTCGCCGACGACAGATTCAGTAAAAACCTGGTGGGCAAAAGTTCCTGATGAAAGGTCACCAGCGACAAATAAAAGGCCGGCAGACAGGTAGTGATCAGAAATCCCAGGATCCGCAGAATGCGCCCGATGCTTCCGAAGTAAAACCAGGAATAGTAGTCGTCATTGGTTTGAAAGTATTCGAGAAAAAGAAAGGGCGCTGTAAGGGCTACGGGAGAGCCGTCCACCATCAGGACGATCCGTCCCTCCAAAATCTTTGCTGCTGCCACGTCCGGCCGCTCCGTTGCTCCGGTGGTCTTAAAGGGAGAAAGGGGATTTCCTCGGATCAGCTCCGCAATATAATTGGTGTCCAAAACCGCATCAATGTCGATCTCCTTCAGCTTTCTCTCCATTTTCGCGATAATGTCCGGGTTGGCGATCCCTTCGAGATATACCATGCATACCCGACAGTTGGTCTGCTTTCCGATTTTCATAAAGCGGAATTTCAGATCCGGATTCCAGATCCTTCGCCGCAGCATAGCCAGGTTTAGAACCAGCCCCTCCGTGAAACCTTCCCGTGGTCCCTGGAGCACTTTTTCTCCTTCCGGTTCGGAGATGGATCGCAGGGTCCAGTTTCGGATCCCTACGGCCAGCCCTTGGCTATCGCCGTCCACCAAAAGGATCCCGTTGCCGGTAAACAGTTCGATCAGCAGGCTGTCCAGGTCTTCGGTGATCTTGGTCTCACTGGTTTCGATAAAGGAGTCTTTCAGAAGCTGTGCCAGGTTCCCGGACCGGGGCAAGTCCTTCTCCATAAGGGGAGCCAGCACGTTTTCGGCGGCGATCCGGCTGTTTGCCATGCCGTCGATGTAGATCAGGCAAAAGCGTCTGCGAGGATCTTTTCGGTTGCAGAAGGGGCGGAACAGCACCGCTTCATTGGGGTCCAGGATCTTTTTCAGGATCCGTAAGTTTTCATCCAAGGATTTTGTCAGTTGTTTTTCCATGAAGAATATTTTGGGTCTTTTCCTGATTTTCATGCGAAAAAAATCATTTGTGCGGATCCTTTTGCAGCTTTTGCCAATAGGGTTTTTGCTGAATGAATTTTTCGTAGTGGGTCCGCACCAGTTTTTTGCGGTTCTTGCTGACCGGGATCCGTTCTCCGGTTTTTAATGTGAGGGACTCCTGTTCCAACTCCCTGACTTGATACAGATTGACGATGTAGCTTTGATGGCATTGGCAGAATCGGGAGTCTAAATATGGTTCCAGTTCGGAAAACCTGCCGTAGAAGCTGCAGCTGCTGTCGCCTGTATGGACATGGACCATCCGCCGGTTTTTTTCGATGAATGTGATATTGTCCTTGGAGAGGGAATGGATCCCTTTCTGGTTGACCACATGAAGCTGCTCCTGCATCCCCTTTCCCAGGGCTCGTGCGCCTTTCTCCATGGCCGCTGCCAGCTTTTCTCGAAGGAAAGGGCGGTACAGAAAATACAGGTGATCTGCTTCGTACAAAGCCGGGATATCCGTACCCTTCGGCCCGCAGAAGATGATCCTGACATTGGGCTCTATGGCAAACAGTTCTTTGGCTTTCTGGACGGCCGGTGCCGCATCCTCATCCATGTCGATCAGGACCAACTGCAGATCCGAGGGGTGCTCCCTGTAATATTGGAGCAGACTTCTCCAGTTGGTGAACAGTTGATATTTCCAGGACGGTTTCCATGAAATTTCCTGCAGAAGATTTTTCAGCTGCTGAAGATCTTTTGGGTCTTTGACGTATGCTGTGAATATGAACATTGTTTTCTCCTTTTCGTTGCACAACAGCGGTAACTTCTACAAAAACAACGGGAAAGCGTGGAATGGAATTGCGGTTTGAAAAAAAATCGCTAAGTTTTGATTTTTTATCTTGCAAATACGGGGTTGATGTAGTATAGTAATCCAGGTATGCCTTTGCATACTGCCTTTCTATGTTGTTGAAAGGCAAATCTGCACACCCGGCCACTTGAAGACTGGTGCCTGAACTAAGTGCTTTCGGGGAACACCGGGTGGATGAATAACCAGGAGGTAAATGAAAATGGCAGTTATTTCTATGAAACAGTTACTGGAAGCCGGCGTACATTTCGGTCATCAGACCCGGAGATGGAACCCCAAGATGGCTCCCTACATCTTCACCGAAAGAAACGGTATCTACATCATCGACCTGCAGAAGACTGTAAAGAAGATCGATGAAGCTTATGCTTTCATGAAGGAAGTTGCAGCAACCGGTAAGCCCATCCTCTTCGTAGGAACCAAGAAGCAGGCTCAGGCTGCAATCGCTGACGAAGCTCGCCGCTGCGGTCAGTTCTTCGTAAATGAAAGATGGCTGGGCGGTATGCTCACCAACTTCAAGACCATCGCAACCCGTATCAAGAGACTGAACGACATTCAGGCTATGGAAAATGATGGCACTTTCGATGCTCTCACCAAGAAGGAAGTAACCAAGCTTCGCCTGGAACAGGAAAAGCTGGAAAAATATCTGAGCGGTATCAAGGAAATGCCCGGCATGCCCGCAGCAATCTTCGTAGTTGACCCCAAGAAGGAAAAGATCGCTGTTAAGGAAGCACGGATCCTGGGTATCCCCGTAATCGGTATCGTTGACACCAACTGTGATCCCGACGATGTAGATTACATCATCCCCGCAAACGACGATGCAATCAGAGCAGTTAAGCTGATCGCAGGCCGGATGGCAGACGCAGTTATCGAAGCTCGTCAGGGCGAATCCTATGACGAAGGCGAAGCAGCTGCAGAAGCTCGCGCAGACGCTGAATAATCAATAACTCTCGTTAAGGTTTTTCGAAACCAGAAGTACAAAAGGAGATAATAACCATGAGCATTACTGCAGGTATGGTAAAAGAACTGCGCGAACGTACCGGCGCAGGCATGATGGATTGCAAAAAGGTTCTGATCGAAGCTGATGGCGATATGGAAAAGGCCATTGAGATCCTGCGTGAAAAGGGTCTGGCTAAGGCAGCCAAGAAGGCTGGCCGTGTTGCTTCTCAGGGTCTGGTAAAGGTTGCTTTCTCTGCAGACGGCAAGAAGGCAGCAATCGTTGAAGTAAACTCTGAAACCGACTTCGTAGCAAAGAACGAAGAATTCGTAGCATTCGTTGACGGTCTGGCAAACATGGCTCTGGATGCCGGTGATGCTAACCTGGAAGCATTCATGGAAATGTCCTACAACGGCGGCGAATCCGTAGCAGCTACTCTGAACGGTCTGATCTCCAAGATCGGTGAAAACATGAACGTTCGTCGTTTCACTTGCTGCAACAAGCCCGGCACCGTATACGTTGGTTACATCCACGGCGCTGGCCGCATCGGCGTTCTGGTAGGTCTGGAAACCGAAGCTTCTGTTGAAGAAGTTACCGTAGTTGGTAAGGACGTTGCAATGCAGGTTGCATCCATGAATCCCCGTTTCGTATCCGAAGCTGAAGTTGATCCCGAATACATCGAAAGCGAAAAGCGCATCCTGGTTCAGCAGGCTCTGAACGAAGGCAAGCCCGCAGACATCGTTGAAAAGATGGTAGTTGGCCGCCTGAAGAAGGAACTGAAGGAAACCTGCCTGCTGGCACAGAAGTTCGTTAAGGACGGCGAAATCTCTGTTGAGCAGTATGTAAACAACGTAGCCAAGGAAATCGGCAAGGCCATCAAGGTTGTTGAAATGGTCCGCTACGAAGTAGGCGAAGGCATCGAAAAGAAGGAAGAAAACTTCGCAGAAGAAGTAGCAAAGCAGATGGGAATGTAATACAGTTTACTGACGAGCCCCAGGCGAAATCAAAGCTGATGCACGATCAATTGCAGAAACACGCATAAATAGAGTCTGGGATGCATTTTAGTGTGTCTCAGACTCTTTTTTTCAACAGGAGGATAAGATGATCGGAGTAAGAAAAAAAGAAGATACTTTCTTTCAGCTTTTTCAGAATTCCATTGAACATATTGGTTCTGCTGCACTTTTCTTTCACGAACTGGTAACGGATTACGTGGATGTTCGCAGAAAAGTGGAACATATGAAGGAACTGGAAACGGAATGCGATAAAGAGGCCCATAAGGTATTGGAAGCCCTTCACGCATCTTTTGTAACCCCCTTCGACAGAGAAGATATTTACGATATTGCCAGAGAAATGGACAATATCGTAGACTCTATGGAAGAAGTTGCAAACCGATTCCTCGTTTTTGATGTACATAGCATGCGGCCTGAAGCAAAGGCTATGACGGAAATCATTGTCAAGAGCGTAGACGAATTGAAGGTTTTGTTTGCTCACCTGGGCAATATGAAGAAGGATCGGAAGGTCATGGAGCAGGTCATCGAAGTCAATCGCCTGGAAAACGAAGGCGACCTGGTTTACAGAGACGCCATGAGCCGTCTGTTCCGGGAAGAAAAAGATCCTGTGGAGATCATTAAGTGGCAGCTGATCTTTGATCTTCTGGAAGAGTCCATTGACGCCTGTGAGGGCGTTGCCAATATTATCGAAGGCGTGGTCATGAAGCATGCTTAGTACGATTCTGTTATGCGTCATCATTGCTGCGCTTGTATTTGAATTTATTAACGGGTTCCACGATACCGCCTGTGCCATTGCCACATCGGTTTATACGAGAGCCCTGACTCCCCGGAATGCGATCCTGTTGGCTGCCGCCATGAATCTGATCGGCGCCCTGATGGGGGAAAAGGTTGCAAAGACCATTTCCAGCGGTCTGGTGGATATCCAGTTGGAACAGTATGTAATTTTGGCTGCTTTGATCGCGGCCATTATCTGGGATCTGATCACCTGGTATTTCGGCATTCCCTCCAGCTCCTCCCATGCCCTTATCGGCGGTTTGGTAGGTGCTACCATCGGCTACTGCATGTCCTTTGAGCATATCATTTGGACAGGGGTTCTGAACAAAGTCGTAATCCCTCTGTTCTGTTCTCCCGTAGTCGGCTTCCTGTTAGGTTTTCTTGTCATGAAGGTGATTTTCAACTTCCTTGCAAATCGCCCCAATAACAAGGTAAATAAAGTATTCTCCAAGCTGCAGATCTTCTCTGCTGCATTGGTAGCTTACTCTCACGGAAACAACGATGCCCAAAAAACCATGGGTATTATCACGCTGGCCCTCATTACCGGCGGTTTCCTCGGAGCGGATGCAGATGTTCCCCTGTGGGTAAAGATCATCTGTGCCTGCACCATGGCTACCGGTACTGCCGTAGGCGGATGGAAAGTTATGAAGACCATGGGCGGAAGCGTAACCAAGCTGACTCCTGCCAATGGATTTGCAGCACAGGCTACGGCCGCTGCGGTAATTGAATGCGCTTCCTTTATCGGTGCGCCTGTAAGTACCACTCAGGTTATCACCACCTCCATCATGGGTGCTGGTACCGCTAAGAGACTGCGTGCAGTAAAGTGGAACACAGCCGGTAATATTGCCATTGCATGGGTCATTACTTTGCCTATTACCATCGCTCTCGGCGCAGGATGTTCTCTGCTCCTTGGTTTGGCTATGTAAATAAAATAATCCGGAATTATTTTTATCAGAATTCACGAGCCTGTGCTCGTGAATTCCTTGTATAAGCCGGCCCTTATTTCCACGGAAAATGAGACGGCAAATCAGGAGGTGAGTCATTTGATCCTCAGAGAAGATATTGAAAGACGGGAAAGGGAAGTCCTTTCTCCCTTTGCATCTTTGGCTGCAGAGTCCCGGGGACGGAAGAATCCCGAGGAGAAGTGTCCTTTGCGTACGGATTACCAAAGAGACCGTGACCGGATCGTGCATTCCAAGTCTTTCCGGCGGCTGATGCATAAAACCCAGGTTTTCCTGGCTCCGGAAGGGGACCATTATCGGACTCGCCTGACGCACACATTGGAAGTTGCCCAGATCGGAAGGACCATTTCCCGCTGTTTGGGACTCAACGACGACTTGACAGAGGCCATTGCACTGGGCCATGACCTGGGTCATACTCCCTTCGGTCACAGCGGAGAATCCATTTTGGATCAGTGCCATTCCGGCGGCTTCCGCCATAATGTACAAAGTCTTCGGGTCGTGGATTATTTGGAACGGCGTGCCGGTGGCAAGCTGATGAATCTGACGGAAGAAGTTCGCGATGGGATCCTGAATCACACCGGCGATACGATCCCCTTTACCCTGGAAGGACAGGCCATTCGCTTCAGCGACCGGATCGCCTATATCAATCACGATATCGATGACGCTGTTCGGGGCGGTATTATTCAGGAAAGCGATATTCCCTCCGATTGTGCGGAATTTTTAGGTCAGGGCCATGGTGCCCGGATCCACACTTTGGTCATGGATCTGGTGGAAAACAGCTATGGCCAGGACAAGCTGCGCATGAGCGACGAATGTTTATTCTACATGAATAAACTGAGAGCTTTTATGTTTGAGCGGGTATACTACAATAAAGATGTGAAAAAAGTTGAGGATCTGGAAGAGATCGGCACTATGATCCATTTCCTCTATGATTTTTACAAGGAAAATCCTGAGCAGCTGCCGGAGGAATTCCGGGTCATGATCCCGGAATGGGGTGCGGAAGAGCTGGTAAAGGATCATATTGCGGGCATGACGGAACGGTATGCCAAGACCTTGTATGCCCGATTGAAAATGGAAAAAAATATTTAAATAAAAAATAAAGGAAAGTGCCGTTTTTTGTAGAATAAGAAACCAAGCTTAGTCTCGCTTATTCGGGGCTGATTGGGGTAAGAGAACATGGCCTTTCGTGAAAACATAGTAGATGAAATAAAAAGCAGGTGCAATATCGTTGATGTGATCGGCCGTGTTGTTGTTTTGAAAAAGACGGGCGGTAACTACAAGGGACTTTGTCCTTTTCACAATGAGAAAACACCTTCTTTTATCGTTTCGGAAACCCGCCAAACCTATAAGTGCTTCGGCTGCGGGGAAGGCGGCGATGTGATCGGTTTCGTCCAGCGGTACCATAACCTGGACTTCCAGGAAGCTGTAGAGAAGCTGGCGGAGCAATATGGAATTTCTCTGGACACCTCTCAGTTCGCTTCGGAAGGGAAGAAGAATGCCCTTTATGAAATGAATCGGGAGGCTGCCGCTTTTTTCTATAAACGATTCCGAAAGGATGCCAACAAAGCCAACGCGTATATGATGAAGCGGGGGCTTGATGTGGAGACTTTGCGAAAGTTCGGCATCGGTTTTGCCGATGATGAATGGGACAGCCTGTGGCTCCATTTGAAGGAAAAAGGCTTTGCGGAAGAGTCCCTGATGGAACTGGGATTGATTTCCCAGGGAAAAAAGGATCCAACCAAATATTATGACCGGTTCCGGTCGAGGGTCATGTTCCCCATTATCAATACACGGGGCAAGGTCATCGGCTTCGGCGGACGAACCCTGGGGGACGATGAGCCGAAATACCTGAACTCTCCGGAATCCACCGTGTTTTTGAAAAAAAACAACCTGTATGGTTTAAATCTTACCAGACAGGATATTAACCGTGAGGATTGTGCGATCCTGGTGGAAGGCTATATGGATGTGATCTCTCTGTACCAACATGGGATCCGGAATGTAGCTGCCTCTTTAGGTACTGCCCTTACGGAAAATCAGGCCGCTATGCTGAAGCGGTACACGAAAAATGTAGTCCTTGCTTATGATGCTGACGCCGCCGGACAAAAGGCAGCCCTTCGGGGTGTGGATGTCCTTTATGCCGCAGGCTGCAAGGCGAAGGTTCTTATGATTCCGGAAGGGAAAGATCCGGATGACTACATTAAGCTTCGCGGGAAAGATGCTTTCCTCCGTTTGGTGGAAGAAGCTTTGCCGCTGGTTGATTTCAAGCTTCATCTTCTCAAAAAGAAGACAGATTTGAAGACCACAGAAGGCCGGATCAGTTATCTGCAGGAATCTGCTGCCATCCTTCGGGCTCTGAGCCCTATGGAAGCGGATGCCTATGTGGGAAAAATCGCCGCGGAAGCGGGTATTTCCGAGGGTGCAATAAGATTAGAGGTCTTTGGAAATCATAATAAGCAGCGTCCCGTGAATGCAGCTCCTGCGGGAGATCAGTCCACAGGACAAAAGAAGCCTGAGGGCAGACGGCCCGGTCGGGGGAACGATATGCTGGAGCGAAACCTCATTCGCTTGGCACTCCTGAAAGGGGAGTACATTCCGAAGATCCAGCCGTACAAAGAAGTATTTGAAAAGCCTGTCCACAAACGGATATTCCAACTGATCGAATCCCTTTATAGGGGCGATGGAGAGATCGATCTCCGGCTTTTGGAAGACAGTTTGGAAGATTCGGATCGGACGGTTTTAAAAGATATATTGGAGAATGTAAGGATCGCCGGCCGGGATAAAGAAGTGTTCCGGGATTGCGTTCACCACATTCAAAGCAATGAAAAAACAAGACGAGAAGAAGATATCATAATGCGTTTGTCCCTGCTTGATGATGAAACGGATCGGGGAGCTATCGAGGAATTGACGAAAGAATTGATGGAACTTCAGAAGCAGTCAGGAAAAGGGGATGTTGAAAATGGGTTTTAAAATGGATACCAACGACGAAAAGAAATTTGAATATATCAATGATTTGATGGAAAAGGCCAAGCAAAAGGGCAGCATCACTTATACGGAGATCGCTGATCATTTGGAACATGTTGATATGGACAAGGCCCAGATGGATGATCTTTACGAGGCCCTCTTATCCAATGGCGTAGACATCGTGACCGAATCCGATCCCGATGATTTTGAGATCATCAGCATGGAAAAAGGAAGATGATCCTGAATTGGAACTGGTGCATGAAACCAGTGAGATCGATCTGGAAGCCACGCTTCCCAAGACCATTGCGGTAGACGATCCTGTAAGAATGTACCTGAAGGAGATCGGTAAAGTTCCTCTTCTGTCTGCAGACGAAGAAATCGAGCTGGCAAAGATGATGGAAGAAGGGGACGAAAGAGCTAAGAAGCGTCTTTGCGAAGCCAACCTTCGATTGGTTGTCAGCATTGCGAAAAGATATGTGGGCCGCGGAATGCTGTTCCTGGATCTGATCCAGGAAGGTAACTTAGGCCTGATCAAAGCGGTGGATAAGTTTGACTGGAGAAAGGGTTACAAATTCAGTACATATGCCACCTGGTGGATCCGGCAGGCCATCACCCGTTCCATTGCGGACCAGGCCAGAACCATCCGTATCCCCGTGCATATGGTGGAAACCATCAACAAACTGATCCGCATTTCCCGTCAGCTGCTTCAGGAATACGGCAGAGAACCTTCCCCTGAAGAAATTGCCAAGGAAATGGATATTTCCGTAGAAAAGGTTCGTGAGATCCTGAAGATCGCCCAGGAACCTGTATCCCTGGAAACTCCCATCGGCGAAGAAGAAGACAGCCATCTGGGTGATTTTATCCCTGACGACGAAGTTCCCGCTCCCGCTGATGCTGCCGCTTTCTCTATGCTGAAGGAACAGTTGGTGGAAGTTTTGGATACTCTTACGGAAAGAGAACAGAAGGTACTGCGTCTCCGTTTTGGTTTGGACGATGGCCGGGCAAGAACTCTGGAAGAAGTGGGCAAGCGCTTTGACGTTACCAGAGAACGGATCCGTCAGATCGAAGCCAAGGCTCTGCGTAAGCTCCGTCACCCCAGCCGCAGCAAAAAGTTGAAGGATTATCTGGAGTAGGCCGGGCCTGCTCCCTGTAGCCATATGAAAAAATTATCAGATCGTTTGCAGATTATAGCTGATTTTGTTTCCCCCGGTGAAAGAATGGCGGATGTAGGAACCGATCATGGTTTTCTTCCGCTTTTTCTTTGGCAAAAGGGGATCTGCCCCCATGTGATCCTTTGCGATGTCAATGAGGGCCCCCTGGCAAAAGCCAAAGGAAATTTGGAGAAGCTGGTTCCCGGAGAGGCCTTTGACCTTCGTTTGGGAAGCGGTCTGGAGCCTTTCGGTCCGGAGGAAGCGGATACGGTAGTGATCGCCGGTATGGGCGGTCTGCTCATTGCTGATATTCTGGACCATGATTTGGAAAAGACCCGGAATTTTAAAAAATTGATCCTGCAGCCCCGGAATGCCCAGGACAAGCTTCGGCAGTACCTTTGGGAAAAGGGACTTCCCATTACCGCGGAAAAGCTGGTGAGGGAAGGGCGCTACATCTGCGAGATCCTCGTAGTGGAGCCTGCAAAGGAATGGACTTATAAGCCGGAACATCCGGTGGACTTTCTCTTAAGTCCGCTGCTGTTTCGGGAAAAAGATCCTCTGTTGGGGGAATTTACCGATCGAAAGATCCGAATGTTTGAGGAGATCCTCTCCGCCAGAACTCTGCGGAGTTTTCCCGGCGAGGACGAGGTCCCCACAGAAGATCTTATGATCCAGCTGGAAGGATTGAAACAGCGAAGAAAGGATGTATGACCTATGGCCATGGCGTTAAAAGAACTGCTTTCTGCAGTCCATACCATCGCACCTTTAGACCTGGCTGCTGACTGGGATAACTGTGGGATGCAGATCGATTTGGGCCGGGAAGAAGTACATAAGATCCTGGTGGCTTTGGAGATCACCTCCGGAGTCATTGATGAGGCAGCAGCCTGCGGGGCGGATATGATCCTCTGCCACCATCCTCTCCTGTTTAACCCCATCCGAACCGTGGATCTTCAAAAGGTTCCGGGACGTTATGTGATCCGTTTGATCCAAAATGGGATCTCCGTTTATTCCGCACATACTTCCTTTGATGCGGCAGTGGGCGGAAACAATGACTATATTGCCGAAAAGGCCGGCATGGAACAGGTGGAAAACCTGGTCATGCATCTCCCTGGACGGGATGTAGCGGCCTTTGGAAGAATGGGTGTATTCCCGGAAACTCTGACTCTCAGAGAGGTGGGTGACCGGCTGAAAAAAGCCCTGAATTTAAACCATATTCGTTTGGTAGGGGATCCTGAGACCCCCATTAAGACTGCGGCAGTCTGTACCGGTGCAGGCGGTCGACAGGAGCTGGAAACGGCTCTTTACAACCGGTGTGATCTGTTTATTACCGGCGATGTTCGTCATCACGGAGCGTTGGACGCCCTGGAACTGGGTATCTGCATGATCGATGCGGGACATTTCGGTACAGAAGCTATCTTCGTGGAAAACTTTGCACGAAAGCTTCGGGAAATGGTTGGAGACTCCGTGGAGATCGTGGAGTCCGCTGTGAATACAGATCCTTTCAATACGGAAAAATATTAAACGCTTATAAATGATGAGTAGGCCAGGCAGCTGCGCGGGAGCGATCCCGTGAGGAAAGTCCGGGCTCCACAGGGCAAGGGTGCCGGATAACGTCCGGCGGAGGCGACTTTAGGGAAAGTGCAACAGAAACATACCGCCTGAAGCAATTCAGGTAAGGGCGAAATGGCGAGGTAAGAGCTCACCGGCGGTCCGGGGACGGGCCGGCCGTGCAAACCCCACCCGGAGCAAGGCCAATAGGGTGCGAAAGTTTCGGCTTTCGCAGAAAGGCGGTTGCCCGCCGCTTCCCGAGAGGTAGGCCGCACGAGGCTGCTGGCGACAGCAGTCCCAGATAGATGGCTGCAATGACAGAACCCGGCTTACGGCTTGCTCATCATTTGTATAGAAAAAAACTGCTCTTGCGTGAGCAGTTTTTTTGTGAGAACGGCCCGCTGGCCGTTTTTTCTTTTTAATAGATCCATTCATCGGAGGTGCTTAAGATCACCCCGTCTTCAGCCTCTTGTGACACTGTAAAGACCGTTCCTTTCATGATTTCAGATGCCTCAATTACCACTGTATTTCGATCTAAATAATGGGTTTCGATCTCTTCTCCGTTGAGAAATACCTTGCTGAAGGGTGTGAAATGGTTGCCCCGAACGTAGGTGTATTGGGAATTGCAGGGTTTTACGGAAGTGACCCGGATCTCCTTTAAGCCCATCTGCAGGTCAGTGGGAAGGAAGGGAGATGTTCCTCCGTATGTATCCATATTCCCATAGAGCATATCGTACTGCAGCAGCTCCAGGTGCTTCTGATAATCCGCATCTTCCGACATGTTTTGGTGCAGTTGTGTCAGAGTTCCTTCCTCGATCCCCAGCTGTTTCAGTACATGGGCAGTCAGCTGATAGGTGCTGAGATCTTCTGCGGACATTGCTGCCCCGAAATTATTCCAGATGATATATTCGGTCTGCAGCCGATCTCCATCCCAAAGATCTTCATCTTCCAGACTCAGGCTGGGAAGATGGTCTCCATAAAGAACCAGGACAGTGGGTTCTTCGTATTTCGCAAGAGCTTCGGTCAGATCTCCAAGGAACGCATCGGTTTCCTGAATTTGCGTCAGATAGTATTCAAAGGGAACTTCCTTCTCTTCGTAGGGCAGATCTTCCGGGTTTTCCAATTGGATGCTGCTGTATTCGTTTTTTACCTCGTCAGGATATTTCCCGTGGGCCTGAACGGAGATCGCGTAGATGAAATCCTGTTCCTTTGTAGCGTGAAGAGCCTTGAAAATTTCCTCGGTCAGCACTTGATCCTTTGCCCAACCGATCTCATTTTGTTCGGCATTCTCCATATATTCCAGGGAGGTAAAGGTGTCAAAACCCAGGTTTTTGAACACTTCATGACGATCGTAGAAACTTCCCTGATGGTTATGAATGGCGTGGGCCGTATAGTCCAATTCTTTCAGATTGTAACAGATGCTTTCACAGGTTTGATTCTTCAGAACGGTTTTATAAGGATATTCACCCGCACCGAAGAAGTCCAGGCTCATACCGGTCAGGATCTCAAACTCCGTATTGGCCGTTCCGGATCCGATGGAGGGAACTTTCAGGAAGCCGCTGCCCAGCTCCGATTGCAGGGATCGGAAAACCGGGATAGGATCCTCGGAAAATTCTACGTTTTTCAGCCGATAAACATCGAAGAAAGATTCCAGCTGTACCATGATAATATTGGGTTTGGCTGCGGTCTCTTCCTGGGTTTGCACATCAGCTTCCCGGATTTCGTCTATGGTATCTTCGACGACCTCCGTTGCGTATCCTTCGGGCCTATCGATCCCCTGGTCGATCAGGCTTGTGGTAAAGCAATAGGCAAACCCGAAGTTCTCATAAGCATCCGGAAGATTTTCAAAGCCGTCATTTGCGTTAGAGGCATTGGATGTGATCAGGCTGCCGCTTACGAAAAGCAGGATCATGACCGCTGTGATGGGTACATGTTTGACGGAGAACTTGCTGCGGGGAAGGAATTTCCATGCCGCGAGAATGCCGATGACCAACGCAGCCACACCTGCGGCCACAGCGATGATCTCGCCGGGGGACAGATATACCTGTATGATACTGAGAACGGATTTCAGAATGGCCAAATCAATGGCGGTGAGCGGCGTGACCCGAAAACTCATCAGAACGCAGTTTACGATCCCTAAAGCCAGCCAAAAAACGGAAAGCAGGAAGGTAACGAAGGTTCTGCGGGTCGTCAGAAGGGACAGGGAGAGGGTGGTGAGGATGATCAGGCAGTTTGCACCGAACATCAGGGGGGCTTCTCCAATAAATTGGATTCCGCCTGATAAAGATCTGCGGCTCAAAATCTCAACCACGATGGTCAGAATCACAGAAAGGACGACCAATCCTAAAAACGGGAAACGGTCCGTCCATGATGGGATACATACTTTCTTCAGGAAGTTTCTTTTCCCGAAAGAATCTCGTTTCGCAAACATTTTTTTCATCTTCTCTAATCCTTTTGTACTTGTGCCTTCAAACAGAGATGCGATTTTGCCAAAAGCGTCACTTATTCCGCCAGGATCCGGATTTTTCGGAGCCTGCCCCTTATGGGAATAATGTGACAAAAAGGGATATCTTTTGACACAATATAAGATACCATGATTTCTTCAAAAAGCAAGTTATAATACATGATGTTGTGTGTAAACTTGCGATTGTCATTATTGCTCTTTTATGATATGATATTTTAAATATAAGCTGTTATAACGGCCGGACAGGCCGTAGGATTAAGGAAGACGTTTTCTTCCGGGAGATGACTTTTCATGAAAGCAATTTATAAGAGAGTTTTACTGAAAATCAGTGGGGAAGCCCTTGCGGGCGAAACCCATTTTGGTTTAAATGATGAGATGCTTGCCGGTGTAGCTGCTCAGGTAAAGCAGCTGACGGATCTGGGGATCCAGGTCGCAGTCGTAGTCGGCGGCGGAAATTTCTGGAGAGGCCGCACCAGCAACAACATGGATCGTCCTACGGCGGATTACATGGGCATGCTGGCTACCTGCATGAACGGCCTGGCTTTGCAGTCCGCTTTCGAAGCCGTCGGAATTCCCACAAGAGTTCAGACTGCCATCGAAATGCGGGAGGTTGCAGAACCCTATGCCCGCCGGAAAGCCATGGATCATCTGGAAGCCGGTAAGGTCGTGATCTTTGCAGCCGGAACCGGCAGTCCCTTCTTCTCCACGGACACTACCGCTGCACTGCGGGCAGCCGAAGTGGGCGCAGAAGTGATCCTTTTGGCAAAGAAGATCGATGCTGTTTATGATGCTGACCCGGAAAAGGTTCCCGATGCCAAGCGCTTTGACAGCCTTACCCATCAGGATATCCTGACCCTGGGACTGGGGGTTATGGATGCTACGGCAGCCTCCATCTGCAAAGAAAACAACATTCCCATTCATGTATTTGGCCTCAGCGAGAAGGACGGCGTTCTTCGGGCAGCCTGCGGCGAAAAAATCGGTACTATCATTAAATAACATAATAAATTATAAATTTCAGGAGGTATAAACCATGAGTGATGTCCAGACTAATTTAAAGGAAAAAATGGAAAAGACCAAGTCCGCATTAAAGAGCGAACTGAACAGCGTTCGGGCAGGCCGGGCAAACCCCGCACTGCTGGACCGTGTTGTTGTTAACTATTACGGAATGGAAACTCCCTTAAAGAATATCTCTAACATTTCTGCTCCCGATCCCCGGACTCTGATGATCGCTCCCTTCGATCCCAAGTCCATCGCAGACATCGAAAAGGCCATCAACGTTGCAAATCTGGGAATCAATCCCTCCAACGATGGTAAGGTAGTTCGCCTGGTAATTCCCCAGGTTACAGAAGAAAGACGTAAGGAACTGACCAAGACCGTTAAGAAGCTGGGCGAAGAATCCAAGGTTGCTGTACGTAACCTGCGCCGTGATGCCAACGATTCTTTGAAGAAGCAGGAAAAGGCCGGCGAACTGACCGAAGACGATCTGAAGGGTGAACTGGATGCCGTTCAGAAGCTGACCGACAACTGCATCAAGGAAATTGATGAGATCTGCGCCAACAAAGAAAAGGAAATTATGGAAGTTTAAGATGCCGGATAAGAAGGTATCAAATGTTTTAGGTATGGAATTGTCCCGGGCGCTCAATGTGCTTGAGGGACTTTCCTGCCGTATTGAGGAAACTGATCCCCGCAGCCGACAGCCTGTAGAAGGACCTCTTCGCGTGATTCGCCAGAAAGAAACGGAAGAGGGTCTTTTGCTGACCGTTTGCAGGGTTCCTGCGTATGAAGCTGACTGCTAAGGAGGAGGAGCATTGGATTTGACAAGACTGCCTGCCCATGTTGCCATTGTTATGGATGGTAACGGACGGTGGGCGAAAATGAGAAACAAACCCCGGCTTTTCGGACATAATGAAGGTATGGAAGCTTTGATCAAAATTGTCAGAGCTGCCTCGGATATAGGGATCTCCTACCTGACGGTCTATGCTTTTTCCACGGAAAACTGGAAGCGTCCTCTGGAGGAGGTTTCCGGGATCTTCCGTCTTCTGCTCGTTTACATCGAGAGAGAACTGGCGGAACTTCATCGGAATAATGTTAAACTTCGGATCCTTGGGGATTGGAAAAATTTAGACCCTGCTGTGGTGAAAACCCTGGAAAATGCCCTGGAGACTACGAAAGACAATACGGGTCTTCAGTTTTGTATCGCTTTGAATTACGGCGGAAGAAATGAACTGGTCCACAGTGTCCGTGCCTTGGCGGAAAAAGCTGCCGCCGGTGAACTGAAGCCGGAGGAGATCACGGAAGAAATGATTTCTCAGAATTTATATGCTCCCGATGTTCCGGATCCGGATCTGGTGATCCGCACCAGTGGGGAGATCCGTCTGAGCAATTTTCTCCTTTGGCAAAGCGCATACAGCGAACTTGTTTTTACAGATGTCCTTTGGCCGGATTTCACTCCGGAATGTTTGGAGAAGGCCATTACGGAATATCAGAGCAGAAGCCGGCTTTTCGGTGGTGCTCGTTCTTAATAAAAGGGAAGGGCGACCTTCCATTGGAGAAAATAGATGAAGACCAGAATTTTATCCGGCTGCATCATGCTGCCCCTGCTTGTGATCGTGTTCCTTGGGGACAAGGTTCTTCTTGCAGGCTGCTTCGTGATCGCCATGCTCGGCATCCGCGAATTTTATAACGGTTTCGATAAGATGGAAGTCCGGCCCTGCCGTTGGATCGGCTATCTTGCAGCCGTGACCTTATATGCCATTGGCGTCCTTCGAACCTCTATGGTGATCGACACCAATTGGTATCTGCTTTGGCTCTTTGCCATGGTATTCCTGTCCTTCCTGTACCTCTTCCGCATTGATGAGCGGAAGCTGGAGGACGGTATGTCCACCATTATCGGCATCGTTTATGTGGTATTTTTCTCTTTCCACATCGTTCTCATCGATCAGACCCAGCACGGGATTTTGGTTTGGTTGGTTATTTTCGCTTCCTTCGGCGCAGACATTTTTGCTTATTTCGCAGGAATGGCCTTTGGTAAGAGAAAGCTTTGCCCCAAGATCAGCCCTAAGAAAACCGTTGCCGGCTGCATCGGCGGCTTTGTAGGAAGTACCGTTCTTTGCTTCCTGTTCGGTTTGATCTTCGTATCCCATGATTTGCTGATCCATTGCATCATCATCGGTGTGATCGCCGGCGGCGTTGCACAGCTGGGTGACCTGACTGCCTCTATTTTCAAGAGAAAGATGGGCATCAAAGATTACGGCAATCTGATCCCCGGACACGGCGGGATCCTGGATCGCTTTGACAGCGTTCTCTTTACCGCCCCTATCATCTACTACTATATCTCCCTGGTGATCCTATAACATCTGAAGGTAGTTTTATGAAGAAAATCACGATTCTCGGGTCTACGGGTTCCATTGGGACCCAGGCCCTGGATATTATCGAAAAAAATCCGGACCGTTTTCAGGTTGAGATCCTGACTTGCGGAAGGAATATAGAGCTTCTAAAGGTTCAGGCCCGGCAATTTCAGCCCCGGGCCCTTTGTGTTGAAAGCCCGGAAGACGCCTTGGCTCTGCAGAAAGAATTTCCCGGAATGGAAGTTCTGTGGGGAACGGAAGGGCTTAAGACTTTGGCGAAGGAAGGGGACAGCGACCTGGTTTTGAACTCTCTGGTAGGCATTGCCGGTCTGGAACCCACCTGTGCCGCCATTGATGCGGGCAAGGATATTGCCCTTGCCAACAAGGAAACGTTGGTTGCCGGCGGTAAGCTGGTCATGGACAAGGTAAAGGCTGCAGGCGTGCGGCTGCTTCCTGTGGACAGCGAACACAGTGCTATTTTCCAGTGCCTCGAAGGAAACGAAAACCGGGAAGTGGAGAACATTTATCTCACGGCATCCGGCGGTCCTTTCCGCGGTTATTCTTTGGAGCAGCTGGAACAGGTCACCGTGGAGCAAGCGCTTCGCCATCCCAACTGGTCCATGGGTGCCAAGGTCACCATCGACTCTGCATCTATGATGAACAAGGGGCTGGAAGTTATGGAAGCCTGTTGGCTTTTTAACCTGCCTCCTGAAAAGGTTCGGGTGCTGGTTCATCCTCAAAGCATTGTTCATTCCATGGTTCAGTTTAAGGATCACAGCGTCCTTGCGCAGCTGGGCCTTCCCGATATGCGGATCCCCATCAGTTTGGCTCTCGGCTGGCCTGACCGGATCCCCAATTCCGATGAGGGCATCGATTTTATCTCTTTAGGCAGCCTGACCTTTGAAGGGGTGGACCGAAAGGTCTTTAAGTGTCTGGATCTCGCCTATAAAGCCATGGAAGCAGGGGACAGCTATCCCGTGGTCCTCAACGGTGCAAACGAAGCTCTGGTTGCAAAATTCCTGAAAAAAGAGATAGGTTTCACGGATATTGGGCATATCATTGAAAGGGAAATGGAACAGCATATTCCGGTCAGGGATCCGGGATTGCAGGATATCTTAGAGATTGATAAAGAAGTTAAGGGGAAAATCAACGCATGCTGACAGCTATTTACGCCATAATTGTATTTTGCGTTTTAATTTTGGCTCATGAATTCGGCCATTTTATCACCGCAAAGGCAGTAGGGATTCGGGTCAACGAATTCTCCTTGGGAATGGGCCCCCGGATCTTCCACAAAAAGAAGGGCGATACGGAGTACTCCCTTCGGTGCCTGCCTATCGGCGGTTTTGTCCGAATGGAAGGGGAGGATGAGGATTCTCCGGATCCCCGGGCTTTTAACAATAAAAAGTTCCCGGCCAAGGCCCTCGTAGTCGTTGCCGGATCTTTAATGAACGTGGTTTTGGCCATCCTGATCGTGGCCATCATGCTTACGGCTGTAGGTTTTTACGCCAATGACCTTTCGGAAGTGCGGGATGGCTCTCCCGCTTACGAAGCGGGAATTTTGCCCGGTGATAAGATCAAAGAAGTCAATGGGGAAAAGATCCGCTCCTGGGAAGATGTGAAAGAGATCATTAACCAAAATGGGGGTTCTCCTGTTACGGTAACCATTCTTCGCGCAGGAGATGGCGGAAGAGAGACGCTTACCTTTACCTGTACGCCGGTCACGGATGAGGTACAGGGAGACCTTGTGATCGGTGTGATCCCTACGGTTTCCCACAACTTTTTCCTGTCCTTACCTTTGGCTGTGGACAGCTGCGGCGAGATCCTGTCGGATATGGCCACTTATCTGAAGCAGCTCTTTACCGGCCGGGGATCCATGACGGATCTTGTGGGGCCTGTAGGCATCGTCACCATTATCAATCAGCAAGCAAAGCTGGGATTCATCTATGTTGCCAACCTGATGGCTCTTATCAGTCTGAACCTGGCCATTATCAATATGATCCCGTTCCCGTCTCTTGACGGCGGTCGGCTGCTTCTCATGATCATTCGGCTCTTTACGGGAAAGAAACTTACCGATGACATGGAAGGGAAGATCCATTTTATTGGATTTGTTCTGATCATGGCCCTGGCGGGCTATTTGGTCTTCCAGGACGTAGGTCGGTTTATTCTGAACTAAACGTGGTATATAAAACAAGGAAATTTTACAGAAAGGAAATCCGAAAATGACCAGGCAAGTGTTCTGCGGCAATGTTCCTATCGGCGGCGGTGCTCCCGTGAGCATCCAGTCCATGACCAACACAAATACCCGGGATCCGAAAGCGACTTTGGATCAGATCCGGCGCCTTGCGGAAGCCGGATGCCAGATCATACGCTGTGCGGTTCCGGATATGGAAGCTGCGGAAGCCATGAAGACCATCTGCAAAGAGTCTCCCTTGCCCGTAGTTGCGGATATCCATTTTGACTATAGATTGGCCATTGCGGCCATTAAAGCCGGTGCATCCAAGGTTCGGGTCAACCCCGGAAATATCGGCAGCGAAGACCGGCTGAAGGCGGTTTTGGACGAGGCAAAAGCTGCAGGGATCCCCATTCGTGTAGGGGTCAATTCCGGATCCTTGGAAAAGGAACTGCTGGCAAAGTATGGCGGTCCTACGGCGGAGGCCCTTGCGGAAAGTGCTCTGCGGACTGCGGAAAAAGTGGAAGCCTTCGGATTCCATGATTTGGTCCTTTCGCTGAAATCTTCCGATGTTCCGTTAAATCTTGCGGCTCATCGCCTTTTGTCCGCACAGACGGACATTCCTTTACATATCGGCCTTACAGAAGCCGGTCCCGGGGATCGGGGACGTTTAAAATCCGCCATTGGTATCGGTTCTCTTCTTCTGGATGGTATCGGTGATACCATGCGGGTATCTCTTACGGGAGATCCTGTTGAGGAGGTTTATCTGGCCAAAGATATTCTGCGGGCTCTTGGCCTGCGGAAGGGTTCCATTAACCTGGTGTCCTGTCCCACTTGCGGACGAACCTCCGTGGATTTGGAAAACGTAGCAAAAACCGTACAAAAGGCCCTGGAACCCATCGAAGCACAAAGGGAAGCTTTAGGACTTCCGGTTTTGACTGTAGCGGTCATGGGCTGTGAAGTAAACGGCCCCGGTGAAGCCCGTCATGCGGATTTGGGTTTGGCCTGCGGAAAAGGAAAAGGCCTTTTATTCCGAAAGGGAGAATCCCTTCACACGGTAGAGGAAAGCCAGATGGTAGAAGCTCTCTTGAAGCTGGTAGAAGAAAACTTGGAAATGGAAAGGGAAAATTAACATGGATACATCCTTCTTTTTAGAACACATTATTCTCGTATGGGTCGTTATCGCTGCGATCTTTGCTGTCGTTGAAGTTTTTTCCCGTGGCCTGACCACGATCTGGTTTGCCATCGGTGCCCTGGCTGCTGCGGTCATCGCCGTTCTCAAACTGCCTACCATCGTTCAGGTGGCTGCTTTTGTTGCCATTTCCATCGTTATGCTTTATCTTACAAAGCCTTTGCTGGAAAAGCGGGTCCGCAAGGGCAAGGTCATGGAAAAAGAAGAGCTTTTGGTCGGACAGAAAGCACTTGTGGTTGCCGACATTACTCCCCAGCGTTCCGGTATCGCCAGCGTAGGTCATCAGCAGTGGACTGCCATTGCAGAAGATCCCTCCGTTACCATTCCTAAGGGACGGGAAGTTACCATCCTCCGTATTGAGGGTGTAAAGCTGGTCGTAAAATAAGACATTTCAGAGTGGCCCGGATCGAAATCTCCGGGTCCTTTTTTTAGAAAGGGTTGCGCATGGATATTCTGCAGGCAATAAACGAACGCCACAGCGTTCGTTTGTATTCCGATAAGCCCATAGAGACGGAGGCTCTGGCCGTTCTTCAGGAAGAAGTTCGGCGCTGCAACGAGGAAAGCGGCCTTCGGATCCAGCTTATGGTGAACGAGCCGAAGGCCTTCGGCGCAGGAAAGACTTCTTACGGGTTGGTAAAGAATGCAGCCAACTATTTCGCTTTGGTGGGAACTCCCGGTGAGGGGTTTGAGGAGAAGTGCGGATACTTCGGACAGCGGCTGGTTTTGAAGGCCCAGCAGCTGGGACTCAATACCTGTTGGGTCGGTCTTACATACAAGAAGGGCCATGCACCTGTGGACGTTCGGGAAGGGGAGAAGCTTCTTCTTGTTATTGCTTTGGGTTATGGCGTCACCCCGGGAACACCCCACAAGTCGAAGTCTTCCGAAAAAGTCAGCAACCTGACTTCCGACTCTCCGGACTGGTTCCGGAAGGGCGTGGAAACCGCTCTTTTAGCCCCTACAGCCGTCAATCAGCAGCAATTCTACCTGAGTCTCGAAAAGGATGAAAAAGTGGCTGCAAAGGCGAAATTGGGCTTCTTCGCAAAAGTGGATCTGGGCATTGTGAAATATCACTTTGAGCTGGGTGCCGGAAAAGAAAACATTCAGTGGGTATAAAGAAGACAAGACCCGGAGAGATCTCCGGGTCTTGTCTTTTAAAGGATGAAGATGGTACTTACATCAGATATTCTTCGTTTAAGATCCGTTCCGCTTCTTCCCAGTCGAAGGGGCGGCGGATGATTTCGTTGGGATTTCCGTATTGGTTTGCCAGGCTCTTCCGGT
>SVCV01000081.1 GCA_015058185.1 Clostridiales bacterium | reverse complement strand
TCCGGAGACGGTGTTTTACGGTTTGATGAATATTTTGGGGACTCACGACACGCCCCGGATCCTGACGGTCCTTTCCCACAACGGCTCCTATGAAGAGGGACGGCAGCGCTTGTTTGCAGCATTGCACCTTTGGGCTTTTCTTCCGGGGATCCCCTGCATTTACTACGGTGATGAACTGGGTATGACCGGCGGCGGAGAGCCTTTTAACCGCACTTGTTTTGAAGAGGCTCCGGCTGACCCGGAGATCCGTCGTCACTATCGACGGCTTTTGCACTTCCGCCGAAGTATCGGAACGATGGAGCCGCTGAAATTTCAGCCGGAAAAAGCGGAGGGCAGTTTGTATGTATTTTCCCGAAGTGATGGGGATCGAAGGCTTGTGACCGCTGTCCATGCAGGGGAGGGTACAGAGGTTTTAAATCCTGATCCGGAGGGCGGCTGGGCGCTGAAGGATTTCTTTATCAGCGGTCAGGTAACGATGGAGGGCCGGACTTCCTTTTGTTTGAAAAAGGTATCCGCCGTAACCGTACTTTTGGTAAGGGAAAGGTAAGAAATTTGCCCGTATGTTTGGATAATGTACGGGTATTTTGTTGACAGTATCACTTTAGCGTGCTAATATGGTAGAGTGATAGCACGATAAACTATCGGGACAAATTGGTAAAGTGCACGGAAATAGGGCCAGACCCCTTGCCATATCTCAAAAAAACAGGTATGATATAATGATGCATTTCGTGTACATTTCTATATTATAAAAACATAGTAAACAGGAGAGAGAAATGAATCGATTTGATAAAATCACCCCGGAAGGTACCAAAGACCTTCTCTTTGCAGAATGTGAGGCCCAAAACCAGGTCATGGATCGGATCCGCGAAGTGTTCGACAAGGCCGGTTACCGCCAGGTCATGACTCCGGGCTTTGAATTTTACGATGTATTTTCCGCCAATGCATACTTCCCTCAGGAAAGTATGTATAAGCTTATGGATAATAAGGGCCGCCTGCTGGTTGCCCGGCCGGACTCCACCATCCCCATTGCCCGTTTGATGAGCACCAAACTGAAGGGCTGTGAACTGCCTGTCCGCTTCTCCTACAATCAGCGGGTCTATCGCCAAAATCCCGGACTGCAGGGGATGCAGGACGAGATCATGCAGATGGGCGTGGAACTGATCGGCGACTCCTCTTTAGAGTCGGATCTGGAAGTGATCATGACCGGTGCGGAAGCCCTGTCTTCCTGCCAGGGCGGGGACTACCGGATCGAACTGGGACATGTAGGGATCTTTAAGTTCCTCATGGATTCCCTGGATGCAGATGAAAGCGAAAAGGCCCGGATCCACAGCCTGATCTCAGAAAAGAACTATGCGGCTCTTTCCGACCGGCTGGATCTTTGCGATAATGTAGGCGCTGCAGCCATCCTGCGGGAACTGCCTAAGCTCTTCGGCGGCGAAGAGGTATTCGCCCGGGCAAGAGCTTTGTTCGGGGCTTACAGCGGCAAGCTGGTAAAGATGCTGGATTATCTGGAACAGATCTTCAACACCGTCAAGGCAGAGACCTTCGGTGAGCAGGTCATGGTAGACCTGGGGCTGGTCCATCAGGCAGATTACTACACCTCCCTGATCTTCCGGGGCTACATCAGCTCCGCAGGGGAACCGGTCCTCTCCGGCGGCCGTTACGATACTTTGCTGAAGGATTTCGGGGAAGACCTTCCCGCCACCGGCTTCGGCATCAATATCGACCTTCTTTCCGCAGACCGGCTGAGCAAGGAACGGGGGCAGGTCAAGGTCTCCAAGACCGATCGTCCTCTCCGGATCGCTCTCGCCAAGGGCAAGCTGGAAAAGGAAACCGTTCGTCTCTTTGAAGAAGTGGGCTTCGATTGTGCCGAGCTTCACGATAAGGGACGGAAGCTGTTCCTGCCCATTCCCGGACAGAACATTGACGTGGTTTTGGCCAAGGCTGCCGACGTTATTACCTACGTGGAACGGGGCGTCTGCGACATGGGTGTTCTGGGCAAGGACACCATCATGGAAAATGGCGGGACCTTCTATGAAGTACTGAATCTGGGCTTTGGCAAATGCCGGTTTGCACTGGCAGCTCCCAAGGACAGTGATTTTTACGGCGGCAACTACGGCACCAAGACCATCGCCTCCAAGTATCCCAATGTGACCCGCAGCTTCTTCGAAGAAAAGGGCATGGATGTGGATGTGATCAAGATCGAAGGATCCGTAGAGCTGGCACCTTTGCTGGGACTCTCCGATGCCATCGTGGACATCGTGGAGACCGGCACCACCCTGAAAGAAAACGGACTGGAAGTTTTGGAAGATGTTAAGGACATTTCAGCCCGACTGATCGTAAATGTAGCAGCAATGAAACTTCGCCGGACCGAGATCCAGAAAGTGTTGGATCAGCTGGAAGCCCGGCTTAAAGAAAGGGAACAGGAATGAGACAGATCATTACCGACGGAAAAGTCGAAAAAGAGTTTTTAGCCGAGATCCGGAGCCGGGAAGTGGAAAGTGACCGGAAGGTTACCGTACAGGTTCTGGATATCATCGAAAATGTAAGAACCAAGGGCGATGCAGCCCTGAAGGAATACGGACTGGCCTTTGACAAGGTTTTCCCCGAATCTCTGGAAGTTCCCAGAGAAGTTCTGAAGGAAGCCTGGGACAATGCGGACGAAAAGCTTCGCTCCGCTTTGGAATTTGCCAAGGACCAGATCGAAAGCTACCACAAGATGCAGGTGCAGGAAGGCTGCTGCCTGGAACGGGAAGGCCTCATTACCGGACAGAAGATCCGCGGCCTGAAGAGAGTAGGTCTCTATGTTCCCGGCGGTCGTGCCGCTTACCCCTCTACCGTTCTGATGAACGCCATTCCCGCCAAGCTGGCCGGAGTAGGGGAACTGCTCATGGTAACGCCGCCCCTCATCACCAAGAATGAGGACGGCACCCTGGTATGCAAGGCAAACCCCGATATTATGGCTGCCGCTTATCTCTGCGGCGTAGACCGGGTATTTCTCACCGGCGGTGCCCAGGCCGTTGCCGCTTTGGCTTACGGTACCGAAACCATCCCTGCCGTAGACAAGATCGTTGGTCCCGGAAACATCTATGTTGCCACTGCCAAGAAACTGGTCTTCGGTAAGGTTGACATCGACATGGTTGCCGGCCCCAGCGAGATTCTGATCATTGCAGACAAGACCGCAAATCCCGCATACGTTGCAGCAGACCTGCTGTCTCAGGCGGAGCACGATCCTTTGGCCGCTTCCATTCTGCTGACCACAGATCCCGAACTCCCCGCTGCTGTTTTGGCAGAGATCGACAGACAGATGTCTTATTTGGGCCGCAAGGAAACCATTCAGGCTTCTTTGAACAACAACGGTGCCATCATCCTTTGCAAGACCGAGGAAGAAATGGTGGAACTGGCCGACGGCATCGCACCCGAACACCTGGAACTGCTGACGGAAGATCCCGTAAAGCTGTTGGATTCCATTGAAAACGCAGGCTCCGTATTCTGCGGGCCTTATGCACCTGAACCCCTGGGCGATTACTGCGGCGGACCCAACCATGTTCTTCCCACTTCCGGAACCGCCCGCTATGCATCCCCTCTGGGTGTGTACAGCTTCATTAAGCGCATGAGCTATACCATCGCAGACAAGTCCGGTCTGGATCGCTGCCGCTCCACCGTTTTGGAACTGGCTGAAAGAGAAGGTCTGGGGGCTCACGGAAACGCCATCCGCGTTCGGTTTGAGTAGTCCCGTGGTATTTGGAGGATAAGAAAATGAGTTATGTCGTTCGGGAGGCTATCCAGAAACTGGAGCCCTATGAACCTGTTTTAGAATCTTACGACGTTCGGCTGGATGCCAACGAAAGCTTTCTGAATCCCGGAGAAATGTTCTCCGAAGAAGTTTGGGAAGCCTTAAAGAATATTCCTATGAACCGCTATCCCGATCCTTCCTGCAGAGCTCTGCGGCAGGCTTTCGGCAAGCGCTTCGGTGTGGATCCCGAGCTGGTGGTTGCCGGCAACGGTTCCGACGAACTGCTGTCTTTGATCATCGGATGCTTAGTAGGTCCCGATGAAAAGTATTTGACCCTGGCTCCGGACTTCTCCATGTACCGGATCTACGGTGAGATCTACGGCCGGGAGGCTTTGGTTCTGGAAAAGAAAAAGGACCTGTCCATTGATGCCCAGGCTGTGATCGACAAGATCAAGGAAACCGGCTGCAGAATGGTGATCTTCTCCAATCCCTGCAACCCCACATCTTTGGTCCTGAAAAGAGCGGACATGCTGAAGATCGTGGAAAATACCGATGCATTGGTCATTGCCGACGAAGCTTACATGGATTTCGCCGGAGAGTCTGTTTTGGATATGGCCGGCAAGTATGACAACCTGCTGGTACTGCGGACCTGTTCCAAGGCCTTTGGCCTGGCAGCTGCCCGGCTGGGCTTTGCTGTAGGTGCTCCCGCTTTGGTCAAGGCCCTCAACAGCGTTCGTTCCCCCTATAATGTAAACGCATTTTCCCAGGCACTGGGTACCCTCATTCTCTCCAAGGATGAATATACCAAGGACGCTCCTGCGGATCTGGTAAGCTCCAGAGATGAGCTGTACAAGGCTTTGAAGCCCTTGACTTTCGCCGGGAAAATTCAAAAGCTCTATAAATCCGAAACCAACTTCGTTTATGCAGAGGTTCCCAACTGTGCCAAGCTGCACCGTCAGCTTTTGGAACGCTCCATCAGCGTGCGGAAGATGGGAAGCTACCTGCGGATCACTGCGGGCAGTCCGGAAGAAAATGCAAAGGTTCTGGACGCATTAAAGGAGATTTTCAAATGAGAAGAGCGGAAATTCAGCGAAACACAAAGGAAACCAAAATTCAGCTGACGCTGAATCTTGACGGTAAGGAAGAGGGCGGCATCGATACCGGGATCGGATTCTTCGATCACATGCTCAATTCTTTTGCAGTCCACAGCGGCTTTGGCCTTTCTGTGAAGTGTGAGGGGGACCTGGAGGTGGACGATCACCACAGCATCGAAGATGTGGGCATCGTTTTGGGCCAGGCTTTTGCAAAGCTCACGGAAGATAAGACCGGTTTGGCCCGCTACGGCTCTGCCATCATTCCCCTGGACGAGGCCTTGACTCTTTGTGCAGTGGACATCAGCAACCGTCCCTATTTGGTTTTCGACGGTAAGTTTGAATTCGATCTCATGGGAGATATGGAGACCCAGATGGTGCGGGAATTCTTCTACGCATTTGCCATCCAGGCCAAGGTCACTCTCCACATCCGTCTGCTGTCCGGTGAAAATGATCACCATAAGGCAGAATCCATGTTTAAGGCCTTTGCTCACGCCATGAAGGCTGCGGTAAAGAAGAATGCAGAAGGAGAACTGCTCTCCTCGAAGGGACTTTTATGATTGCTGTAGTAGATTACGGTGCGGGAAATCTTTTCAGTGTCCGGAATGCATTAAATGCGCTGGAACTGGAAAATGTGATCACCTCAGATCCTGAGGTCCTTCGCCGGGCGGATAAACTGATCCTCCCCGGGGTAGGTGCATTTCCCGATGCCATGAAAAAATTGAGAGAAACCGGACTGGATCAGGTGATCCTTGAGGAAGTGGAAAAAGGCAAGCCTTTGCTTGGTATTTGCCTCGGTATGCAGATGCTTTTTGACAAAAGCTTTGAGTTCGGCGAAACTTCCGGCCTGGGTCTGATCCCCGGCGAAGTGGTGTACATGGACTGCCCCGATCTGAAGATCCCCCACATGGGCTGGAGCAGCATTGAAGTGGAAAATGCCTGTCCTTTGGCTAAGGATATCAAGGCGGGCGATATGCTTTATTTCGTACACTCCTTTAAGGCGGTTACGGAGAAGGAATACATTTCTCTGTACTGCGAATACGGCGGGCTGGTTCCCGGACTGGTCTTCCGGGGCAATGTATTCGGCGCTCAGTTCCACCCGGAAAAGAGCGGTTCCGTAGGCCTTAAGATCCTGAAGAATTTTGGAGAACTGTAATGATTATTTTACCGGCTATCGACATCCGTCAGGGACAGTGCGTCCGCCTGACCAAGGGTGATTTTAATACGGTGGAAAAAGTGGCTGCCGATCCTTTGGAGACAGCCCTTTCCTTTAAAGAGAAGGGTGCCCAGTGGCTCCACATGGTGGATCTGGACGGCGCTTTGGAGGGCCGTGCGGTGAACGCTGAGGTCTTTACCAAAGTGGCAAAGGAATCCGGCTTAAAAGTGGAATTAGGCGGCGGGATCCGCACTTTGGAACAGGCTGCCTTCTATTTGGACCGCGGACTCAGTCGGGTCATCTTCGGTTCTGCGGCTTTATCCAACGAAGCCATGGTTGCAGAAGCCGTTAAGGAATACGGCGACAAGATCGCAGTAGGGATCGATGCCCGCAACGGCAAGGTGTCCGTAGCCGGCTGGGTTTCCGACAGCGAAATGGATTTCGTGGAAATGGCGAAGAGGATGGAAGGCATCGGCGTTCGGACTTTGATCTTCACGGATATTTCCAAGGATGGTACTTTAAGCGGTCCCAATCTGGAACAGCTTGGCCAAATCAGCGAAGCGGTCTCCTGCCAGATCATCGCCAGCGGCGGCATCAAGGAAATGAAGGACATTCGGGCTTTGGCGGATATGGGGCTGTATGGCGCCATCTGCGGCAAGTCCATTTACAAGGGTACTTTGGACCTGGAAGAAGCCATTGCCTATTGCGGCTGACTTCCCCCTCAGTCGGCAAGTGCCGACAGCTCCCCCGCAAGCGGTGGAGCCGAGTACAGAAGGAGAGTTTCATGTTAGCGAAAAGAATTATTCCCTGTCTTGACGTAAGAGACGGCAAGGTGGTAAAGGGAGTGAATTTCGTAGGGATCAAAGAAGTAGGCGATCCTGTGGAATGTGCCATGGCTTATGATGCACAAGGTGCAGACGAGATCGTCTTTCTGGATATTACTGCTACCCACGAAGGTCGGGGAACGATGGTAGATGTGGTTCGCCGGACCGCGGAAAAGGTGTTCGTGCCTTTGACCGTAGGCGGCGGGATTCGCACGGTGGAAGATTTCCGGGAACTGCTTTTGGCCGGTGCCGATAAGGTGTCCGTAAACTCTGCGGCAGTCCGGAATCCGGAGCTCATTTCCCAGGCTGCGGAACGTTTTGGAAGCCAGTGCGTGGTAGTGGCCATCGATGCCCGGAAAATGGAAGACGGCAGCTATCATGTGTATGTGAACGGCGGGCGCTTAGATACGGGCATTGACGCTTTGGAATGGGCCGAGGAAGTCCAAAGAAGAGGGGCAGGGGAGATCCTGCTCACCTCCATGGACGCAGATGGAACCAAGGAC
>SVCV01000080.1 GCA_015058185.1 Clostridiales bacterium | reverse complement strand
CCCATCAGTCTGCCGAAGCCCTGTTTTGAATACCGGCTTCCACTCTGCGAACATACTCGTTCATTTATCTCTACCTCTGCAGTCCGCTGAATGCGGACGCCTTTCTCTTCTAATTTTTCAACGTCTTACGGATCTCCCGCCAGGAAGGCATGTACCGATCCATAAAGGCCCCAAAATCCGCTCCATGATTTGCGATCTTTAAATGCGCCAGTTCATGAAGCAGCACATAATCCAAACATTCCGGAGTTTTTCTGGCCAATTGCAGATTGATCCAGATCCGCCCTGCGGAAGGGTTACAGGTCCCCCAACGGGTGGTCATATCCTTCACATTCCACTCCCGGCAAAAAAGACCGGTGCGATTCTCCCAAACAGGCAAACGCTCTTCGATGGCCGCTTTCAGAATGCCCCGATACCATTCCCGGATCCAGGTCTCCCGCTGCGCAGCAGAACTCCCCTGCCGAACGGTGAAAACAGCCCGGCCGGAATCCAAAGACAGAGCATAGATCGTCCCTTCCTGAATCGAAAGCGGATAGGCCTGTCCCCAAAGATGCAGCACATCACCGGAAAGATAGTCCTCCTGCAGAGAAAAGTCCCGCTGCAGGATCCTTTCCCGCTGCTTTCGGATCCAGGTCATTTTCCCCTTGATAAAACGAAGGATCTCTCCCTCCGAAAGCCAATGGGGAACCGTCACCTCTACCCTGCCCTCCGGGGGCTTTACGTAAAGATGCAGGTTTTTGATCCGCTTCCGAAGGATCCGCACGGAAATGCCCTGAACCTCCCAAACTTCTTCGCTTGTGTTTCTTCGCAGATCAGCCATTCAGCTTTGCTTCCCAGTCAGCCTGTTTGAATCCGGTAAATACAAAGTCATCGCCAACCAGAATGGGCCGCTTGACCAGCATTCCGTCGGAGGCCAGCAATGCAAACTGCTCATCTTCGCCCATGGTGGGCAGCTTGTCCTTCAGGTTTAAAGCTTTATACTGCAGACCACTGGTATTGAAAAACTTCTTGAGCGGAAGACCGCTGGCAGCATACCACTTCCGCAGCTCCTCTTCAGACGGATTGTCCAGTTTGATGTCCCGGAAATCGTAAGGGATCCCCTGGGCATCCAGCCAGGCCTTCGCCTTTTGGCAAGTGGTACATTTCGGATAACAAATAAAAAGCATATGGCACCTCCCGGGTAAAAAATCATAGTCACTGTAAATACTATACTCCATCTTTTCCCAAAGAAAAAGCCCCTGAAACAACGGTTTCCGAAGCAGAGTGTTCCCAGCACAAAAAAAGTAAGGAAAATCGGTCAAAAACATGGAAGAAATCTTGAAAATGACTGGATTTTTCAATAAGAGGTATGGTATCATTAAGCTTAGCGAAAATTTCATGCCATCTCAAGGCGTGATCAATAAAGGAGGAAATTTTTAATGAAGGTTTTAGTAATTAACTGCGGCAGCTCTTCCCTGAAGTATCAGGTCCTGGAGATGGATGACAACACTTTACTGGCTAAGGGTCTGGTAGAAAGAATCGGCATCGAAGGTTCCGTTATCAAGCACGAAAAGATCGGTATGGACAAGTTCGTTCTGGAAGTTCCCATGGAAAGCCATAAGGACGCTATCGGCCACGTAATCGATGCTCTGACCAACGCAGATCACGGCGTAGTAGCAGACATGAACGAAATCGGTGCAGTAGGTCACCGTGTAGTACACGCAGGCGAAAAGTATGCAAACTCCGTTCTGGTAACCGAAGAAGTTATGAAGGCTCTGGATGCATGCGTAGACCTGGCACCTCTCCACAATCCCCCCAACATCCTGGGTATCCGCGCATGTCAGGAACTGATGCCCAACACTCCCATGGTAGCAGTATTCGACACCGCATTCCATCAGACCATGCCCGAAAGCTCTTTCCTGTATGCTCTGCCCTACGAATACTATGAAAAGCACGGCGTAAGAAAGTACGGCTTCCACGGCACCTCCCACAAGTATGTTGCTGAAAGAGCAGCTGCAATGCTGGGCAAGAACCTGGAAGACATCAATGTTATCACCTGCCACCTGGGCAACGGCGGCTCCATCGCAGCTGTAAAGAAGGGCAAGTGCTTCGACACCTCCATGGGCTTCACTCCTCTGGCAGGCCTGGTAATGGGTACCCGTTCCGGTAACGTTGACGCAGCTGTTCTGGACTTCATCGCAAAGAAGGAAAACATGACCCTGGAAGAAGTTACCAACGTTCTGAACAAGAAGTCCGGCGTATACGGTCTGTCCGGCGTAAGCAGCGACTTCAGAGACATCGAAGACGCAGCAAAGTCTGGCAACCACAGAGCAGAACTGGCTGAAGAAGTATTCATCCAGAGAGTTAAGTTCTACATCGGTGCATACCTGGCAGAAATCAACGGCGCAGACGCTATCGTCTTCACCGCAGGCCTGGGCGAAAACGGCATCTCCATGAGAGAAAGAATCTGCGCAAACATGGACAACATCGGCATCAAGCTGGATGCAGCAAAGAACAACGTTCGCGGTAAGGAAACCGTTATCAGTGCTGACGATTCCAAGATCAAGGTTCTGCTGATCCCCACCAACGAAGAGCTGATGATCGCAAGAGACACCGCAGAAATCGTAAACGCTCTGTAAGAAAAAAAGGGTATTGACACGACAAATATTAGCCTATATAATATTGCGTGGTATTTGATACGAATTACTTGACATACACAAAAATGCAGAAGGAGGTGTAAGTAATGGCAGTACCTAAAAGAAAAACCTCTAAAGCCAAGACCGCTCAGAGAAAGGCAGCAAACATGAAGAAGGCTGCTCCCGCTCTGTCCGTTTGCCCCCAGTGCCACGAGCCCAAGCTCCCCCACAGAGTTTGCCCCAATTGTAACTACTACAATGGTAAGGCAGTCGTAGCCGAAGCATAGTCTCTATGAACGTAATAGGAAACGACAGTTTCATATTTTTCATAGCAGTCATATTGGTCGTGATCCTGGTATCCATTCAGTTCACACTGAATAAGATATTAAAGGTATTAAACGAGATCAAGGCTCAGAGAAAGTAACGAAAAGCCGCTGTAGACGTACAGCGGCTTTTTTATGTCCGAAAACAAAGCGGCGGTTATCCCGAAGGATAGCCGCCGTTTTTTAAACCCCTTTGATATTCAATTTATTTTCCCTATTTTGCAAAGTAGCTTGCGATCCAGTCAGGAACCTTTTCCTCAGTGAAGTAAGTGGTAAAGGTTTCCGGATATTCGTCTGCATAGGGCTCGACTTCCTTAAGCACTACCACAGCCTTGTAGTAGAGAGGCATGTTAGGTTCATACATACAGCCCGTATCCAGGATCTCCTGAATGTCACGCAGATCCGTGATCACCATGGCTCCGGGATAACTTTCCGGAGGTTCTACGCTTAAGAGACCGATATCGATGCGCTGAGGCTCGGTCTTGACGTCTACAAAATTACTGCCATAGTAATATTCGACCTCCACGACCGGTGCTCCGCTGTCATAGACGTAGTAGGGATCTCCTTCAAAGAGCGTTTGGGGCTGAACCAGAATGTAGGAAACATCTTCGGGAAGCAAAGGTACCACGGAGGCTTCCTCATGGGCGCTCAGCCAGGCTAAGGTCCGGGTGTAGTTCTTGTCGATGGTGATCTCCATGTAACGTTCTTCTTCCCGGTCAATGTTGCCGGCAGCATCCAGTTCGTAATAGCTGAAGCCGATTCCGCACTGGGGACGGACCCATTCCTTCACGTCATCAAAGCTGCGCTCGGCGTAATCCGCCTGAACACATTTCAGCAGCTGGCGGATCTCGATGGCATCATCCAAAATCACCACATCCATCTGCTTATAGCGGCTGGTAAGTTCCACGTACTTCAGCTGATCCGGCAGCATTTGAGACACAAAGGCGCCGTCCTTAAATTCCGCAGACTCGTAGATCTTTTCCATAGCCGGACTTTCCGCAAGCAAAGAATAAGGTGCGCTGTATCTCCGGCTCATTTCTCTGCCGTTTTTCAAAGTATAATTGAAAGTCAGGCTGAGATTCCGGCCGAAAACGTCATATCCGTAGGCATCCACCATGTCCCGGTTTTCCAGAATAAACTGGTGCAGATCCACAGCATTCTGAAGGTTCTCAGGACTGCTTAAGTCCACAGAATGGCCAAAGGTGGAGTCCATATTTTCGATGCCGCCGATGTAGACCTCGCCTACCTTGGAAGTCTCAGGGATCCGCTTTTCAAATCCGTAGAAGTCGAAGCTGAAGCTGCAGACCACCAGGATCATGACCACAGCGAAGAACCCTAAATTTTTCAAATGCTTCAGATTGAAGATCTTTACGGTCTTGTAGATCAGCATGCTGGCGATGATAAAGCCGATGAGCGCACCGACTATATAGCCGGCAGCCCGGAACAGTTCTCCACCGCCCAAAGCCTCGAAATAGAAGCTCATAAGGGTCATGACGAAGAAAGCTGCCAGGTAGATGATGATAGGCCGCAGGATCGCGAACACCAAAGGATCGGATACCCGTTCCAGCTTCCGCTGTTTGTAAAGGATCGCCGAAACCGCCAGGATCACCACGAAACTGATCACATAGAAGAGAACTGCACCAAGCCCGAAGGCATCGCCGCCATTCTCCAGCGTATACAGCCAGGGAGACAGGAACAGGCAGAAGCTGAACCATTCCCCGGAAGTATTGAATCCGTAGAGATACTGTTCACAGTAAAGTGCCAGCACTGCAAAGAATCCGGGAAGCAGGAAGTTAAAGACGATGGCCATGATAAAGTGAAGCAGGCTGTTGCCCGTTACGATGCCGGCGAAAACCGCCACCGCAAAGATCACTACGATGATAATGGCCGACTGGAACATCCATTCTCCGATGTTTGCAGCGGTAAATACATTTTCCGGTTCAATGCCATTTTCGATGGACCAGGTGTATCTCCGGTAAGCAGGCCGCTTGATGGCCAAAAGGATCAGGCCGGTGACAACCATGGGACCAAGGCTCATGATGAGGCCCGTGACCACATTGGTCCAGTAGAGCTTCATCCGGGAGAAAGGCATGGCGTGGGTGATGGCCATGGCACTGCTGCCCTGCAGGTAGCGGAACAGCATGACCGCGGTGATAATGGGAAGCGCAATATGTACCGCCATAAAGAAGGGATGCATATTGGTCAGCATGTCTTCGATGGTGGAGGCCAGGTTATTCAGGCTGGAATACTGCAGCAGGATGGGAAATACGCCCGACAGGAAGTAAACCAGAAAACCCAAAGCCGGGATCGCCCAGAATCGCCGAAGATTTTCCCGAATGAGAGGTACGGAGACCTTAGAACAGAATGCTGTCTGCGTCATAGCCTTCACCTCCTAATTCATAAATAAAGATTTCTTCCAGGCTGAGAGGAAGCATATCGAATACGGCAGGATTTGCGGCTCCGATGGTCTCTTCCACCTGCTCCGCGGTATTGCGGATGATCAGAAGATCCACACTGCCCCGGCTTTCCTTGTGAAGAACGGCCAAACCCTCATAGGGATCCTTTTCGGGAGTTCCCCGGAAGGCGACCTGGACCTTATGGATATCGGCCTTCAGTTCATCCAGATCCCGCTCGATCTTCATTTCGCCCTTGGTCAGGATCCCGATGGCGTCGCAGATCCCTTCCATTTCTCTCAGGTTGTGAGAAGAAACAAGAACAGTCATTTCTCTTTCGGCTACATCGGTCACCACGTATTTCCAAACCAGCTTTCGGATAATGGGATCCAAACCGTCGATGGGTTCATCCAGGATCAGATAATCCGGCCTGGTGCTCATAACGAGGATGAATGCAGCCTGCTTCTGCATGCCCTTGGAGAAACGGGAGATCCGCTGCTTCTCCGGAAGGCCGAACTGTGCCAGCATCTGCTTGTAGCGATCCTGGTCCCAGTTCTTATAAAGGGAAGAAAAATATACAGAAGCTTCTTTTAACGTATAAGGATTGTAGAAGGTCAGATCGTCAGGGATGTACCCTACCCGTTCCTTGATCGCAATGTTTTCGTAGACCGGCTGACCTTCGATGGTCACAGAGCCGCTGTCCCCTCTCAGCACCCCTGTAATATGCTTGATAACGGTTGTTTTTCCCGAACCATTGGTCCCTACAAGGCCGTAGATCGAACCCTTGCGGACACAAATGTCCAGACCTTTCAGAGCTTGAAATCCATCAAAGCTCTTATAAAGGCTTTCTACTCGGATCATTTTCCTAAACCCCCTTCTTCAGATAGTATTTCGACGAACATCTGCTGAATTTGTTCCAAAGTCAGGCCGGAATAGAATAATTCTTTCAGGTCCGTCCGCAGACGCGATTCGAGTTCCCGGATCCGCTGCTCGTCGGGCTTATGGTCTTCCTGGGCGGCAACAAAGCTGCCCTGCCCCGTTACGGTATATAAATATCCCTGTCGTTCCAGCTCGCGATACGCTTTCTGGATGGTGTTGGGATTCACCGTAAGGATAGACGCCATTTCCCGAACAGAAGGGATCCGTTCACTGGGTCGGAGAATGCCGGTGATGATGAGTTCCTTGATGTTGTCAATGATTTGCTGATAAATGGACTTTCGGCTTTTCAGATCCAACTGGAACATATGTCATTACCCCTTTCTTGCTCCATGTACCTCCCCTAATTCCGCTGCAGTCAGAACGGAAGAGATCCATGGACAGACTGTATCAGGATCATCATCCTGATGTCTGAATTGTACTATGTCACATAGTACACTGTCAATACTTTTTGTAATACACCGGTTTGCATTTTTTCTAAAATGCCGGGATTTCAATGGTTCCGGCATATTTTTGTCGAATTTTGTCGAAGAATAATATGGATTTATTGGAAATATATGGTTGACACAGTAGGCCTTTGGAGATATGATTGATTTACATTTTTTACCAATTCATTCAAAAGGAGCAACCATGGGAAAATTTCGGATCATTATCAGCATCATCCTTATTATTGCAGGAGCAGGTCTTCTGATCTTTTGGGAAAGCGCCGGAAGAGAAGCCTTTTTGACGGAGGAAGTTTTGGTTGCCGCGACCCCGATCCCACAGGGAACCGTGGCTACCCCGGAGCTTTTTGAAACCGCTTCCGTATTAAAAGAAAACCGAATGGAGAATGCGCTCCGACCGGAAGAGGCGGACCGGATCCTGGGAAAAACCGCAGCCTATACCCTTTCTGCAAAGTCCCAGATCTCCCGGGGAGCCTTTATAGAAGATCCCCTTCGGATCAAAGCCGGCCAATCCCTTTTTGCCCTGGACCCGGAATGGATCACCATGCGCAGCAGCGCCCTAAGGCGGGGAGACATGGTAGCGATCTATGAAGATAGGACCTATACCCTGCTGGGTGCTTTCCGGGTAGCCTTTGTAAAAGACAGCAACGAAGGCGAGGTGCAAAACATTGAAAGTTCCGCGCCGGGGGAACTTTTGGATCGTACAAATGCAACTTCCGTTATCAGCCATGTGGAGATCATTGCCGCCCCGGAAGAATACTTCCGGATCCGGGAAGCCGTAAAACCGGAAAGCCCGGAAGAGG
>SVCV01000079.1 GCA_015058185.1 Clostridiales bacterium | reverse complement strand
GGGATGCAGGTTGTTGACCACTTCGTTGGTCAGAACTTCCATTTCGATCCCGCCGTAGGGAGTGTCGTAATATCCCCGAAAGCGCTTACCCTTTTCGAATTCGATCTCCGTGTCGATGGCTACGGCAGCGCCTACCCGGGTCATGCGGATCTTGTCCCCTTTTACCTTCAGGCTGGTGGTGCAGCCTTCCATGCCGGACAAAGTGCTTTCGTCGTACAGCAAAACAACAGAGTCGTCTTCTTCGTAGTACTTACCCTCTGTTACAAATTCGATCACATCTTCTTCTTTTTGGCCATCATAGATTTGTCTTCCGACGATTTTTAGCATGATATCTTTCATATCCAAGTTCCACGATCCTTTCGATCAATACCGAATACTCCAGGCCGGCCCCCTTCCAAAGGCGGGGGAACATGCTGAACCGGGTAAACCCGGGAATGGTATTGATTTCGTTAATGTATATTTTGCCTGTGTTCTTTTCCAGGAAAAAGTCTGCCCGGGCAAAGCCGGCGCAGTCCAAGGCTTTATAAGCATCCACGGCGATCCGACGGATCTCTTCGGAGATCTCCTCCGGCACTTCCGCAGGGATCTGCAGCACCGCATCGTCACCGTTTATGTATTTTGCTTCGTAATCGTAAAAATCCGCACCGGAGATAACTTCTCCAACAACTGCAGCTTTTACCTCATGGTTTCCGAGAAGGGCGGTTTCCAGTTCCCGGACTTCAAGACCTTTTTCCACCACGATCCGACGGTCATATTCCGCAGCGGCAGCAAGTGCCCTCTTCAGCTGGTCCCGGTTTCGGACCTTGCTGATGCCTACGCTGGAGCCCAGGTTGGCAGGCTTTACGAAAAGCGGATATCCCAGCTCTTCCAATGGCGGGAAAATGTCCTCTTTCCACTCCCCTTCCGGGTTTTGCAGGTCTTCCGCCATGACCGCCCGATACGGTACCTGGGGAAGGCCCAGTTTCTCAAAAATGGTCTTGGCCAGGATCTTATCCATAGCCAGGGCGGAGCCGGTGATCCCGCAGCCGCCGTAGGGAACATCGGCCATCTCCAAAAGTCCCTGGATGGTGCCGTCTTCTCCGTAGGTTCCGTGAAGGATGGGTAAGGCAAAATCGATCAGGTCCTTTAACCCCTTCCCACCGGCAGAGACCACAGAGATCCCATACTTTTCAGGATCGGCGGCGAGAGACGCCTTCGCAAGCGTCTCCCAGCTGCCGTCTTCAATCTTTTCTTCCGGACCATCGTAAAGAAGCCATGTACCCTTTCGGGTAATGCCGATCTTTACAGGGATAAATTTTTCCCGGTCCAGCGCTTTCAATACGGATGCGGCAGACAGGAGGGAAACTTCGTGCTCCCCGGACCGTCCGCCAAAGATAATACCTACTCTTTTCATAATACCCCGATCCTGCGCATTCTCACAAAGAAATGTCTTTTATGTAACAGTATACGCAGATTTCCTGTCCGATGTTTTTCCCGAACCTTTATTTGTTCTTGAGCAGATCCCGGATCTCGGTCAGCAGTTCTGCTTCGGTGGGTGCAGGAGGTGCTGCGGGTTCTTCGGGTGCGGGTTCTGCGGGCTTTTCAAGCTTCTTGTGCATGGTGTTGATAGCCTTGATCATCATGAAGATGGCAAAAGCGATGATGATGAAATCGATAGCGGTCTGGATGAAGTTGCCGTACATAATGGCGGATTCGGCCTTGACTACGGCACCGGTGGCATCCAGCTGAGCGGGAGACAGAACGAACTTCAGATCCTTAACGTCTACGCCTGCGGTCAGGAAGCTGATAGCGGGCATGATCAGGTCGTTTACCAGAGAGGTTACGATCTTACCGAAGGCTCCGCCTACGATAACACCAACGGCCATGTCTACTACATTTCCTCTTGTAATAAATGCTTTGAATTCCTTTAACATTTTCTACTCCTCCTTACAGTCCTTTACCGTCTTTGTAATCCTGTACACGTTTTGCTACCCGGATAAGCATTTCCAGGTGGGGTCTGTCGAATTGATATTTGCTCCTGCAGAAATGGCAGGTCAATTCCGCTTGGCCGTCTTCTTCCAGAATCCGGGTCAGTTCTTCTTCGCCCAGGGTCAGCATGACCTGTTCCAGTCTTTCCATCTTGCAGTCGCACTTCCAGGTAATGCTCCGTTCTTCCAGAACTTCGGGTCTGTATTCTTCAGGCATATTGCCGAAAATAGCATTCATCAGGTCCTTGGGATCAGGATTTTCGTCAGCCAAAGTGCTGAGGGGCTTCATGTCAGCCAGCATGGCTTCCAGAGCGTCAATAGAGGCTTCCTTTGCGTCGGGCAGCATTTGAATGATCACGCCGGCAGCGGCAGCTACGGTGGTGTCTTCGGCCACCTTAACGCCTAAGATAACGGCGGAGTTCTGCTGTTCGGACAGGAAGAAGTAAGTGGTCAGATCTTCAGCGATCTCCCCGTTGACCAGGTCGATGCGGCCAACATAGGGTTCCTTCAGTCCCAGGTTTTTGATAACGGTCAAAGTACCGATGCCCAGGGAGCCGCCTACATCCAGCTTACCCTGTGCATTCAAAGGCAGATCTACATCGGGATTTGCGATGTAGCCCTTGACCACGCCGTTTGCCAGGCCGGTGGCCAGGATCTCCTGAGCAGGGCCGTCGCCCTTAAACTGAATGGTGAGCTTGTCCTTTTCGCCCTTGAGCATAATGCCCATAAGGCCCGCAGCGGTCAGTACACGACCGAGGCCTGCGGAAGCGGTGGGGGTAGGTTCGTGGATCTTGCAGGCTTCTCTGACAAGATCTGTGGTCACTGCCATGTATACCCGGTAGGAACCGCTTTTGTCCATTGCGATAATTGCGTTCTGCATATACGTCTCCTTTTATGAACCGGCGAAAGAAAAATCCTTGCGCTGGGTTTTCTTGTCGGTGTAAAATAACGAAGTAAAACGGCTGAAAATAAGCCATATTACATTGTAACCGATTTTGATAGAAAAGAAAAGGATTTATTATGAAACCCCATCCCGATAATGCCCGCCTTCCTCAGGGTGACGGCGGCAGAGCTACTTTAAACCGAATGAACGAAGCCCATGCCTCTATGGCGGCCTGGGGATTTTCCCATATCGCCCCTGCAAAGGATGCTCATGCACTGGATTTAGGCTGCGGCGGCGGTGCCAATTTGGCTGTTTTGCTGGAGAGCTGTCCGGAGGGTCATGTGACCGGACTGGACTACTCCGAGATCAGCATTGAGATCTCTTCCAAAACCAATGAAAAAGCCATTGCGGAAGGCCGCTGCAAGGTGGTGCAAGGCGATGTAGGAGCCCAGCCCTTCGAGGACAATTCCTTTGATTTGGCCACGGCCTTTGAAACCGTGTATTTCTGGCCGGATATCCAAAAGGCGTTCCGGGAGACCCTGCGGGTGCTGAAGCCCGGCGGGCAGTTTTTGATCTGCAACGAAGCCGACGGTACCGGCCCGGAACAGGAAGAATGGGGAAAAGAGATCTTAAACCTCATCATCTATACCGCAGAGCAGTTGGAAGAAATGCTGAAAGAAGCCGGATTCACTGATATTCAAATTTACCGCAAGCCGGAAAACCGCTGGGTCTGCGCAGTTGGGCACAAGGCTCCCCTGTGAAGGGGAGCTGTCAGCGCAGCTGACTGAGGGGTTGTACAGGACTAAAGAGCGTATCTCCTGCATACACTATTACAGTGCGTGCAGGAGGTTTTTTTTATGCGAAATATGGAACAGGCAAAGGCGGCCATGGAGCAATGGCTGTCTTATGAAAATTTAGAGGACAGCCTTCGGGCTGAGCTTGCGGAGCAGACCTCGGAGGACGATATTTTTGACCGTTTTTACATGGATTTAGAATTCGGGACCGCCGGGCTTCGGGGGATCATGGGCGCGGGATCCAACCGGATGAACCTTTACACCGTGCGCCGGGCTACCCAGGGCTTTGCGGACTATTTAAACGAGCAAAAAGGAAGCAGCGTTCCTTCCGTGGCCATTGCCTACGACACCCGACATCATTCCGAAGACTTCGCGAGGGAAGCCGCAAAGGTGCTTTCTGCAAACGGGATCAAGGTTTGGCTCTTCACGGAACCCACCCCTACCCCGGTACTCTCCTTTGCGGTCCGCCACCACAAATGCAGCGGAGGCATCGTGATCACCGCCAGCCACAACCCGCCGCAATACAACGGCTATAAGGTTTATGACGAGCATGGATGCCAGATCACCGAAGAGGCTGCGGAGCAGATCCTGAAACACATGAAGGCGGTGCCCTTCTTTGCGGAGAGAAACACCGCCGGCACCATTTTCTCCGTGCCGGAATCCACAAAAGCAGCCTACCTGGATGCGGTGACTGCCTGTCGCGCGGGAATCCATTGTAAGGATCTCAGGGTGGTCTACTCTCCCCTGAACGGAACGGGGCTCCCCTATGTCCGGGAAGCGCTCCGAAGGATCGGCATTTCCCGTCTCCGCACAGTGGAGGAACAAGCAGATTCCAACGGGGATTTTCCCACCTGTCCATACCCGAACCCGGAAAAGCCGGAAGCCTTGGAGTTGGGGCTGGAACTTTGCCGGAAGGCCCACGCTGATTTGCTTCTTGCCACCGATCCGGACAGCGACCGGTTAGGTGCCGCCGTTCGGGACGGGGAAGATTATCGGATCCTGACGGGAAACGAAATGGGGATTCTTCTTTTGGATTTTCTTTGCCGAAAAAGACCCTTGCCGAAGGATCCTGTGGCGGTCAAAACCGTGGTTTCCACCCCTTTGGCAGAGACTGTGGCGAAGAAATACGGCGTGGAAATGCGGTCTGTTCTTACGGGGTTCAAATACATCGGGGAGCAGATCCGTGGGCTGGAAATGCAGGGAGGATCCCATCGTTTTATTTTCGGATTTGAAGAAAGCTGCGGTTTTCTCGGCGGCAGTTATGTCCGGGACAAGGACGGTGTGGCGGCAGCTATGCTCTTTTGCGAAATGGCCGCATGGTATAAAGAGAAAAGCCTGTCTTTGGTCCAGGCGCTGAACGCCCTGTACGAGGAGCATGGATACTACAAAAATGAGGTTTCGGAGTATTCCTTTCCCGGAGCTTCCGGCATGGAAAAAATGACGGAGATCTTAGCGGACTTACGGAAAAATCCGCCGAAAGAGATCTTCGGAGCCCGGGTTTTGCGGGTCACAGACTATCTGAAACCTACGGGACTTCCGCCGGCAAATATGCTGGAATACAACATGGAGGACGGAAGCCGCCTCCTCATCCGCCCCTCCGGCACGGAACCGAAGCTGAAGGTGTACAGCAGCCAGCGAAGCTGACTGAGGGAGCACTTGAAAAGTACTCTTCCTTCATGTAAACTGAAGGTGTTGACGTAAAACCTGCAGCTTTAGAAGGAGAATTTTATGAAGCCTTTAGTGTGTGAAATGTGTGGCAGTGCTGATTTGGTCAAAACCGACGGGGTTTTTCAGTGCCAGCACTGCGGAACCAAGTATTCCGTAGAAGAAGCGAAAAAAATGATGTTCGAAGGCGTCGTCACCATCGACAACAGCGAACAGATCAACAACCTGTATATTTTGGCCCGGAGAGCCCGGGATGAAGGCAACAGCGGCAAGGCTGCCCAGTATTACGAAGAGATCCTGAAGGAATACCCCAATGACTGGGAAGCTTCCCTCTACTCCGTAACTCTTTCTGCCATCGACATGACCGTAGGCGAGATCACCAGAGCCGCAAATATGGTCTACGAATGCCTCTCCACCGTCTTTGCCATCTTCGTAAACAACAGACCGAGCGAAGACGAGGAAGAAGAGATCCTCAGCGAGATCCAGGCCCACATTCTGGACATCGGCGACATGATGTACGAATCCGCAAAGGAAAACGTAGGCTATTTCCCCAAAGATTTCGAAATGCACCAGGAATTCATGTACCAGGCCAACGCCGTTACCAAGATGGTCTTAGCCATCGGCGACTGTTTGGAATACGTATTCCCCGAAAGCGGCTTAGCCTGTGCCTTGGCCGTTGACGCATGGAAGATGGGCATGAACATCCATTACGATGCCAGAAAGACTCTGAAGCTGAAGCCCCAGAAAGACGATACGGTCATCGAATATGTAACCCGGATCAGTGAATATGACCCCGGCTACAAGAGCGATTACAAAGTATCCGGCTGGGATAAAAAAGCATTCCTTAAGAAACGGGGGTAGCAGCCCCTCCGCCCTTCACAGGGGAGACTCATTGCAGCAAAAAGCCGAAGCGCAAAGCTTCGGCTTTTTTTATTCTTGTAAAAAGGCCTTCAGGATTTTTTCTGCGGCTTCTTCAGGGGTGCCCAGATTTTCCACAAAGGCATCCCGGAACCGTTCATACAAAGGCTTCCGCTCCTCGTAAAGGGCTTTCAGATCCGCATTTTGGGACAGCGGCCGCCCATCCCGGGGCAGCTTATCCACATCCCGCTGGATCTCGCAGATCCAACCATTTTGGTGAAGGGCGGGATAGTTCCGCTCGTATTTAATGACACCGCCGCCGGTGATGATGATGGCACCGCTTTCGGCGCCTGCAGAAGCTGCCTGCCGGCTTTCCATTGCCCGGAAAGCCTCTTCCCCCTGGGATTTAAAAATTTCTTCGATGGAGGTGCCTGCGAGCTCCACGATCTCTGCATCCAGGTCCCGAACTTTACGCCCGGTCATTTTCGCAAGGAGATCGCCGATGGTGCTCTTTCCGCAGCCAGCCATACCGATGAGAACGATGTTCTCCATTTCCTTCCCGATCATGTTTAAAAGGCGCTCATTTTCCGTCTCCGGGATCTCCTGATCAAAGAAACATTCCGCCGCAGCCTTTGCCTGGGCAATGAGCATGGGAAGACCGTCGGAAAAAGGAATCCCAAGGGCTTCCGCCTCTAACAAGATCGCCGTCCGGCGGGGATTATAGATCAGATCCAAAACCCCGCAGCACTTCGGAAATTCTCCGGGAGAAAAAGGTGCCTGACCATTTTTCGGATACATGCCCACGGGAGTGGCATTGACCAAAATCTCCGCATCCCGGTGGTCTTTCAAAGCTTCATAAGAGATCTCATCCGGCCCTTCCGGGTTCCGGGAAACCACAAGGACATGGGCAGACCCCTCCCGCCTTGCCACCGCTTTCGCAGTCAGGGAAGCGCCGCCGCTGCCGAAGACCAAAACCTTCTTTCCTTCGAAGGCGATCCCTGCCCGGCGAGCCATGAACGAGAAGCCATAGGCATCCGTATTGTGACCCCAAAGGGTACCGTCTTTCCGGCGAACGATGGTGTTCACCGAGCCGATGGCCTGGGCCTCGGGGGAAAGGGCATCACAGTACTCCATGACCGCCAGTTTATAGGGGATAGTCACATTGAGACCGCCAATGGGCTGAGTTCGGAAAAACTCTCCCAGATCCTCCGGCTCCAGTTCATAAAGCCGGTATTCGCGGTTTCCCAGCTCCTGGTGGATCCGGGGAGAATAACTATGTTTTAAAGAGCGGCCGATAAGGCCGTATATTTTCTTTTCCATTTCTACACCATGGAGTAGCAGCCCAGGAAGTGGACCCCTTCATAGCTCCGGTCAAGATCTTCCAGCATAGCCATAACGCCGGGTTCCTTTACGGAAGCATCCAGATCCACGAAGAAATCGAAGAGGAAATCCCGACCTTCTACGGGAC
>SVCV01000078.1 GCA_015058185.1 Clostridiales bacterium | reverse complement strand
ACTGGGTCCTCGCCCAGAAAAAACTGCTGATCACCGACACCACCTGCAGAGATGCTCATCAATCTTTGCTGTCCACCCGGGTTCGTACCCGAGATATCGTCAAGGGTATGGAAGGGACTTCCGAGATCCTGGCAGATGCTTTCTCTTTGGAAATGTGGGGCGGTGCCACCTTTGATGTGGCTTATCGCTATTTGATGGAATCTCCCTGGGAACGGTTGGAAATGATCCGCGACCGGGCTCCCAATCTGCTTCTGCAGATGCTGCTCCGGGGCGGCAATGCCGTAGGTTACACCAACTATCCCGACAATCTGATCCGGGCCTTTATTCAGGAATCCGCAAAAGCCGGCATCGACGTATTCCGGATCTTCGACTCTTTGAACTGGATCCCCGGCATGGAAGTTGCCATGGACGAAGTTCTCAAGTGCGGAAAGATCGCCGAAGCTACCATTTGCTACACCGGCGACATTCTGGATCCTGCCAGAGATAAATATAACGTCCAGTACTATGTAAATATGGCAAAGGAACTGGAGAAGCGGGGCGCTCACCTGATCGCCATCAAGGACATGGCCGGTCTGCTGAAGCCCTACGCTGCAAAGACTTTGGTCAAGGCCCTGAAGGACGAGATCGGCATTCCCATTCACCTGCATACCCACGACACCAGCGGCAACCAGGTGGCAGCTTTGCTCATGGCCGCAGAAGCCGGTGTGGATATTGTGGATTGCGCCATCTCCAGCATGGCTTCCGGCACCAGCCAGCCCTCTATGAACTCCGTAGTAGCGGCTTTGCAGGGTCAGGAAAGGGACACCGGACTGGATCTTCAAAGACTGCAGCAGCTGTCTGATTACTGGGCGGATGTCCGGCTTCGTTATGACCTGTTTGAGGCCGGTATCTCCCGTCCCGATACCGATATTTATCGATATGAAATGCCTGGCGGCCAGTACACCAACCTGAAGGCCCAAATCAACAGCTTAGGCCTTGGTCACCGATTCCAGGAAGTAAAGGAAAATTATCGAAAAGTCAATTATATGCTGGGAGATATCGTAAAGGTTACTCCCTCCTCCAAGATGGTAGGCGATATGGCTATCTTCATGACCCAGAATGATCTGACTCCGGAAAACATTGTAGAGAAGGGTGCCGGACTGGCATTCCCCGATTCCGCCGTCAGCTACTTTAAGGGTATGATGGGGCAGCCTGCCTGGGGTTTCCCGGAAGATCTTCAGAAGGTCGTACTGAAGGGTGAGGAACCCATTACCTGCCGTCCCGGTGAACTTTTGCCTCCTGTCGATTTTGACGCAGTGCGGAAAGAAGTTGAGAAGCTTACCCCCGATCCCAGCTGGAGAGATATTTTAGGCTATTGCCTCTATCCCAAGGTTTTGGAAGGTTACTTCAAGAAGCGCCAGGAATACGGCTACATCACTCGTTTGGGAAGCCACGTATTCTTCCACGGCCTTGCCCTTGGGGAAACCAATAAGGTAAACATTGAAGACGGTAAGACTCTGGTCATCAAATACCTGGGTCTGGGGGAACTGAACGAAGATGGAACCAGAAACGTCCACTTTGAACTGAACGGCGTTCGCCGTGAGGTTGCGGTAGTGGATGCAGCGGCTCAGGCCGATGTGGTCAATGTACCCATGATCGACCCCGAAGATAAGAGCCATGTAGGTGCCTCCATCCCCGGTGCGGTAAGCAAGATCCATGTAAAGCCCGGCGATCGGGTAGAGGAAAACCAGGTTCTGGCGGTCATCGAAGCCATGAAGATGGAAACGGCGGTAACCGCCCGGATTGCCGGTATCGTGGATCAGATCCTGGTGGAAGAAGGGGATGCCGTCAAGGGCGGCCAGCTGCTTCTGACCATCAAGTTAGCGGAATAAACGGTATTGCTTGGATTTGCGGAGGCTTATATGCAGAAGGAATTTTATCCCATATTGCGGAAAGCTCCCCTGTTTGCAGGATTTCAGGAGGAAGGTCTCCGGCGGCTGCTGGACGCCTTTCTTCCTGCTGTAAAACCTTTTAAAAAGGGGGATATTCTCGTTTTGTCCGGCTATCCGGTCCGGGATATTGCGGTACTCCTGTCCGGAAGCGCAAGAGCGTTTAAGGATGATGGAGAGGGCCGCCGTTCCGTGCATGCGGATCTTCTTCCCGGCGGTGTTTTCGGGGATGTTCTGGCCGGTTCCCACTGGGTGAGTCCCGTAACGGTGGAAGGTCTGCAGGACGGGGAGATCTTGCTCCTTTCTGCGAAAAAGATCCTGGAAGGCGCTCCGGGTGCTCCGGAAGAAAGCCGTTTGCTTCTTCGGAATCTGGTTGCAGGGATCAGCGATAAGTATTTTATGCTGGACCGGCGCCTTGCGCTGTTGGAGGAAAAGAACCTTCGCAAGCGGATCCTGCTCTTTTTGCAGCAGGAAAAAGCCCGGCAAAAAGACAGTAATACCTTGTATCTGTCCTTCGACCGGGCTGCTTTGGCAGATTATTTAAATTGTGACCGCTCCGCCCTTTGCAGAGAGCTTGGCAGAATGAAGAGGGAAGGGCTTATCGATTATTATCGGAACAGCTTCCGTCTTCTGGATGAGAGCTCAGGGGATCGTTAGTCCTCCTTGGGCTCTTCAGCGGCTTCCTTTCGGAGGAGTTCTTCGTATTCGGAGAAGTCCTCTTCTTCATGTTCTTCATATTCTTCGGGAAGTTCTTCGTATTCCTCGATCTCTTCGGGAAGTTCTTCCTCCGCTTCGGGTTCCGGCAGGTTGCCCTTTTTCCGTGCAAGGAAGGCTGCTTTGCTCAATTGGCCCCCGATAAAATGGTCGGCGGGAAGATCCCCTTCCAGGTAGATCATCAGCCGATTCTTTACATAGTTGTGGATCTTGACGCAATGTTTTTTCTGGATGGGGCCATAGCCGAAATTGGAAGAGCTCATATTGAATACGACAGAGTCTTCCCCGATGAACATTTCGGTGAGGATGGTCACGGGCCAGTCTCCCATAAAGGGGGGAGTGGTTTCCTTGATTTTGATCATTTGGCCGGGTTCCAGGTCCAGGTTTTTGAATCCCTGGTTGTCCAGTCCGCGAATGAAGTTATTGAAGACTTCGGTGTAATCTATGTCAGCTCTTTTTTCAACGGCAAAGGTTTCTTTTTTTCTGGGCATCTTTGTCCTCCTGTTGACAGCCTGCAGGCTTATGTTTAATATTACTATGATACCACAAATTTCGATAAAGACCACTGCTTTTCCTGAAAAAATCCATTATGCACGATCAATGGAGGGGAGAGCGGTTTAAAATTGCAGAAAGAGAGAAAATAAAATGCGCCATAATTACAAAACCGTTCAGACTTGTGCAGACCGGATCGATTTTGATCTGGAAGACGGCATTGTTACCAATATTGTTTTTCACGGGGGCTGCAACGGCAACCTGAAGGCCATTGCCCATCTTGTAGACGGTATGTCCGCAGAACAGATCATTGAAAAGTGCAAGGGCAATACCTGCGGTTTGAAAAAGACTTCCTGCGTGGATCAGCTGGCAAAGGCACTGGAAGGTGCACTCCAGAAGGAGCAGTAAGGAGAGTTTATGTACCAGAAGCTGACTCCCAAAGCTGTAAAGGAACTGGCGGCGCCCCATACATGGCCTGCCGGTATTTTCCCCGTTCTTTTGTCCGGGGTCTTTTGCTTTTTTGTTTTTGATGCGTTCCGGCCGGTGATTTTTATCCTGGCTCTTTGTATCTCCATTCTTCTGCAGAGCTCCGTCAACACTTTGAACGATTACTTCGATTTTGTAAAGGGAAATGATACGGAGGAGAATTTCGATGATGAGACCGATGCCTCCATTATCTACAATCGCCTGAACCCGAAAACGGCGCTGCTGGTAGGGCTTGTATTCTTCGGTCTGGCTTTGATCGGAGGCATTGTCCTGATCTGGCAGTGCGGCTGGCCTTTGCTTGTGATCGCCATTGTTGCGGCTTTGGCCATTTTCTTTTATTCCGGCGGCCCAAAGCCCATATCTTACCTTCCTTTTGGGGAACTGGTAAGCGGTGTCGTGATGGGCGGTTTCTTACCCTTGGCGGTGGTATATGCTTTGACCGGACAGCTGTACTGGATGATTTTCCTGCACATGCTGCCCTTGATTCTGATCATCGCCATGATCATGCTGACAAACAATACCTGTGACATTGAACGGGATATTGTCGCAGGCCGGCGGACTTTGCCTGTGCTTACCGGTGCAAAGATCGCTTCGGGCTTCCTTTTCGGAGGCTTTGCCCTGTCCATGGTTCTGCTTTTGGTCATGACCGTCACCCTTTATCCCCTGATGTTCTGGATCCCGGTGATCATGATGATCCACAGCATCCCCCGCATGAAAGTTATCCGGAGCGTAGCACCCGGACAGACCAATCGCCGGATCCTCATGCAGAACTCTTTGAAATTGGTTATTCACATCAGCGTATATTATCTGATCGCACATATAGCAGGAGGGATCTTCCTTGGGTAAACAGGAAAAAGTATATGCAGTATTTCAGGGGATCTCCGTGGAATACGACAAAATGAATGATATTATCAGTCTGGGGCAGCATCGCCGCTGGAAAAACGATCTTCTCCGGCGGGTGAAGGAAGGGGAGCCTTCCTCCATCATGGATCTTTGCTGCGGTACCGGTGACATTGCCTTGTCTATGGCGACGGCTATGCCGGATGCCCATGTTCACGGTGTGGATTTTTCCGAAAACATGCTGGTGGTAGCCCGTCAGCGGCTGGAAGCTTCCGGCCTTAAGCATGTGCAGTTTTCGCAGGGAAATGCCATGGATCTGCAGTTCCCCGACGAAACCTTTGATTGCGCCACCATTTCTTTCGGTCTGCGGAATGTAGAAAATTATGAGAAAGCATTGTCTGAGATCTTTCGGGTCCTGAAGCCTGGCGGAAGACTTTTCTGCCTGGAAGCTTCCTATCCGGAGAATAAATTCGTTCGTCCCTTCTTCCGGATGTATTTTAAGTACATCATGCCTCTTATGGGACGGGTCTTTGCCAAGAGTCCGGATGAATATCAGTGGCTTCACGACTCTACGGAAGCGTTCCTGACCAAGGATCAGCTTCGGGATCTTTTCTGCTCCATTGGCTTTGGCGAAGCCGGCTATCGCTCCTTCCTTTTGGGAAGTGCAGCCCTTCACTGGGGAATAAAACCTGTTTCCAAGTAAGGGAAATTGTGATATGATTGAGTAAATTATTCTGTACTGTTTATCTCTTTTGGCGTTGAGAGGCCGGGTACCACCATGAAACGAATCCTTTCTTTGGTATTGATCATATGCTTGGTATTTACCTTGAGTGCAGTGCCTGCCTTTGCAGCGGGAAATACCCACGAGGACAGTTTTTCTGTAAACTTTTCCGATGGCAGCACCTTTTCCGGAACCGTTTCTGTGCCGGATTATGTCGGTCAGCTGCTGGTAACCCTGCCGGTCAACGGAAATTCCGTTCGGACTGTGGTTTATGTAGTGCTTCCGTCTTCTTCTTCCTGGTCGGGAAGTTCCTATTCCAAGGCTCTCACCGTGGAAGTTTCGGATACCAACCGGTATCTGATCTCCGGTTCTCCCACTACTGCCTATCGTCTTGCCTATAATGGAACCGGCTACCAAATTGGTTCCGGCGGCGGAAGCAGCCTGAGTACCGGTGCCAAAGCGACTCTTACCTGCGGCGACGGCCCCGGCCTGTATGAAGGCAAGGTCAATTTGGCCTACAGCTTCCGGGATCTGGGGACCACTTCTTTAAAAGACCTCACCAATACGCAAAAGGCTGCCGTTCGGACCTTCTCCGAGGGCGTTGCTTATATTCTTGTTCTGAACCAGTCCATGGTGGATCATTTTCTGGCCAATGGTACCTTGACGGAGACGGATACCTTTAACTGGCCCGGTCTGAAGACTTTGCTTCAGAGCTATGGTTCCTCTTCCTCTGCACCTCCTTCTGAGGGCGGAACTTCTTCTGCATCTTCCATGGCGAATTTTGCAGCAAGGAAGACCTACACTTCCGGACAGTTCGGGGATGTGAAGTCCTCTGATTGGTACGAAGCAAGGGTGGAACAGGTCTATGAACTGGGACTTATGAGCGGTTCTGCCAACTCTCTGTTCAAGCCTGCAGAAAACGTAAGCCTGTATGAATCCATTGCGTTGGCCTGCCGGGTGCACAACATTTACCACGGAGGTTCCGGGCAGTTCCGTCAGGGAAGCCCCTGGTACCAGGTTTATGTGGATTATGCCCAAAGAAACGGGATCCTTCCCGATGGATTTGCCGTCTCCAGCCGGCCTGCAAACCGGGCGGAACTGGCTTATTTCTTCGCTCACGCATTGCCCTCCTACGAACTTCGGGCCATCAATAACGTGACAGATCTTCCCGATGTTACGGGAAATAATCTCTACAGCGACTCCATTTTCAAGCTGTACAATGCCGGTGTTCTCATGGGCAGCGACGAGATCGGGACCTTTAAGCCCGGCCACGGATTCAGCCGCATGGAAGCTGCCGCGATCCTTTACCGGTTGGTACAGCCCTCCGCCAGAGAATATCTTTTATATTAAGCACAAAAAAGGCGCCTTTCATGAGGCGCCTTCCTTTTATGGTCGTTAGATATTTAAAAGTCTGCGGGCATTTTCCCCCAGGATGTTTCGCTTTTCTTCGTCGGTCAGGGGGAGGGCAAGGATCGCATCCTTGTTTTCTTTTTGGGGTCCCCAGGGACTGTCCGTTCCGAAAAGTACATGTTCGCTGCCGAAAATGTGGACCAGTTCACAGAACTCCTCTTCCGAGAGGAGCTTTTTTGTTTCCGGGGTATAATAGCCGTCGCCCAACTCGGGGATCTCTCCAAGGGAGAAAGATGTGTCCAGAAAAACCTTTTGATCAGACAGGTGTTCCTTTACCTGATCCCAGACTTTCCAGCCGCCCATATGGGCCAGGATCAGCTTCACATTTCCCACTTGCCGCAACGCGTTTCGGGCCATGGCAGGGGAGCATCGGACCACACCGGGAAAGCCGATATCGTCGCCTGCGTGTACCGTGACCATCAGATCCAGTTCTCCAGCCCGTTCCAGGATCCGCAGGAAGCGAATGTCATCGATGTCGCAGTTTTGGTAGACCGGATGGATCTTGATCCCCTTCAGTCCCTTTTCTGCGATCCTTCCTAATTCTTCGTGCCAGTCCGGGGTGTCCGGGTGGATGCCGCCGAACCAGATAAGACCGTCTTTTCCCGTCATGTCAATGGAGATGTCATTGATCTGACTTGCTTTCAAAGGGTTGGTCACCACCGGCAGCAGGACGGAATATTGGATCCCGGCTTCCTTCATGGATTCCTTCAGCTGCGCTGCTGTGCCGCCGGTGAATGGAAGGGAGTGGCTGGCCTGTTTTAATTTATCGATGGTGGCCGCTGCGATCTTGTCCGGGAATGTATGGGTATGAAAGTCAATGACCATGGCTGCTCCTCTATCTTTGGCACTGCAGAGATTCGATGAAGTAGCGGGCGGTCCGTCCGGATCTGCCGCCTCTCTGGATGGCAAAGCGTTCTGCCAGCATATCCAGATCTTCTACATCGCTGAGACCGTAGTGGTCTGCGAGACCGTGAACGATCTCCAGATATTCCTTTTTGTCAGGCTTGGAGAAGGGGATGGATAAGCCGAATCGATCGGAAAGAGAGGTCTGTTCTTCCATGGTTTCGCTGCGATGGACATCGTCGCCGCTGCGGTCGGAGAGGGTCTCCTTGACCAGGTGCCGCCGGT
>SVCV01000077.1 GCA_015058185.1 Clostridiales bacterium | reverse complement strand
GAGACAACATCCAGATGGAAATCAACCTGATCACTCCCATCGCTATCGAAGAAGGTCTGCGTTTCGCTATCCGTGAAGGCGGCCGTACCGTAGGCGCAGGTGTTGTAGCCAACATCATCGAATAATCGAGTTACATCGAATATCGAACACTTATATCGTCCCTGCATATAATAATGCAGGGACGATTTTTCTTTTTGCACGAAAGGGGATTGGTTATGGAACAGGAAGAGCGTTACGGTCCGGAACTGGACCAGTTTTTGCCCGTGGGATTTTTAAAGGTACAGGCGACTATGGGACAGCAAACCTTGCCGGTGCCCGGTGCCCATGTGGTCGTGAGCCGGCTGCAAAACAATGGTACCAGGCGGATCTTTTTTGAGGGGGACACGGATGGGGATGGGATCCTGGATGGGATCGCACTTCCCACTCAGCTGAAAAGCTTTTCGGAATTTCCCCAATCTGCGGTGGAACCCAATTTTAATTACGATGTTTTGGTGACCAAGCCCGGCTTTCGCCAGGTATTGATTGAAAGGATCCCCATATTTGCAGGGGTAAAGTCCATTCAGCCGGTCAATATGATCCCCCTGGCGGGGACTGTGGAGGAGTAGCTATGCCGTATCCTGTGATCCCGGAGACCATTACCGTTCATCTTGGGGCTCCGGACGAGGCTGCTGCCAATGTTACGGTGCCCTTTGTGGACTATATAAAGAATGTGGCATCCTCGGAGATTTATCCCACCTGGCCGGAATCTGCGATTCGGGCCAATGTTTTGGCCCAGGTCACCTACGCTATGAATCGGATCTATACGGAGTGGTACCGGAGCCGCGGCTATGATTTTGATATTACAAACAACACCCAGTACGACCAAGCCTTTACGCCCGGACGGGAGATCTTTGAGAATATCGGACAGGTCGTGGATGAGTTGTTTAATGATTATGTGGTGCGCCAGGGAAATGTGCAGCCCTTTTTTACGCAGTATTGCAACGGCAGCACCAGCACCTGTCCGGGGCTCTCCCAGTGGGGGACCGTGTTTCTGGCTAATAATGGGCAGACCCCCTATCAGATCCTTCAATACTATTATGGGCAGGATATCGGCATCGTGGAGGACGCTCCTGTGGGAGGGAATGTGCCCTCTTATCCGGGAGTTTCTCTTCGCTTCGGAGACTTTGGGGAGGAGGTGAGGACCATTCAGCGCCAGCTGAATCGGATCCGGCGGGATTATCCTTCCATTACACAGATATATGATACCTCCGGCGTTTTCGATCAAAGGACCGAACAGGCGGTCAAGGATTTTCAGAGGATCTTTGATCTGGAACAGGATGGGATCGTGGGGAAATCCACCTGGTACAAGATCAAAATGGTCTATAATGCGGTGAAAAAACTGGCGGATCTGAACTCCGAGGGGATCACCCTGTCCGAGGCGGATCGGCTGTACCCCAGCGTTCTGCGGCCCGGTGACAGTCGAAATGGGGTCAGGGCTGTTCAGTATTATCTTGCTTTTACGAATTTTTTCCTGTTTGACATGCCGATCCTGACCCTTGATGGGATCTATGGCCCGGAGACGGAACAGGCAGTAAGGCGGTTTCAGAGGGCTTATGGCCTTCCGGTGACCGGAGAAGTCAATTATCAGACCTTCATTTTTCTTGTTCGGGCGTATGAAGAGATCGTGTCAGCACTTCCTCCGGAATACCAAACATCCCGGGAGGAGCTTTATCCCGGACAATTTCTCACCATTGGAAGTGAAGGAGAGCAGGTTCGGCAGCTTCAGGAGTACATCAATGCCATCGGGGAAAGGGACGGAGGCCTGCCTCGCCTGACTGTAGACGGGGTCTATGGACAGGAAACGGATCGTGCAGTGCGGATCATTCAGCAAAAAGAGGGGTTTACCCCTACCGGATCCGTGGGACCGCTCACCTGGTTGGGGATTTTAAACCTTTATAAGGGGACCTGAAATAAAAAACTATAGCTAAAAACGAAAAAAAATTAAAAAAATATGGGAAGAATTTAGGAAAAATCTGCAGGTTCGGCAGCATTTTCATGCTGGAAAATGCGGTGGAATGCAAAAAAATATTCAAAAAAAGGCCCTTTTTTGCTCGGAAAAGCCCCGGAAACGGGGCTTCTTTTTTTAGGTTAAAAAAAAGGTGTTTTCAGCAAATGAAACGCCTGGGGCTGTGTTCAAAGTGCGTTCTTTGAAAGCCTTGAAATTGTCAGAAAAGAGCCGAAAAAAAAGTTCATTTTTTTACAAACTTTTTTTAAAAAAACTCTTGCATTCGTATTCTATATGTACTATAATCAAAAAGCTTGTGAATATCGCGTTGAGGCGGGAAGTTGCTGAGCTATCAGGTAATTTCCGCTGAGAATTGTCCGCTCTGGAAGCGGGCGAAGGGAGTTCCCACGGGATATTACGCTTGGAAAAGGATGAAACGCACGGCTAAGTGTAATATGGGAAATTCCTCGTACAGGCATAGCGAAAACGTACGAAAATCAACAAGGAGGAAAATTTTAATGAGTGCACAGAAAAAGATCAGAATTAAGCTCAAGGCTTATGATCACAAATCCCTGGATCAGTCCGCAGCCCGGATTGTAGAAACCGCAAAGCAGAATGGCGCAGAAGTTGCTGGCCCCATTCCTCTCCCCACCGAGAAGGAAATCGTAACTATCCTGAGAGCAGTACACAAGTACAAGGACTCCAGAGAACAGTTCGAACAGCGTACCCATAAGCGCCTGATCGACATTCTGAACCCCAATAACAAGATCATCGACGCTCTCATGAAGCTGGATATGCCCGCTGGTGTAGACATCGAGATCAAGTTGTAAAAATATTTCACCGCAGCGAAATCTCCGCTTAGGATGATCGCGAAAGCGATCCGCTGTAAGAACCATGGAGGTAAGAAAATATGTTAACGATTTTAGGAAAAAAGGTCGGCATGACCCAGATCTTTTCCGAAGAGGGTGCTGTAATCCCGGTAACCGTAGTTGAAGCCGGTCCCGTAGTAGTCTCTCAGGTTAAGACCGAAGAAACCGACGGCTACAACGCCGCACAGATCGCTTATGGCGACAAGAAAGAAAGCAGAACCAACAAGCCCATGAAGGGCCACTTCGCAAAGGCTCAGCTCGCCCCCAAGAAGTACCTCGCTGAAATCCGTCTGACTGAAGAAGGCGAAGCTTACGAACTGGGACAGACCATCACCGTAGCTGACTTCGAAGAAGGCAAGAAGCTGGACGTAACCGGTACTTCCAAGGGTAAGGGCACCCAGGGTCACATCAAGAGATGGGGCCAGGCAAGAGGTCCCATGTCCCACGGTTCCAAGCACCACAGACTGGCTGGTGCTCTGGCAGCAGGTACCTACCCCTCCAGAGTATTCAAGGGCAACAAGGCCATGGGCCGGATGGGTCGCGACACCATCACCGTACAGAACGTAGTTCTGGTAAAAGTTATTGCTGATAGAAACCTGATGCTGATCAAGGGCGCAGTTCCCGGTCCCAAGGGTGGACTGCTCCGTATCCAGTACGCCGTAAAAGGCCAGGATAAATAAGTCTTTAGAGAGGAGCAGCAATTATGGCAACTGTAACCATGTTAAACATGGCCGGCCAGACAGCCGGTACCATCGATCTGAAAGATGAGATCTTCGGAATCGAAGTAAATGAATATGCCGTACACGCCGTAGTAAAGAACTACCTGGCAAACCAGCGGCAGGGCACCCAGTGTGCTAAGACCAGAGGCGAAGTTCGCGGAGGCGGCAGAAAGCCCTTCCGTCAGAAGGGAACCGGTCGCGCCCGTCAGGGTAGCTCCGTATCCCCCAACATGGTAGGCGGCGGTCGCGCATTCGCACCCAAGCCCCGGAGCTATCGCTACAGCGTTCCCAAGAAGGTCAGACGTCTGGCAATGATGTCCGCTCTGTCCTCCAAGGTAGCTGAACAGGAAATCATCGTTCTCGACACCCTGACTCTGGATGCACCCAAGACCAAGGAAATGCTGAACATCCTGGCTAACGTAAAGGCCGCTAAGAAGGCTCTGATCGTAACCGATGTTAAGAACGAAAACGTAGTTCGCTCCGCAGCCAACATCCCCGGTGTAAAGGCAACCATGGTTGGTGAAATGAACGTTTACGAAATCGTAAACCACACCAGCCTCATCATCACCAAGGATGCTGTAAACAAGATCGAGGAGGTATACTGCTAATGAAGACCGCTTACGATATCATCCTGAAGCCCGTCATCTCTGAAAAGAGCATGGATGACGCAGCCGCAAGAAAGTACACTTTCAAGGTTGCACGGGACGCCAACAAGACCCAGATCAAAGAAGCTGTAGAAGAAATTTTCGGCGTAGAGGTAGTGCGGGTCAACACCATGAACCTTAAGGGTAAGGTTAAGAGAGTTGGCAGAAGCGTTGGCATGACCGCAGCCTCTAAGAAGGCTATCGTTACCGTCTCCGAAAAGAGCAAGGAAATCGAGTTCTTCCAGGGTCTGTAAACGAAATAGGGCCAAAACCCTGAATAGGTAAGGGCGATCGCCTTCGCCCGCAAAATTAGGAGGAAATTTAAATGGGAATTAAGAAATATAAGCCTACATCCCCCGGTATGAGAGGGATGACCGGCTCCACCTTCGAGGAAATCACGGCTACTTCTCCTGAGAAGTCCCTGACCGTGACTCTGAAGAAGCACTCCGGCAGAAACGTCCGGGGTAAGATCACCGTTCGCCACAGAGGCGGCGGATATCGTCCGAAGTACAGAATCATCGACTTCAAGCGGGACAAGGATGGCATTCCCGGCAAGGTAGCCACCATCGAATACGATCCCAACAGAAGCGCAAACATTGCTCTGATCTTCTACGCAGACGGCGAAAAGAGATACATCATCGCTCCCAACAACCTGCAGGTTGGTGATGTTGTTCTCTCCGGTCCCGAAGCAGACATCAAGCCCGGCAATGCTCTGCCCCTGCAGAACATTCCTCTCGGTACCATCGTTCACTGTGTTGAAATGAAGCCCGGCAAGGGTGCTCAGATGGTAAGAGCCGCTGGTAACGGCGCTCAGCTGATGGCTAAGGAAGGCGAATACGCTTCCCTGCGTCTGCCCTCCGGCGAAGTAAGAAAGGTTCGGATCCAGTGCAAAGCTACCATCGGCGAAGTTGGTAACCTGGATCATGAAAACATCAAGATCGGTAAGGCTGGTCGGAAGCGCCACATGGGCATCCGTCCCACCGTCAGAGGTTCCGTAATGAACCCCAACGACCATCCCCACGGTGGTGGTGAAGGTAAGGTCGGTATCGGTCGTGTAGGCCCTGTTACTCCCTGGGGTAAGCCTGCACTGGGTTACAAGACCAGAAAGAAGAACAAGCATTCCAATAAGTACATCGTCAAGAGACGTAACGAGAAATAGTGGGAAGGAGGATGTAAGAAATGAGTAGATCTCTCAAGAAGGGCCCCTTTGTAGATGCCAAGCTGCTGAAGCTTGTTGAAGAAATGAATGCGGCCAACGATAAGAAAGTCGTAAAGACCTGGTCCCGGGCATCCACTATCTTTCCCCAGATGGTAGGACACACTATCGCAGTTCACGATGGAAAGAAGCACGTGCCTGTATATATTACCGAAGATATGGTAGGACATCGGCTGGGTGAATTCTCTCCCACCAGAACCTACAGAGGACACGCTGCAGACAAGTCCTCCAAAGTAAAGAAGTAGAAAGAAGGAGGACGTAAGTCATGGAAGCAAAAGCAGTTGCAAAATATGTCAGAATGTCTCCTATCAAGCTGAAGCCTGTAGTTGACCTGGTTCGGGGCAAGGACCTGAATGAGGCACTGACCATCCTGAAGTACACCCCCGGAAAAGGTTCCGTTCTGGTAGAAAAGGTTGTTCAGTCCGCAGCCGCAAACGCTGAGAACAATCACGACATGAATACAGATAAGCTCTATGTGGCAGAAATTTATGCCAATCAGGGTCCCACCATCAAGAGATGGAGAGCCGCATCCCACGGCCGCGCAGCAATGATCCTGAAGAGATGCAGCCACATCGGCGTAACGCTGAAAGAAAGAGATTAGGAGGTTAGCTGAATTATGGGTCAGAAAGTAAGCCCTCATGGGTTAAGAGTAGGCGTCATAAAAGACTGGGACTCCAAATGGTACGCTAAGAAAAAGGATTTCTCTGATTGTCTCGTAGAAGACCAGAAGATCCGTAACTATGTAAAGAAAAGACTGTACGCCGCAGGCGTTTCCAAGGTTCTGATCGCAAGAGCCGCAAACAATGAAGCCAGAGTTACCGTACTGGTAGCACGCACCGGCCTGGTTGTAGGCCGCGGCGGCGAAGGTCTCAAGGAACTGGCTGCTGAACTGGAAAAGCTCATCGGCAAGAAGATCGAAGTCGAAGTAGTAGAAGTTCGTCGGATGGAAATGGATGCACAGCTGACCGCTGAAAGCATCGCACAGGCTCTGGAAAAGAGAATCTCCTTCCGTCGTGCAATGAAGCAGGCCATCAACAAGACTATGAAGGCCGGCGCAAAGGGTATTAAGGTTGTCGCATCCGGCAGACTGGGCGGCGCCGAAATCGCAAGAAGCGAAAAGTACAGCGAAGGTAATGTTCCCCTTCACACCCTGAGAGCGGACATCAACTACGGTTTTGCAGAAGCAGACACCACCTACGGTAAGATCGGCGTTAAGGTTTGGATCAACCACGGTGAGATCCTGAGCAAGGAACTGAAGAGCGCTCTGCCTGCAGAAGAAGCCAGACCCGAACGGGGCCGCAGAGACGGTGACCGGAGACGGAGAGACGGCGAAAACAGAGGCGACCGGAGAAGAAGAGACGGCGACCGCGACAACCGCAGAGGCGGACGTCGGGACGGCAAGCCCGAAGCTCCCAAGGCAGTAAATCCCCGGAAGCGGATGAAGCCCGTAGAACCCCCCAAGACTGAAGCTCCTGCAGAAGTTGAAGCAGAAGCTCCCACCGAAGAATAATTTCGAAGGACGGAAAGCCGTCCCCGCTCGATACGAGAAAGGAGGAACATCTCGATGTTAATGCCCAAAAGAGTAAAACGTCGCAGAGTTCACAGAGGAAGAATGAAGGGTATTGCCACCAAGGGCAACACCATCACCTACGGAACTTACGGACTGGTTGCACAGTCCTGCGGCTGGATTACTTCCAATCAGATAGAAGCAGCCCGTATCGCCATGACCAGATCCATCAAGAGAGGCGGCAAGGTCTACATCAAGATCTTCCCGCATAAGTCAGTCACCAAGAAGCCTGCAGAAGTACGTATGGGTTCCGGTAAAGGTGCTCCGGAGTACTGGGTAGCAGTCGTCAAGCCGGGCAGAGTGATGTTCGAGATCGAAGGCGTTACCGAGGCACAGGCCAGAGAGGCTATGAGACTGGCATCCCACAAGCTGCCGGTAAGATGTAAATTTGCCATCAGAGAAACAGAAGAAAAGGGTGGTGAAGAATAATGGAATTGAACAAAATCAGAGAAATGTCAGAAGCAGAACTGAACGCTGAGCTGATGAAGATGAAGAAGGATCTGTTCAACCTCAGATTCCAGCACGTCACCGGCCAGCTCGAGAACCCGATCCTGCTGAGAGAGACAAGAAGAGATATCGCAAGAGTTAAAACCATCATCAGAGAAAAAGAGCTCGCCAGAGCAGAAGGCTAACGGAAAGGAGGATGTACTATGGCAGTTGAAAGAAACAGAAGAAAGACAATCGTCGGTATCGTAACCAGCGATAAGATGGATAAGACAATTGTCGTAACCGTTGAAGACTTTGTCAGACATTCCCTTTACGGCAAAGCTGTCAAGAGAACCAAGAAGATCAAGGCA
>SVCV01000076.1 GCA_015058185.1 Clostridiales bacterium | reverse complement strand
CTTGGATTCCATTTCTCAGGAAGACGTGGAATCCAAGTCGTATGATGAGATCATTTCCGCCTGCAGCGACAAGCTGACCATGGAGGCGGTCCTGGAGGGCAGCAAAAAGGGTGTTGGGCAGGTTATTTTCGAATGCGGCGTGACGATCTTTCTCGGCAGATATACCCGGTTCCAGGACGAAAGCGGCCAGGACATCGGCATCATCTTGCTGGTTCAGGACATTACGGAGCGTCAAAAGCTGGACAACATGCAGAAAGACTTTGTTTCCAACGTTTCCCACGAGCTGAAAACACCTCTTACCACCATCAAGAGCTATACCGAAACCCTGTTGGATGGCGGTGTGGACGACCGGGATACGGTCAATTACTTCCTGTCCATTGTAGACTCTGAAGCTGACCGGATGAACCGCCTTGTTAAGGACCTGCTGCAGCTGTCCCGAATGGATTACAGCAAAGATTCTATGAACAAGATGGATGGAAATATCATTGCTCTTTTGAACACGGACATTGCCAAGGTGGAAATGACCGCAAGACAGAAGGGCCAAAAGATGGAAGTTCGGTATGACCCGGATCTGCCCATTTCCGTTGTCATGGATCGGGACGGCATGGAACAGGTATTCCTGAACATTCTTTCCAACGCCATCAAGTACACGCCCGAGGGCGGTTCCATTTATGTGGATGCCGCAGCCAATGACGGTATTGTGGAGATCACAGTGGAAGATACGGGTATCGGCGTTTCCGAAAGTGAACTTCCCCGGTTGTTTGAACGTTTCTACCGGGTCGATAAGGCTCGCTCCAGAGAAATGGGTGGTACCGGACTTGGCCTTGCCATTGCCAAGCAGATCGTGGAAGAGCACCGGGGCACCATCCATATGGAAAGCCGTCTTGGTGAAGGGACAAAGGTTACCGTAGCCATTCCTCTTGCTCCCATGCGCGGTCAAAGAAATATCGAATAAAGCGTCTACGAAGATCCTCCTCTGCATATCCTGAAACAGGAAGGAGGAGGGATCTATGGACGAGAAAAAAATGCCTTTCGGTTCCCATTCGCTCAGCCTTGAGGGGCGCAGTCACCTGACGGTTACGGAAGTGAAAGATGTGGGGAGCTTCAATGAAGAGGCCATCCTTGTCAATCTTTTTGCGGGGGAGCTTGCGGTTAAAGGGCAAAATTTGCACATTCAGAAACTGGATCTGGAATCTTCGAAGGTGGAGATCTCCGGTTTGGTACAATCCTTATCCTATTCGGAGAAAAAGGAGGCTGCGGAAGGCGGTTTCCTTCGGAAATTATTTAAATGATGTCTCCTGCGCTGAGTCATGCCTATGACTGTCTTGTTATGTTCGGCTGCGGGATGATCGTGTCTGCGGTATACAGCGGGATCTCTTTTTTTCGCAGCAAAATGGTACCGGGGCCGGGCATATCCTTTTTTCAGGATATGCTCTTTTGGTTTTTTGCAGGACTTATGACTTGTTCCGGCCTTTATCTTTGCGGTTATGGTGCGCTGAATCTTCATTCTTTTCTTTTGTTGGGATTGGGATGCCTTTGCTGGGCGCGCTTTTTCCACAAAAAATTTCTCTCTGCATTTACCGGGATTTGTGGTACAATGAAAAAAAGTCTGCGATCCGATAAAGGGGTATACGGAGAGAATGGCAAGAAAGCATCGAAAAAACGAAACCATAGAAAATCAGGAACCGGGCGTCGTTATCGATTTTGAAGAGGCCCGGGAGGAGCGCCGCCGCAAAAGAGCGGAGGCTGCCTCGAAAAAGGAAAAGAAAAAGCCGGAAAAGAAGCCTTTGAGCGCCCGCCGCAAAAAGCAGTCTGCAAGAGCTGCCCGGCGTCGGTTTTTGTTAGTGGCCCTGGCTGTGGTCATTGTCCTTTTGGCAGCCTTTTCGGCACATAATATTTTTGAGCTCCGGGAAGACCAACGGGAAGCGCAGCAAATGCTGAAAGACCTGGAGGAAGAAAGAGATCGTCTCCAGGATGAGCTGAATCATGTCAGCAGCCCTGAATATGTAGAGCAAAAGGCCCGGGAAGATCTTCACATGATCTATCCGGATGAATATTTGTACATTGTTCCCGAGGATGATGCCGGCAAACCGGCGGAGGATGCACAATGATTCGGGAAATTATCGTGGTAGAAGGCCGGGATGATGAACGCGCCGTTCGGGCTGCAGTGGATGCGGAGATCATCGCTACCCATGGGTTTGGGATCTCTGCGGCAACCTTCAGCCGGATCGAGAAAGCTGCGGAAAGTCGGGGAATCATAATTTTTACCGACCCGGATCATGCCGGTGAACAGATCCGAAAGCGGCTTGAGAAAAGATTTCCGGATGCAAAACACGCATTTTTACCTCGGGAAGAAGCGGAAAAGGCCGGCGATATCGGCATCGAAAATGCCTCGCCGGAAAGCATTCGGGAGGCGTTGGGAAAGGCCAGGGCTTCTGTGCTGCAGGATGCGGCGGAATTTACCCAGGCGGACTTGTATCGTTATGGACTTGCCGGGGAAGAGGGTTCCGCAGAAAGACGGGATAAATTGGGAAAAGCTTTGGGTATCGGGTATGGAAATGCCGGTACTTTTTTACGGAGGCTGAACCATTACGGTATTACGAGAGAGGAATTTGAGAAACATGGACAGGCTTTATTCCCCTACAGCGGTTAAACTGATGCAGAATCGCCACGGTGTTCAGGCCTCAAAGAGTTTGGGCCAGAACTTCCTTGTGGATGGAAATATTGTAGACAAGATTGTGGAAGGTGCGGAGATCCGGGAAGGAGATCTGGTACTGGAGATCGGCCCCGGCATGGGGGTTATTACGGCAGCAGCTGCCGAACAGGCCGCAAGAGTTGTTGCGGTTGAGATCGATAAGCGGCTGATCCCCGTTTTGGAAGAAACCCTGGCGGAATTTGACAATGTAAAGGTCATTCAGGGCGATGTTTTGAAAACGGATCTGGAGGCTGTGATCAATGAGGCTCGGGAAGAATACGGCAAGCCCTTTACCGGCGTCCGGATCATGGGAAACCTTCCTTACTACATCACAACCCCCATCATCATGGGGATCCTGGAGAAATTCGGCCCCACGTTAGGCCGCTCGGAAGAGGGTCTGCAGTGCGTGTTCATGGTTCAGAAAGAGGTGGCCGTCCGTATGGCAGCCGGCCCCGGCGGAAAAGATTATGGCGCCTTGTCTGTGGCCGTTTCCTACTACAGTGAACCGGAGCTTGTTACGGATGTTTCCCGGGAAGTGTTCCTTCCCAGACCTGCGGTGGACTCCGCCGTTATCCGCTTGCGGGTTCGAAAAGAAAAACCCGTGGAGGTAAAGGATGAAAAATTGTTCTTTGCTGTAGTAAAAGCAGGCTTTGGCCAGCGGAGAAAGACCTTGCTGAACTCCCTGACCGGGCTTTTGGGCTTTGAGAAGAGTAAGGTTTCCGAAATTCTTGAATCGGCAGGGATCGATGGCATTCGCCGGGCAGAAACTTTAAGCTTAGAGGAGTTTGCCCGGATCGCAGACGGGTTCTATGATGCAAAATAAAAAAGTGGCTTTCCGCCACTTTTTATTTTGTCCGCTCGCGCCCTTTCGGGTTCTCGCCCTTCATGGTGAACAAAAAATAAAAAAACCTGCTGAATGCAGGTTTTTTTATTTTGGTACACCCTCAGGGGCTCGAACCCTGGACACCCTGATTAAGAGTCAGGTGCTCTACCAACTGAGCTAAGGATGCACATACGTTTTAAGCGCATATACGATATTAGCATCAGAAAAGGGGTTTGTCAACACTAAAATTGAATTTTTTATTTAAAATTTTTCTGGCGGATTTTACCGCTCATAGAAAACTTTTCGCGGTACACAATATTCAGCGAGGAGGGATTAAAAATGAAAGATACTCAAAACAAAAACCAAAAGAACCAGAAGGCGAACAGCCAAAAGGGCCAGAGCAATAACGCAAACCGGACCAATAAGTCCGGTTCCAACATGGATCAGACCAATAAGAATTCCAATATGGAACAGACGAATAAGAGTGCCAGCGATTATTCCGGTCGGTAAAAATTTTGCCTGGTGAACAGGGCGCAGAAAGCCCGAACCGTTTGGGCTCTTTTCAGCGGGAGGTTCCGGCGTCGGGAAAACCCGGCGCCGGGAAGCGCCTCCGGCAATCTCTCTACATCATAGAGCGGGGAATCCCCGCTCCTTTTGATTTTTGCAAAATCGTTGCTATTGATTTCTATTTATAATATAATAAAGTATCTATGGATTTCTAACAGTAAGACCCTTTCATTTGCAGCAAGAGGATGTAGGAGGATATACATGAATTGTAAAAAATGTGGAAAAATCGTTGCCGACAGCGATCTTTTCTGCACCCATTGCGGCACCGTCTTAGTGTCTTTTGATAGTGAAAAAACCACACCCGCTGTCCCCCAGCAGGAAATGTTTGCAGCTCCCGAAAAAGAGTCTGTGAAAGAAGTCCCTGCTGCGGAAGCCGTGAAGGCTGCTCCCGAAAGCAAAGGATCTCCCGTGATCGTTCTTAGCGGAAAGAGTGAGCCCGTTCTTAAGGCGGAACCCGAAAGGAAACCGGAACCCGACAGCGAGTTTGTTTGGAATGTATATGATTTTCCCAAGCCCCAAAGCAAAAAAACCGAAGAAGTAAAGTTCTCTTGGGATACTTCGGCTTTGGAATTGACAAAGGCGCAGGCAGAGGAAAAGAAAATGGAAGAAGAGCTCTTCGGTGAACTGGATGCCAGAATGAAGGCTCAGGAAGAATCTTTAGAGGCTTCTCCCATTTCCGATGATCTGTTCAAGGAACTCTTTGGGGATGATGCTCTCTTAAAATCCCTGGAAGAAGAGGCCTGGAACGAAGAGATCGGCGGAGAAGAAGCTCCTGCAAGCGAAGCAGGCTCCCTCAGCCAGCCTGCGGCTGCCAGTTCCCCCGCAAGCGAAGGATCCGAAGAGCGGGAAACTCCCGCCCGGCCCGTATTTGCGCTTTCGCCGGAAGGATACTTTGAGCCTGCGGTGGAGGCAACCCCTCAGCCGGCTGTGCCGGCAGCTCCCCTTGACAGGGGAGCCTCAGAGGAGCCGCAGCCTGCGGCTGCCAGTTCCCCCGCAAGCGAAGGCGCTGAGGAGTGGGAATCCCCGAGCCTTCCCCTTGAGGAGCAGGTGACAGAAGAGGTGGGAAATGAGTCCCCGGACTGGGAGAAGGATCTCTTTGCGGAGCTGACCCTTCCTCCGGAAGCCGAAGGTTCGGAAAAACATCCTGAAAAGTTCTTCACCTTCACCCAGAAAAATGAAGAGTTCCAAAAGCTTTTGGATCGGGAATATGAAAGAATGCAGAAAATGTCTTCCCGGGGAAATCCTTTAGCCCCCCAGGAGACCCGAAGATATCCGGCGCGGGATTTGCAGGGTACGACCCCGCAGTCGGCTGCGCCGACAGCTCCCCTTGACAGGGGAGCCTCAGAGAAGCTGCAGCCTTCGGCTGCCAGCTCCCTCACAAGCGAAGGTGCTAAGTATAGTGAGAGACTGGTAGAGCCTGCTCCCGCTATCGTATTTAAGGATACGGCTCCGCTGCCTAAGATCCCTGCGGAATTAAGAACTCCGGAGGCCCCGGCGCCCCAGCCTGCACCCGCGGATAAATCACAGCCTATCCCGGAGGTCCCTGCTGTTCCCGGTTCTCCCGCAGCCATCGGTGCTGCCGCTGCAATTTCTCCTGCGGCACAGGCCATGACCCGTTCTTCCGGCAGAGAGAAAAAGGCCCCCTTTGCACCGACCCCGGAAGAAGCAAAGACCATCTTCCTGGAGGTCCACGAAGAAAAATTCCGCCAGTCCGTTTGGAACGAAGAGGATTATGACGACGAAAAGCCCCGCCGGTCGGCAGGAAAATACATCGGCCGAACTATTTTGGTGATCATCATCGTGATCCTTGTTCTGGAAGTTGCAAGTCTGGCGACTCTGTTCTTCGCCCCGGAAAGCAAGGCGGCTCCTCTGGCCGAAAAGTTCCAGGAAAAGACCCTTGGTTTGGTCCTCGACATGAAGGATCGGGTCACCGGAGAAGAATAAAAACACAGAATCGTGAATACCGGAAGCTTTTTCCGGGTAATTATAAGAAATCAATCCGAAAAGACAAATAAATTTAAGGAGAGAAAAAATGGCCACAAACGCAAGATTCCCCAGAGAGAAAATCACCACCGGTAATGTCGCATTTTCCCAGTCCCGCTCCACCATCGAGACTGCATTCTACGGCAATAATGTAAAGCCTGTCCTGGATGTAAAGGAAGCTTATGCTCTGGCAAAGGCCTCCACCGGTACGATCGCTCTCGACATTCCCGTATATAAGCCCGAAACCAGCGGCCTTCCCGAAGATGCACAGATCCTGCTCTTCAATGACGGTGAAACCGTAGGTCGGTTTGCCGGTGCCCGCGTTATCCTGGGCGAAAAGGGCGTTGTGGAAGCCGATATTGCAGCCATCCTGAGAGAGGCTGTTTACGGAACCCGCTATAAGAAGATGCTCCGCACCCAGGCTTACATCGGTCTGGACGAGGATTTCATGGTAAGAGCCAATCTGCTGGTTCCCGAAACCTATGAAAACACCCTGTACAACTGGCTGCTGAATTTCCAGTACATCAATCCCAAGTACTTTGACATGTACAGCAAGTCCAGAGTACTGGGAGATGAACCCGACATTTTCCTCCTGTCTGATCCTGACTGGAGAGACGAACGGTATCCCAACGGTTTGGCATACTTCGATCCCGAACACAACTGCGCCTGCCTGCTGGGCCTGCGCTACTTCGGCGAACATAAGAAGGGCACCTTGACCCTGGCCTGGGGTATTGCAAACCGGAACGGCTATGCTTCCTGCCACGGCGGCATGAAGAGAATGGTCCGTAAGGACGGCAAGGTCCATGTCATGGGCGTATTCGGCCTGTCCGGCTCCGGCAAGTCCACTCTGACTCATGCAAAGCACGACGGCAAGTATGACGTAACCGTTCTCCACGATGACGCTTACGTTATCTCTACCGAAAACGGTTCCTCTGTTGCACTGGAACCCTCCTATTTCGATAAGACCCAGGACTACCCCCTGACTTCTCCCGATAACAAGTACCTGCTGACCATCCAGAACTGCGGCGTTACCATCGATGATCAGGGTAAGAAAGTTCCTGTGACCGAAGATATCCGCAACGGCAACGGCCGGGCCATCAAGTCCAAGATCTGGTCCCCCAACCGTGTGGATAAGCTGTCCGAGCCCATCAACACCATCGTATGGCTGATGAAGGACCACTCTCTGCCCCCCGTACTGAAGCTCACCGATCCTACCCTCGCTTCCGTAATGGGTGCCTGCCTGGCAACCAAGCGTACCACTGCTGAAAAGATCCTGAAGGGCGTAGATAAGGATGCTCTCGTATTCGAACCCTATGCCAACCCCTTCCGGACCTACGCATTGGAACAGGACTATCGCAAGTTTAAGGCTCTCTTTGAAGAAAGAGGCGTAAACTGCTACATCATCAATACCGGATTCTTCCTGGATAAGAAGATCCCCAAGGAAGTAACCATCGGCATCATCGAAAAGATCGTGGACGAACAGGCCACCTTCAAGGCCTTCGGAAACTTCAAGGGCATGGAAACTATGGACGTAGAAGGTTTCATTCCCGATTTCAGCGATGCTGCTTACACCGATCTGCTGAAGAACAGTGTGGAAAACCGGATCCGGTTCCTGGATTCTCTCAAGGAGCTGAAGGGCGGCCGCGACCTGCTTCCCCAGGAAGCCTTCGACGCTCTGGAAGCACTGATCAAATAAGAACGCTATTACTAAAGAAAAGAAAGGAGGTCGGGGGTTCCCGGCTTCCTTCCCTTATGAAAAACCAATGAAGGGGTGATTTTTTGAAGGAGAAAAAGGACAAGAAGGGAAGAATCGGTATAATTGCCGTTA
>SVCV01000075.1 GCA_015058185.1 Clostridiales bacterium | reverse complement strand
TGAGGGAATGCCCCCTACCCGGCTGGCAACAGCAGGACAGTGCTCGTAAGCACCTTCCAGCAGGGAGTAAGGGAAGGTTTCGGACAAAGATGCTAAAACGTTGATGTCGATCTGGGAGAAGAACCCCTTGATATCCGTGATCCATCCCACGAACTCTACCCGATCCTCTACGTTCAGCTTTTTGGCCAAAGAACGAAGTTCCTTCTCATCTTCACCGGTACCGGCGATCCGAAGACGGATCTTCGGGTTCCGCTGGCTGGCGAGGGCAACGGCCTTGATAACCGTGCTGATGTCCTTAATGGGAGTCAGACGGGCAGCGATACCAACCACGATGTCTCCGTCATTGGGGGGGCGGGGCGTTTCTTTGGCATCGGAGAAATCAAGACCATTATGGATAGTAAAGATCTTATAAGGGTCAAACCCTCTTTCGATCAGGTTTTGTTCCATCCGGCCGGCTACGGCCATGTAATAGTCCATCCGCCGCAGGGCGATGGCGTTGATCACACCGAAGGTGTACTGTTTAAAGGGCATGCCCATATAGTCCAGCCGGGGATCGGAGTGAACGGTGGTCATAATGGGAACGCCCCGCCGCATCTTGACGAAAACACCCATCATGTTGGCCTTTGCACCGTGGCAGTGGATCACATCGGGCTTGAATTCATCCACTACTTTCAGGGCGAAACGAAGGTCCCGCCACACACGCCATCCATTTTCCGTAACCGCAATATCCAAACCCATTTCTTTCGCTTCATCGGCTAAAACGCCGTGATGAAAGCTCAGGATCTTCAGCCGGTTGCCGGACTTGGTCAGCTCGTTGGCCAGGGACAGAATATGGGTTTTGCCGCCGCCGATATCACCGCCGGCAGCGAAAAGAAGTATATTCATAAAATTCCTCCGGGGTCAGCAGAAACTGACCCGATCAGCAATAATTGACAATAGATTAAAGGCCTTCCGGCATTCCGGGAATGGAACCGTTTTCACCGTCAGGAATGATGCCGGGAACCGGATTTACCACCGTACCTTCGGCGCCCTCAGGATCCGTGGCTTCCGGATCATCGGAAACCTCAGGAGCTTCCGTACCGGTTTCCGGTGTTACCTCCGGATCAGGAACCACTTCGGGGATCTCTTCCGGGAAATCAAACTCTACCGTATCCATGGTGTAGATGATCTTGGCAACCTGCGAGCGGGTCACAGGATTCTTGGGAGTCAGTTTGTTGCCGCTGCCGCTGATAACGCCCACTTCTACCATGGTCTTTACGTAAGGCAAAGCCCAGTTGGACACCTTGGAACTGTCAGAAAAGGTCAGTTCCGGAGAGTTTTCGTTGATCTCCACCGTCCGCCCGATCATAGTCATAGCCTCTTCACGGGTAATGGTGGAATTGGGGTTGAATTTCAAAACACCGTTGCTTTGATTGCCCTTTACGATGCCTTCCCCATATACGCATTTTACATAGGGGATCGCCCACTGGGGGATCTGGTTCACATCCGCAAAGGGAAGTTCCACATGGGCATAAGCAGCAGGATCCAAAAGCAGCCAGCGGCTTACCACAGCGGCGAATTCCGCTCTGGTCATATTGTTATCCGGTCTGTAGAGCAAACCTTCCGGTGTGCTGTTTCCGGTGAGAACACCGCTCTTATATAAGGCATTGACATATTCCCGGGACCAGTGGGTCAAAGTATCCAGGAAAAAGTCAGAGCCTTCTACTCTTATGTTCAGGGTGGCAGAAGTTTCTCCGGCAGTAACCGTTAAAACACAGTCACCGGTGAGAGTTCCTACCATGACAGTCCCCTCTTCATCCACCGCAGCGATGGTATTGCCCGCAACACTCCAGGTATAGCAATCATCCGAGGAAACCAAGGGCAGTCTGTTATACAGAGAGGAAGCCGTCAGGGACAGGGTCCCGTTATCCCCCAGGGTGACCTTCTCACCCATCTCCTTACCGGTGGTTTCATCCTTCAGAATAATGCTGTGAGGGGTCTTGATAACGGTCACAGGAACAAAGCCATTCACACCGGAGAGAGAGGCATTCACATAAGAGGTCCCCTCTTCCGGGCCGGCAGTAAAGAGGCCTGCGGCATCGATAGAGCCGAATTTCTTGTCATCCGTCGTAAACTTGGGCGAACCATCCAGGGCAACCGGATAGTAATTGGCATCGGTACCCTTTATGGTAAAGGTTTGGGTAGCTCCGGACAGGAGCATACTGTCATAAGGATAGAGATGCAGGTTTTCCAGTTCTCCCACAGGCTTGTTCTCCGTTACCAGCAAAATGTAATTGCTGACGGAACGAAGAGTCCCCTCAGAAGGTTTATTGATAGTAGTCAGAGTGTCATCACCGGGCAGGATCAGGTGCAGCGCAGTGGAGCCGCCGCCGTCCAGGTTGATGGCTTCCACGCAGCCCAGCTCTTTAAGCCGCTCTGCAAGAGTATATTCGCTGGCACCTACGCTGTAGCCGGTCTGGCGGCCGTCGATGGCGTAGAGAATGACCTTGCCCTCTTCGGTAATGCCTAAAGCCGTCCGGGGCTGATAGCCGGTTCCCTCAGAGGCTACATTTTCCCCGCCGGAAAGTAAGGTGCTGCCTCCGCCGATAGCGTATTTCACATCATTCCACGCTTCGTTTCCGCTGAAGGTAAAGGTCACCATTTCACCGGTACGCAGAGTGATGAATTTAGAAAAGGTAGTGGTAAAGCTCGTATCCTTGGGGATACACAGGAGAAGCTGTCCCTGCTGAAGAGGAACCTCTCCTTCGCTCTCAAACACAGATTCTACCCGGGCCGTTACCACGCTGTTGATGGCAGGCTCCCCTTCCACGATGGTGAGAAGCACATTCCATGCGGGCATAGTGGCCTTGTTGGTCGTGTTATAGTCTCCGGTAAACAGAGCCACACCGGAAGTCATGCTCAGAGGACGATTCAGACCCAGTCCGCCAAGACCGTTTTCCAAAGAGGTGCTGTCGGCCCGAATGGTCAGATCCAGCCGGCCGATCACAGCCGACCCATCTTCCTTAAAGCCGATAGCGGACCACTTGCTGTTTTCCGAGCATAAAAGCTTCCCATCGGAAATCAGGATCCCGGTGGGCACGCCGTTGGCCGTGTTGTAAAAGTCCCCGTTGATGGCAGCCAAAACCCGGTACCCCTGCTCCTGGGCCTTGGCGACCACAGTGCTTAATTTATAGGTACCGTAAACCGTATTGCCGTAAGTCGTGATAGGGAGCACGCCGGAATTCTTTTCATATTCCAGATAGTATTCCACCTGAGGGCCATCCTTCGCACTGCTCCAAAAGTCTGTGCGATGAAGATCCACTCCCTTATTCACTGTCATAGAGGCCCCATGCAGCAGCTCGCCGTAAGACTCGCCAAAGGCCGCCACGGATCCAAGGCCCATGATCAGAGCCAGAATCAGTACAAAACTTAGGACTTTTTTGATGTTTTTTGCAATCATTTCTGTTTCCCCCTGTGTTTCATTTTTTCTTTACCGGGGTGTACAGTCCCCTTTAACCGAAACCCGGTAAAATCCTCTTGAAATTGCGCAAAATCTCCCATTCGGAAAGATTGACACAATACCCCAATATATAGTTTAAATTTTACCCTTTTTCGTCATAAAAGGCAACCTTTTGTACCAAGCTGTAACATAAAAAATAAAAAGAACTCTGTCCGAAAATCATCGGAGAGAGTTCTCTTGAAAATTCCTATTGGTCTACATTCGCATAGGGGACGAAATGCCCAGGCTGATCTGCAATGCAGCATCCGCCTTTTCCATATTTCCGTGATCCAGCCGCCCTACTTTTTCCCGAAGCCGCTGCTTATCGATGGTGCGAAGCTGCTCCATCAATATGACGGAATCCCGGGCCAATCCGTGACCTTCTGCGCTGATGGCCACATGGGTCGGCAGTTTTGCCTTATCCTGCCGGGAAGTAACCGCCGCTACGATCACCGTAGGGCTGTGCCGGTTGCCCACATCGTTTTGGACGACCAAAACCGGTCGGACACCGCCTTGTTCCGAACCCACTACCGGGCTCAGATCCGCGAAATAGATATCCCCTTTCCTGACGATCAAATCTCTCACCCCTTAGAAAAAGCTACTTCAATACCTCCCCTAAGGCATCCTCCGTAATATGCTTGATGGCCACCCCTACGGCCAAAGCAATGTCCGACGCCATCAGTCCGTACTCCCCTGTTTTTTCTGCAGCCAGATCCCCTGCCAGGCCGTGAATATACACGCCGGAGGCCGCAGCCTGTTCCGGAGTCAGCCCCTGACCGGCAAGAGCACCGATCACACCGGCAAGCACATCACCGCTTCCGCCGGTAGCCATACCCGGATTTCCTTTTGCAGTAATATATGCGGCGCCCTCAGAAGTGGCCACCAATGTGCCGGATCCTTTCAGGACCGCTGTGGCGCCGAAGGTTTCGGCAAGAAGCTTGACTGCCCGGGGACGATCCTGTTGGATCTCCTTCGAAGTACAGCCCAAAAGACGGGCTGCCTCACCGGGATGAGGTGTCAGGATCAGATCTCCCCGACAAAGGCTCCGAAGCTCCGGATTTGCCGCTAAGAGATTCAGTCCATCCGCATCCAGAACAACGGTCTTGCCGGAGGAATGCTCAAAGACTGTCTTTAAAAGTGCAAGGTTGGTATCTTCCGTTCCGATCCCGGGTCCGAAAACGATCACGTCCGGTTCCCGGAAAGTTTCATAAGAAAGCTCTCTGGAGATACAGGTAGCTTCGGGAACTCCGACCTGGATCACAGGAAACAGTTCTTCCGAAATGGAGACTTTCACCAGGCCAGCACCCGCCCGGAATGCCCCGCGGGCACAAAGGACGGCCGCTCCGGCCATACCCTTTTTTCCGGCGATGATCAGAACCCGTCCGCAGTCTCCTTTATGTAGCTCACGGGAACGCTTTCTGATAAAAGTATGGACAAAATCTCTTGTTATTAAACGGATATCTGTCCGATCCTGAAACATTTTTCAACCTCAGCCAATGCCCAGCATTACAGATGCCAGCCAGAAGTATACGATAACGGTGATCATATCGGAAACGGATGCGATCATGGGAGTTGCCATCAGCGCAGGGTCGATGCCGATCTTTTTTGCCAGCATGGGAAGCATACTGCCCAAAAGCTTGGCGATCACCAGAATAATCACGATGGCAAGGCTTACCGTAAAGGCCACCAAAGCGGTCTGATGGTCCAGGAAAAAGACCTTGGCAAAGTTTATAGCGCTCAGGATGATGCCCAAAATGAAACCGATCCGGAATTCTTTCCAAAGGACTCGGCCCGCATCACCGGGAGTCAGGTCACCTACCGCTAAGCTTCGAACGATCAGAGCGGCTGCCTGGGAACCGGAGTTGCCGCCGGTACCCATGAGCAGAGGCAGATAAGAGACCAGGATCAGGACCTCGGAAAGCAAAACCTCAAACCGGGTGATGATCAGTCCTGTGACCATCAAAGACACCATAAGGAATGCCAGCCAGGGCAAACGGCTCTTTACATGGCGGAATACGCCCATGTCCATATATTCGTCCGTAGAGGCTGCCACACCGGCCATTTTCTGCACGTCTTCCGTGGCTTCCTCTTCGATAATGTCCATAATGTCGTCAACGGTAATGATCCCAACCAGCCGGTCTTCGTTATCGAGAACGGGCATTGCGAGGAAGCCGTATCTTGTAAACTGAGAAGATACATATTCCTGGTCGTCCAGAACATGCACATAAACCATGTCCTCAGAGTGCATGTATTTTTCAATGGGATCATCCGCATCGGCAATAACCAGGGTTCGGAGAGAGACAACACCTGCCAGCCGCCGCCCCTTATCTTTGACATAGCAGGTATAGATGGTTTCCCGGTCCATACCAACCGATTTAATATGCGCCATAGCCTGTCCTACGGTCATATCCATAGGAAGGCTGATATATTCGGGAGTCATAAGGCTTCCCGCACTGTTTTCCGGATAATTGAGGAAGGTGTTGATCAGCTTTCGTTCTTCTTTTGTGGCATGCTGCAGGATCCGGTTTACGAGATTTGCAGGCAGCTCCTCCAAAACGTCGATCATATCGTCGAAGTCCAGCTCGTTGATGATGTAGCTGATTTCTTTATCCGTGATTCTTGTGATAATGCTTACCTGGTCATCGGAAGGAAGGCATGCGAAAACCTCCGCCAAAACATCTTTCGGCAGAGTGCGCAGCACAATGATCCCCATGTCATCGCCAAGGGTTTCAATAACTTCTTCCAGGATCTCAGCAATATCGACCGGATTATTTTTGAGAATTTCTTCCCGGGCCATTACGTATTTCTTTTCACGCAGCAGCTCCAGGATGGTTTCGATGGTTTCTTCCATCTCTTCCAACATCTTTTCGTACTCCATTGGGCCATACCTCCTGTTTATAATTTACAGTCCTGTACGACACGGACTGCAGGAGCCTCTCAAAGCCCTGAGGGTACGCGGAAAAAACCTTTTTCTAAAGACTCTTCAAAAAGGCTTCTTTGCGGCAAAAACAGAGCTTTGACGGCTTTTTATTCAGTTTGCACGGACTGGGTCCAGCGTCCATAGCTGTTTTCACCTGCCTTTCTGTAAGAATTAAGATCGATTGACCTTAAAATTATATTCCTTTTTGCAAAAAAAAGCAACGGGGGCATCGGGAATTTTTTTGCCGATGAATGACTGATTTGTCAGAAAAATCCCTTCGAAAGTCTTGACGGATAAAACGGCCTGTGCTAAACTTTATCCTTAAATTGAACTTTATAAACCAAACAAATTTTATAAACAAGAGGTGAAAAACATGTCTAAAGTAACCGAAAAGTATTTGGAAATCGTTAAGAAAAGAAACCCCGGTGAAGCCGAATTCCACCAGGCTGTAGAAGAAGTTCTGGAATGCCTGGAACCCGTACTGGAAAAGTACCCCGAATTCGTGGAGACCGGCGTAGTTGACCGGATCCTGGAACCCGATCGCCAGATCATGTTCCGGGTACCCTGGATCGACGACCAGGGCAAGTGCCAGGTCAACAGAGGCTTCCGTGTACAGTTCAACAACGCCATCGGACCTTACAAGGGCGGCATCCGCTTCCATCCTTCCGTAAACCTGGGCATCATCAAGTTCCTGGGCTTCGAACAGATCTTCAAGAACAGCCTGACCAGCCTGCCCATCGGCGGCGGCAAGGGCGGCTCCGACTTCGATCCCAAGGGCAAGTCCGAAAACGAAATCATGCGTTTCTGCCAGTCCTTCATGACTGAGCTTTACAAGCACATCGATGCAGACACCGACGTTCCCGCAGGTGACATCGGCGTAGGCGGCCGGGAGGTTGCTTACATGTACGGCCAGTACAAGCGCCTCACAGATAAGTGGGAAGGCGTTCTCACCGGTAAGGGTGTAGGCTGGGGCGGCTCCCTGGCAAGAACCGAAGCTACCGGTTACGGCCTGGTATACTTCACCAGAGAAATGCTGAAGGCCAACGGCGAAAGCTTTGACGGCAAGAGAGTTATCATTTCCGGTTCCGGTAATGTAGCCATCTATGCTTGCCAGAAGGCAACCCAGATGGGCGCAACCGTAGTTGCCATGTCCGACTCCAACGGTTACGTTCTGGACGAAGAAGGCATCGATCTGGATCTCATGCGTCAGATCAAGGAAGTGGAAAGAAAGAGAATCAGCGAATACGCGGTTCGCAAGCCCTCCGCAAAGTATGTTGACGGCAAGAAGCCCTGGGAAGTTCCCTGCGACATCGCCCTGCCCTGCGCAACCCAGAACGACATCAACGAAGAAGCTGCAGCTCTGCTGGTAGCCAACGGCTGCATGGCCATGGCAGAAGGCGCAAACATGCCCTGCACCAACGAAGCGGTTAAGTACTTCCAGTCCAAGGGCGTTCTCGTAGGCCCCGCAAAGGCTGCAAACGCAGGCGGCGTATCCGTATCCGCTCTGGAAATGTCCCAGAACAGCATGCGTCTGGAATGGTCCTTCGAAGAAGTTGACCAGAAGCTGGACGGCATCATGACCAACATCTTCAAGGCTTGCGACTCCGCAGCCAAGGAA
>SVCV01000074.1 GCA_015058185.1 Clostridiales bacterium | reverse complement strand
CTGCTCGATGTCTGCGCCCAGGTAGTGGGTGGGGATACCGTTCTTTTCCATCAGTTCGAAGAAATATTTGGAGAGGGTCAGGCCGATCTTGCCCTTGCCTTCAACGCTTCCGCCTACGGTGTTGGAGCCGGGATCGAAGACGCCGTTTTCGCCGGTGGCATCGTCCTTAAAGAACAGATTTACTACGCCGTTTTCTTCGTCGAGAAGTACTTTCTTGGTTTTTCCATCATAAAGTGTCTTCATGTTCGTTTCTCCCTTTGATTGATATAGGATATAAGTGATTGCTTTTTCAAGCTTTTGATTTCAAAAATTATGACGTCACATTATAGCATGATTTTTTGGGTGCTACAATATTTTTTTGATCAAATATAAAGCGGAGAAGTCATTTTTTTGTGAAAAGAAGGTGAACTTTTTTGTGGGGGCTTGTGTTTCTTTGGGTATCATAATAAAATAACGCAGTGGCCGAAATGATTTGTCAGCATTGATGAGTTTTTTCGGTCCTTTTCGATAAATGCAAAGTAAAAGGGGGCTTTTATTTGAATCTGATAAAGCGGTTATCACAAAGTATTCGCCAATACAAAAGGCCGTCCATTCTGACGCCTGTTTTTGTCATCGGCGAAGTTATATTGGAAGTTTTGATCCCCTTCCTTATGGCGGATCTCATTGACTACGGCATCGACATGGGCAACATGGATGTCATTGTTCGCTATGGAATTATTCTGGTGATCCTTGCACTGGCATCTTTGACTTGCGGTGCAATGGCTGGGAAGTTCGGTGCGGAAGCCTCCGCCGGTTTTGCCCGGAATCTGCGCCACGACATGTATTATAATGTACAGAACTTCTCCTTCACCAATATCGATAAGTTTTCCACCTCCAGCATCATTACCCGTCTGACCACAGACGTGACCAATGTGCAGATGGCGTTCCTTATGATCATCCGGTTTGCGGTGCGGGCTCCGTCCATGATGATTTTTGCCTTCGCTATGACCGTAAAGATCAACCCCAGCCTGTCTCTGATCTTCCTTGTGGCTCTTTGCGTGTTGGGTTTGGGGCTGTTTTTCATCATCCGCAATGCCCATCCTATCTTTGAAAAAGTATTCAAAACCTATGACAAACTGAACAAGGTAGTTCAGGAAAACCTTCGGGGTATGCGGGTAGTCAAGGCTTATGTTCGGGAAGATCATGAAAACGAAAAGTTCAGAGATGTTTCCCAGCGGATCTTTGATTTGTTCAGCAAAGCGGAAAAACTGCTGGCCCTTAACGGACCTCTGATGCAGTTTGTAGTATATGCCTGTATGCTTCTTGTCTGCTGGTTTGGTGCCGGCCATATCGTTTCCGGAAATATGACTACCGGTCAGTTGGTCAGCGTGACCTCCTACGCCATGCAGATCCTCATGTCTCTCATGATCCTGTCCATGATTTTGGTTATGATCACCATTTCCCGGGCCTCTGCAGAGCGTATTGTGGAAGTGCTGGACGAAAAGAGTGACATCGTAAACGGCGAAAGCCCCGTTATGGAAGTAAAGTCCGGCGATGTTGTATTTAAGAATGTAGATTTCAGCTATGCGGACGATCCGGAAAAGCTTTGCTTAAGCGGTGTAAACCTGACCATCAAAGAAGGGCAGACCGTTGGAATTTTAGGCGGCACCGGCAGTGCCAAGTCCTCTTTGGTCCAGTTGATCCCCCGCCTTTATGATGTGACCGCAGGCCAGATCCTCGTAGGGGGAGTGGATGTTCGGGAATACGATCTGGATACTCTGCGCAGCGAAGTCGCCATGGTTCTTCAGAAGAATGTTCTCTTCTCCGGGACCATTAAGGAAAATCTGCGCTGGGGCGACCCCAATGCTTCCGATGAAGATTTGATCCGGGTCTGCAAACTGGCTCAGGCCCACGAATTTATCGAGACCTTCCCTGACGGGTACGATACCCACATCGAGCAGGGTGGTTCCAACGTTTCCGGCGGTCAAAAGCAGCGACTGTGCATTGCCCGGGCCTTGCTGAAAAAGCCGAAGATCCTGATTTTGGACGACTCCACAAGCGCCGTGGATACCAAAACCGATGCCAGCATCCGGAAAGCCTTCCGGGAAGAGATCCCCAATACCACAAAGTTTATTATTGCTCAGCGGATCTCCTCCGTAGAAGACGCGGATCTGATCATTATTATGGACAGCGGCAAGGTCGCGGCGGTAGGTTCTCCCGCAGAGCTGATGGAGACCAACGAGATCTATCGGGAAGTATACGAATCCCAGACGAAGGGAGGTGGTCTCCTTGAAGAATAGGCATGTAAAAAGCCAAATGATGAAGAGGCCTGCAGGCCCTCGGGATACAAAGAAGACCATCGGTCGGCTTCTTTCCTATTTGAAACAGTATAAGCTGCGGATGATCGTGGTATTTATCTGTATCCTGATCAGTTCCCTTGCCGGTGTGGCGGGATCCCTGTTCCTGGAAGTCCTCATCGATGATTACATCACCCCCATGATCCGGCTGTGGAATCCCAATTTCGAGCCCCTTCTTCGGGCCATCCTGTTTATGGGCTGCATCTATTTGGCCGGTGTGATCGGTACCTTTATTTATAATCGGGTCATGGTCACTGTGGCGCAGGGCGCTTTGAAAAAAGTTCGTGACGATATGTTCGAACACATGCAGAAACTGCCTGTAAAATACTTTGACACCCATACTCATGGGGATATCATGAGCCATTACACCAACGATACGGATACCCTGCGGCAAATGATCGCCCAGACCATTCCCCAGATGTTCTCCTCCATCGTTACTGTAGTTTCCGTATTTGTGGCCATGCTCTTTACCAGCATCCACCTGACCATTCTGATCCTGGTGGTGTTGGTGATCATGTTCCAGGTGGCCAAGAAGATCGGCGGAAAATCCGCTTCTTACTTCATTAAGCAGCAGACCTCCCTCGGGAAACTGAACGGTTTTATTGAGGAAATGATCCACGGCCAAAAGGTTATCAAGGTTTTCTGCCATGAAGAGGCGGCAAAGGAAGACTTCGACAAGGTCAACGATGAGCTTTGTGAAAACGCCACCAAGGCCAATACCTTTGCGGCGATCCTGATGCCCATTATGGCCAATATCACCAATATACAATATGTACTGATCGCAGTGGTTGGGGGCCTTCTCGCCATCAACGGCATCGGCGGTCTGACCCTGGGTGCTATCGCCACCTTCCTGCAGCTGTCCAGAAGCTTCTCCATGCCCATCAACCAGATGGCCCAGCAGCTGAACTCCGTGGTCATGGCTCTGGCCGGCGCGGAGCGGATCTTCGATCTGATGGATGAAGAGCCGGAAGTGGACGAAGGCTATGTCACCTTAGTCAACGCAAAGCGGGACGAAAAGGGCGAGATCGTGGAAACCGAAGAGCGGACCGGTATGTGGGCATGGAAGCATCCTCACAGCGATGGTACCACCACCTATACGGAACTGAAGGGCGATGTTCGGCTGGCCAATGTAGACTTCGGATATACGGAGGAAAAAATGGTCCTTCACGATGTCAGCGTTTATGCAGAACCCGGTCAGAAGGTAGCCTTTGTAGGTGCCACCGGTGCCGGCAAAACCACCATTACCAACCTGATCAATCGCTTCTACGACATTGCCGACGGAAAGATCCGCTACGACGGGATCAATATCAATAAGATCAAAAAGAGCGACCTGCGCAGATCCCTTGGCATCGTTCTCCAGGATACCAACCTGTTTACGGGAACCGTTAAGGAGAATATTCGCTACGGAAAGCTGGATGCCACCGATGAAGAGGTTTATCAGGCAGCGAAACTGGCCAATGCCCACGATTTCATCATGCGTCTTCCCAATGGCTATGATACCATGCTGGATGGTGACGGCGGCAGCCTGTCCCAGGGCCAGCGGCAGTTATTGTCCATTGCCCGGGCAGCCATTGCAGATCCCCCTGTTATGATCCTGGACGAAGCCACTTCCAGTATCGATACGAGAACGGAAGCCATCGTACAGAGAGGTATGGACTCCCTGATGGAAGGGCGTACCGTCTATGTCATCGCCCATCGCCTATCTACGATCCAAAACTCTGACGTGATCATGGTTTTGGAAAACGGCCGCATTATTGAGCGGGGTGACCATGATCGCCTGATCGCGGAAAAGGGCAAATATTATCAGCTGTATACCGGTGCGTTTGAATTGGAATAAATTGAAGCCCCCTCGAAAGAGGGGGTTGCTTTTTGGGAAAGATAGGAATATAATAACCTTACTTCACTACATAAAAGCTTGAAAGCGCGAAAGCGCAAGCTCCCATTGGAGGCGTACTGCGCGAGGCTTTCAGTATAAAGCCTCCCCTGTGTAAGGGGAGGTGGGTCGAAGACCCGGAGGGGTTGTTGTAAAAATGCAAAAACTATTGGTGAAAACCTTTATTAAGGATCATGAAAATGTAAAAGACCCTCAGGTGCGGGAAAAGTACGGAAGCCTGACCGGGATCGTAGGGATTTGTTCCAATGCGGTCCTTTGCGTCATGAAGATCCTCATCGGGATCATCACCGGCAGCATTTCGATTCTTGCCGATGGGCTGAATAACCTGGCGGATGGGGCGTCCTCTATCATTACTTTGGTTGGATTTAAGCTGGCGGCCAGGCCTGCGGATGAAGATCATCCCTATGGCCACGCCCGGATCGAATACATTACCGGGCTGATCATTTCGTTTCTGATCATTTTCCTCGGGATCGAACTTTTGACCAGTTCCATTGAGAAGATCCGCTTTCCGGAGCCGCCGGAGTTCAGCTGGCTGGCGGTGATCATTCTGCTTATCGCCATTGCCATCAAAGTCTGGCAGGCGTTCTTTAACCGCAGTATGGGAAAAGCGATCAACTCGGCAGCCATCATGGCTACCGCAGCAGACAGCCGCAACGATGTGATCTCCACCATCGTGGTTTTGGCCGGTCTTCTGATCAGCTTCTTTACGAATGTTCAGCTGGACGGCATTCTGGGTGCCTGCGTGGCGGCCTTTATCATTTATTCCGGCATTATGCTGATCAAGGAAACCTCCGCACCCCTTCTTGGACAGACTCCGGAGCATGAGCTGGTGCAGTCCATCCACGACAGAGTTATGGATATGGAGGGGGTTTTAGGGGTTCACGACCTGATGGTCCATGACTACGGAACCGGTCGGATCTACGCTTCCATTCATGTAGAAGTGGATGCCAGAGGGGACTTGTTAAAGAGCCACGACATGGTGGATTTAGTGGAAAAGATCCTCAGCAAGGAACTGAATATTCACCTGACCTGCCACATGGACCCTGTGGATACCCAGGATCCTTTGCTGGGAGAGATGACAGTAAAACTGAAGGGGATCCTCTCGGATATCCCCGGTGTCATCGGGTTCCACGATCTTCGCACCGTTCCCGGTTACTCCCATCAGAATTTCATTTTCGATGTGGTGGTCCAGCCGGACATCTCCATAGGGGAAAGCGACCTGAAAAAACAGATCCAGGAAAAGGTCGCAGACATCGATCCCCAATACTGTACGGTCATCACCATTGAAAACGCATATATAAAAATGAACACCCAGGAGGACTAAGTATGAAAAACCGTTGGACCTATGCCATTGCAGGCGTTATCGTCATGCTCGTTGCAGGCCTGATCTATGCCTGGTCTGTCTTCCGCACCCCCATCGCTGCAGAATTCGGATGGAGCGCTTCCCAGCTTTCTCTGAACTTCTCCCTGTGCATGGCTATGTTTTGCCTGGGCGGACTTTTTGCCGGGATCCTCTCGAAAAAGATTCCCTACCGGGTCATTGTTTTAGCCGCGGCTGTTTTTATTTTGGTCGGGTTTATCCTTACCTCCAGAGTCCAGTCTTTGGGTCTCCTTTACTTTGGATACGGATTCCTGTCCGGTCTGGCCATTGGCCTCGTATACAATGCGGTACTGAGCACCATTCTGAAGTGGTTCCCCGATAAACCCGGACTGATTTCCGGCATCCTGCTTATGGGATTCGGTTTCAGTGCTATGCTGGTTTCCCCCATCTTTACCAAAATGTCGCAGAACATCGGCTGGAGAGAAACGTTTGTGATTTTAGGCATTGTCGCTGCCGTAGTTTTCGTTTTGGCTTCCTTCTTTATGAAAGCTCCCGGTCCGGACTATAAGTTCCCCGAATCCAAAAAAAAGAAGGCGGCAGCCGCAAATGTGGCAGAGGTGGACATTCCTCCCACAAAGATGATTCAGAAGGTTGCCTTCTGGTGCTTCTTTGTTTGGGGCATCCTGCTTTGTGCCTGCGGTCTGGCTGTAAATTCGCAGGCCTATCCTTTGGCAGAAGGCGTATTTCTGGGCAGTCCTATGGGCGATACTATGACCGCCGCGGCTATGGCCGGTATGCTTTCTGTTATCGTATCCCTTTTCTCCGTATTCAACGGCGTTGGCCGTGTTCTGTTCGGAGCACTGTTTGACCGGAAGGGCGGCGTCGTGACCCTGTTTGCCGTAACCATCTGCTTCATCATCGCCGGCGTCATCATGGCTGCAGCACTTTCTTTCGGAAGTTTCGGACTGGTAACCTTCGGTTTGATCTTCATGGGCCTCTCTTACGGCGGTATGCCCACAATGAGTTCTGCCTTTACGAGAAAGACCTTCGGCAGCAAGAACTATCCCATCAATCTGCCCATTGTGAACCTGAACCTGCTGGTTGCCTCTTTTGTTGGACCCACCATGGCAGCCCGGATGTTCGACGCCGCCGGATCCTATCTCGGACCCATGCTCTGCGTCATCGTTTTCGCCATCATCGCTTTGGTCTGCGCAGTTTTGCTGCGGAAGAGAGTATAAACAATAAAAAAGCACCCATACGGGTGCTTTTTTTTATGAGGCTATAGCCTCCTTCAATTTTTCTGCACAGCTGCAAAGGGCATCGAAGGTTTGCTGGCTGATATCGTGTTCGATCTTGCAGGCATCCTCCTTTGCAATGGCTTCGTCCACGCCCAGAGAAACCAAAAAATCCGTCAGCATCTGATGGCGTACATACATTTTCCGGGCGATCTCCATTCCTTTATCGGTAAGGGTGATCAGGCTGTCTTTATCCATAGTGATGTAGCCTTCTTCCCGGAGTCTTTTTGTGGCATAGCTGACACTGGGCTTGGTAACGCCCATGTGTTCGGCAATATCGATCGATCGAATGAAACCATGCTCTTCACGCATCACCAGCATGGCTTCCAAATAGTCTTCTGATGATTTTTGTATTTTCATGACAAACCTTTCTGTCAGAGCGATCCCGCCCACGGCGCAGCCGTGACGGAGAGAGCCCTGCATTAGAGTCTCCCCTGTTAAGGGGAGGGGCCGGCTTTGCCGGCAGAGGGGTTGCTGTGCTTTCTTATATACCCAAGTTAGCATACTTTAACCGCAAAAGCAAGCAAATAAAAATGGGTGAGATGCCCTTGTACGGGAAGGCGAAAAGTGGTATCATAAAATGGTTTTATAAAAGCAAATCTTACTTTCAGGAAGGGGCCTAAAAGACCCCGGAGAAGAGGAAATAATGAAAGCAAATCGTTGGATATATGTGATCACCGGCATTATCGGAATGTTCTTTGTAGGTTCGGTTTATGCCTGGTCCGTTCTCCGTACTCCCATCGCCGCAGAGTTCCCGGAATGGACCGCCACACAGCTCTCTCTGTGCTTCTCCTTATGCATGGGACTGTTTTGTATCGGCAACCTGCTGGGTGGGATCCTGACAAAGAAGATGTCCGCCAGACTGGTGAGCATTATTTCCGCGATTTTCACCATCGCCGGCTTTGTGATCGCTTCCCAGGCCTATTCCCTTGCGGCCCTTTACATCGGCTACGGCATTCTCGCCGGCACGGGTCTCGGCTTTATCTATAACATCGTGCTGAGCACGGTTCTCAAGTGGTTTCCGGACAGCCCCGGTCTGATCTCCGGTATCCTTCTCATGGGCGTCGGCATGGGGCCCATTCTGGTAGCTCCCATCTTTACCAATGTGTCCCTGGAATTCGGCTGGAGACCTACCTTCATCGGTATGGGCATCATCGCAGCCATCTGCTTTGTGGCTGCCACCTTCA
>SVCV01000073.1 GCA_015058185.1 Clostridiales bacterium | reverse complement strand
CCTTCAGGAAGGTAAAGGCCATACCGCCGCCGATAAGGATAGTGTCCACCTTTTCCAGCAGATTTTCAATAACGGGGATCTTATCGCTGACCTTTGCGCCGCCCAGAATGGCAACGAAGGGTCTTTCGGGAGTTTCTACAGCATCACCCAGGAACTTCAGTTCCTTTTCCATCAGGAAACCGGATACAGCAGGCAGATGGGCTGCGATACCGGCGGTGGAGGAATGCGCTCTGTGAGCGGTGCCAAAAGCATCATTTACATAAATGTCAGCCAGTTCGGCCAGTTCTTTTGCCAAAGCTTCGCCGTTCTTGGTTTCTTCCTTCCGGAAACGAACATTTTCCAGAAGCAGGACCTGACCGGGCTGCAGTGCAGCGGCAGCCTTCCGTACTTCGTCGTCCACAACGGTGGGAGAAGACACGAAGGAGATCTGCTGACCCAAAAGCTGGGACAGTCTTTCGGCAACGGGTGCCAGCGTGTACTTCATGTTGGGTTCCCCTTCGGGGCGGCCCAGATGAGACATGAGGATAACGGCTGCACCATTTTCCAACAAGTAGGAAATGGTGGGGATGGAGCTGGTGATCCGGATATCGTCGGTGATCACGCCATCCTTCAGGGGTACATTGAAATCGCAGCGAACAATGACTTTTTTGTTCCGGACATCAATGTCTTTTACAGTTTTCTTCATAGAAAATAACCTCCTGTTCTATATAAAATCAAATCTGTAACGCATTCAGGCGAGGCCTCTTATTGAAATTTGCCCCGCAAAGAAGTTTTAATACCGTTTTCTCTTGGAGGATGAGGGCATGCCCATTTCATCCCGATATTTGGCGACTGTACGGCGGGAGATGTTGATCCCCTTCTGTGCCAAAATCTCTACCATGGCCTGGTCGCTGAGAGGAGCTCTGGGATCTTCGTTGTCCGTAAGTTCCTTCAGAATGGTCTTTACACTTTCCGAAGCGACACCCTCACCGCTGACGCCGGTAACGCCGCTGGTAAAGAAGTATTTTATTTCAAAGAGCCCCCGGGGGGTCTGCATGTATTTTCCGTTGATGGATCGGCTGACCGTGGATTCGTGGATCCCCACTTCATCGGCGATCTGCTTTAAGGTCAAGGTGCGAAGATACTTGGTTCCCTCATCCAGGAAATCCTTTTGGTACTGCACGATGGCGGATGCAACATTGTAGATGGTTTGCCGGCGCTGCTCGATGCTCTTGATCAGCCACATAGCAGAATTGAGCCGCTCCGACAGGAACTTGGAGATTTGAGAATCCCGCTCCGACTCTGCCAGCATCTTCTGGTAGTAACTGCTGACCATAAGCCGCGGAGTATTGTTCTCGTTTACCGTGACCACATACTCCCCTTCTACCTTTTCTACCGTTACATCGGGAATAATATACCGATTTTCTGCAAAAGAACCGAACTGGCGTCCGGGTTTGGGTTCCAAAGATTTAATGACATCGCTGATGGACTGGGCCTCTTTAATGGAGATGCCAAGAGACTTTGCAATGTGAGAAAGGCGATTTCCCGCTAAATCCTCCAGGTGCTCCATGACCACCTGTCTTGCCGCAGGAGTATCCTCTTCCTTCGCAGCCAGCTGGATCAACAGACATTCTTTCAGATTTCGGGCACCTACACCGGCAGGCTCCAAACTCTGAACAATGGAAAGAGCTTTCGCAGCCTGCTTTTCGGTCATGTCAAAACGGGCAGCGATCTCCGCTACCGGAATCGTAAGATAACCGTTGGGATCCAGCGCCTCTACAATATAGCGGCTGGCCTGACGGTAAATGGGTTTCATGGAAATAAACTGAAGCTGGAAAAGAAGGTGTTCCGACAGCGTAACGTCGGAAGTAACAAATTGCTCATAGGAAAACTCACTTTGATCCCCGCCGGTCTCAAAGTGCCGATAACTGATATCGTCGTAACCTCGTTCTTTCAGGTGTTCCGCCCAGTCAAACTCCTCCGAAGCTTTCTCAGAGAAAGTTTCTTCTTTCAGCTCCCGGGGAGCCTCATCCGCAGAGGATTCTTCCTTTGCGGCCTCGTCCTTGACTTCGGGGGTGCCCACCTCGAGGATCGGATTGGCAAGAAGCTGCTCCGCCACATACTGTTCCAGTTCCTGGGTATTGAACTGCAGGATCTGGATGGCCTGGATCAGCTCCGGTGTCATCATCAGTTTTTGTGTCTGTTCAATTGTAAGGTCGTATCCCAGTTTCATGCTGACACCTACAAAAAATAGAGAAATATTTCCACCGTATATAATACCATACCGAACTTTAATATTTCAAGCCAATGTGTACTTTTTGGTCTTCCAGCCACCGGCATCCGTCCTCATACCCGAGGGCGATCAGTTTTCGGCTGTTGGCTTCTCCGAAAGATAAGTAACCGCCCAGGCTCTTTTTCGGGTAAATACAGCAGATCTCCGCCCCACCCTTCTTTTTTCGGGCAGGAAAATCCTTTGGGTGCGTGCGCACAGCAATAATTTGATCATAGCCCTTTTTCTCCAAAAGACTTGTAGGACAATTGTCGCAGAGGGCCCCATCAATATAGGTCTTACCATTCATTTTGTAAAGGCGAAATCCGGGAAAACAGGAGGACGCCATCAGGTAGTCCACCAACATGCCTTCCGGAATGTCCTCTTTTGCAGCCCGAAGAGTCCGCATATCGCTCAGGCAAAGGCTCGCCAGACCAAAATCCATAGGAGATCTCCGGATATCCTCCTCCCGGATCCACTCGGAAAGAAATCCGTGGATCGTACGGGTATCCAGTCCCCGGTTCCGGAAGAAGGTACCGATCTGTTCAAAAAGAAAACGAAGGGAGGGGCCGCTGAGCGGTGCTTTTTTCAGTCCCGCCAACATAGCCTCCTCCACATCGAAAAGTTCAGCAAATGTCATATGAAGCCAAATGTCTTCGGCTTTTTTCAGGTCACCCTGGACAAAAAGGGCCGCATTAATAGCGCCGATGGAAGTTCCAACGGCGCCATTGAATTCGTATCCAGCCTCGATCAGGGCTTTTGTAACGCCTATGTGGTAGGCGCCTCTTGAGCCGCCTCCTTCAAAAGCGATACCGATCATAGTTTCCTCCCGGACTATCCTTAGTCAACCTTTACAGCGCCGCAGCACTTCTTGTACTTCTTGCCGCTGCCGCAGGGACAGGGATCGTTGCGGCCGGGTTCCTTTTCCTTCCGAACGGTCTTGGACTGACGGTAGGCCTTTTCGATCTCTTCTCTCTTTTCTTCGGTGAGGATCCGATCCCATTCGGGCAGATTGAACAGGTAGTCGGCGTCTGCCTTCAGCATGTTGAAGTACAGCTTTTCCAGATCGATGTCCAAAGTGATGGTGCTTTCTTCGGTCAGTTCTTCCAAAGGCAGTTCTGCCTTCAGGCTGGTGTTGATGCCGTCCAGGAAGCCCATGAACAGTACGGGATCTGCTTCATACTTATCGATCATTTCCTGTACAGTGCCGGTGGGAGTTACGGTGTATTCGGACAGGATGCCCTTGTAGATCCGTTCTTCGGTGGTGCTGTACTTATCCCAAAACTCTGCAAAAGTAGCCTGGGTCTGGCTTTCAGCCATCTTATTCCATTCTTTATAAAGACTCATTTCTATTTTCCTCCTGCAACTACCAGGTCATAGGCCGCATTCTTTACGATGGCCTTACCGATCTCAATAACATCGCCCATAACGGCACTGCCGGTGGGCAGAGGACCTGCGCCTCTTCCGTAGAACATCAGCTCATCCACAGCATTGCCGGTTACATAAACGGCGTTGAATTCGTTGCTGACGCCTGCCAGGGGATGGGTGAAGGGGATCTCTGTAGGCTTAACGCTGTATTCCAGCTTGTCCCCATTCTTCCGGGCAGAAGCGATGAGCTTGATCTTGCAGCCTCTTTCTGCTGCAGCAACAATATCTTCCTTGGTAACGCCGGTGATGCCGGTGGTGGGGATCTCATCGGGGCGAACTCTTTCGCCGAATACCAGGGAAATGAGGATGGACAGTTTGTTGGCAACGTCGATGCCCTCTACGTCAGCAGTGGGATCGGGTTCTGCAAAGCCCTTGGCCTGTGCATCCTTGAGAACATCTTCATAATTCAGGTCATAGTCCGTCATCTGGGTCAGGATGTAGTTGGTGGTACCGTTCAGGATACCGAGAACTTCCTGATACTGATTGGCCTGCAGTGCGCCGGTGAGACAGGTCAGGATGGGGATCCCGCCGCCTACGCTGGCTTCATAGCGGAGCATTACATTGTTGCGGATGGCAGCTTCTCTCAGCTCATCGTACTGAGCAGCAATAGCAGCCTTGTTTGCGGTAACTACGTGCTTGCCGTTTTCCATAGCCCGCAGCATGAAGTCGCCTTCATTCTTAATGCCGAGGAGACCGATCACGATCTGGATCTCAGGATCCTTAAACAGGTCGTCTGCATCCTGGGTGAACTTTTCCCGGGGAACCACGATATCTCTTTCCCGATCCACATCTCTTTCCAGAATTTTGGTGATCTCAAAATCAACACCGGTAGCAGCCAGGATCGCTTCTCTGTTCATTTCCAGAGTCTTATAGGTTCCCAAACCGATATTGCCAAGACCCATCAAGCCGATTTTTACTTTATTGGATGCCATTTTACTACCTCCTTGGCTTACTTTTATGAGGTACGCCCTTTTCGGGCATAGTTATGCGAGCATTGTACCACAAATTTTCTCTTTCGCATAGAATATTTTTCATCATTCGAAATTTATTTCCCGGCTTTTTCATTCCGGGATCCAAACAGCAGGTCTAAAAAATATTACAATAATATATAGGCATTTAACTTGTTTCTTTATAGTTTCTTTATTGACACTGCGGGGTAAATACCCTACAATGTACGAGACCCGACCCGCGGGTCAGTTTTTGTTAATTTTATGGAACAGAGGTTAAAAACGTATGGAAAATCAGCAGATGGAAACTCCCAAAAAGAAAACGGGAACCAAAATTTTTATCGTTGTTGTCATCGTGGCAGTCCTGGCTCTCCTGGGCTTCCGGATCTGGGAATCTCTTCAGCCCGTTCCCGTGGAAGAAGAGCCTCCTGTAAATGTAAGAGTAGCCACCGTAGAACTGGGCTCCCTTTCTGTAACATCCCCCTTAAACGGACGGATCGCTGCAGAAAACGAAGCTATGGTCATTCCTATGGCTTCCGGTGAAGTTACTGCCGTTCATGTTGCCCTGGGTGACTATGTGGAAAAGGATGCCGTTCTCTTTGAGATCGATCCTACCCAGATGCAGTCCACCTATAACCAGGCCGCAGCAGGTCTCTCTCAGGCACAGGCAGGAGTAAGTCAGGCAAAGCTGGCCAGAGACAATGCAAAAAGAGATTATGAAAGAATGGCCGACCTGTACGCAGCCGGTGCCATCTCTCTCCAGCAGTACCAGCAGATCGAACTGCAGTACAAAGCTGCAGAAGAATCTTTAGCATCCGCCAATGCCGCCGTATCCATGGCCGCAGCAAGTGCATCCGCAGCCGGCGAAGCATTAGGCTACTGCACCGTTACCGCTCCCATCAGCGGGTATATCACTACTGTCAATGTTTCCGAAGGCTCCATGGCCGGCCAGTCTGTAGCCGTAGCCATCGCCGACACCTCTTCCCTGAAAATAAATACTTCCGTTTCCGAATACCTGGTAGGAAATCTGAGCATCGGTGACGATGTGGACATCTATGTCAAGTCTCTGAGCAGTGAACCCTTCGCAGGCAAAGTTACTGCCCTCTCCCCTGCTCCCGGTGCAGGAACCCTGACCTACCCCATGACCATCGAAGTAACGGATAAGAGCGGCAAGGTCAAGGCCGGTATGTTCGCAGAAGTACATATCGTATCCGATACCAGAGAAAATGTAGTATGCATCCCCTCCGATGCTGTATTTATCAAGGGAGAACGATCCATCGTTGCGGTTCTTGACGATCAGAATGTTCCCACTCTGAAAACGGTAGAAACCGGCCTGGACAACGGCGAATTCGTAGAGATCATCTCCGGTCTGAATGCCGGTGAAACTCTGGTTATTACCGGACAGCAATACGTAACCGAGGGAACTCCCGTAAACGTAGTGGAATAAGGAGGTCCCCATGCACTTTTCCAAGCTTTTTATTAAGCGCCCCGTAACTACCATTATGGTAGTTTTCGTGATCATACTTGTAGGCATGGTCTCCCTGATGGGAATTCCCATGGACCTGATGCCCAACATCGAACTGCCCGTAGCAATTGTCTACACCCAGTACGGCGCAGCCGCCCCTGAAGAAATCGAAAACATGGTCACCGTCCCGGTGGAGCAAGCCCTGTCCTCCGTTGAAAATCTGGAGGGAATAACGTCCATGACCATGAGCGGGGCTTCCATTGTTATGGTTGAATTTGCAATGGAAACCGACATGAACTTTGCCACTCTCGACATGAGAGAAAAAATCGACATGATCAAGGGCTTCCTGCCGGAAGATGCCGGCGAACCCATGGTTATGAAGATGAGCATGGACTTTGCCCCCACCGCCCAGGTTTACATCTCCGGTGATATGGGTCTGGCCGAGCTGAACGAAGAAATCGAAAACAATATCCTGCCCCGTCTGGAAAGAGCCGGCGGCGTTGCCTCCGCTTCCGTATACGGCGGCGTATCCGAAGAGATCACTCTGAATTTCGACCAGGAAAAGCTGTCCGGCTACGGTCTGACCTTAGCCGCCGTCAACCAGATCCTGGCCGCAGAAAATCTGAATATGCCCAGCGGTGAAATCACCAAGGGCGATACCAAGGTAGTTGTCCGTACTATGGGTCAGTTCAACTCCGTTGACGAGATCCGGGAGATCCCCATGGCCATGGCTGACGGCAGCATCGTCCGTCTCCAGGAACTGGCCAATATTGAAATGGGCTACACCGAACAGGAAGCCATCAGCCGGGTGGACGGCGCTTCCGCCATCGGCATCTCCCTGTCCAAGCAGTCCTCTGCCAACACCGTGGAAGTTTCCGACAAGATCCTGGCAGAGCTGGAAGATCTGCGGGAAGATTACCCCGATCTGAATTTCGTTATGGGCTTTGACCAGGCTGACTACATCAGAAGTTCCATCACTTCTGTAGCACAGTCCGCCCTCACCGGTGCCATTTTGGCAATCGTAGTCCTGTTCCTGTTCCTCCGAAACCTGAGTGCAACCTTGGTTATTGCCATCTCCATCCCCACCTCGATCCTGGCAACCTTTGCGCTCATGAATCTGATGGATATGACCCTGAACCTCATAACCCTATGCGCATTGACACTGGCGGTAGGTATGTTGGTAGACAACTCGGTCGTTGTGTTGGAAAATATCGTCCGAGTGAGCAAGCAGGATAAGCTGAATGCCATGGAGGCTTCCTCTGTGGGCAGCAAACAGGTCGTTCTTGCAGTTATGGCATCTACTCTCACCAGCGTAGTTGTATATCTGCCCATCGCTTTAAGCGACGGTATTGCCTCTATGCTCTTCCGGGATTTCTGCTGGACCATCATCATTGCACTGGTGGCATCCCTGCTGGTTTCCCTGTCCGTAGTACCCATGCTCACTTCCAAGATGCTGAATACCGGTGCATCCGACCAGTATCTCCGCATCGGCAAAAAGAGATATCGCTACAAGTTTGTAAATAAGTTCGGAACCTTTATTGAGTTCCTGAAAGAAGGCTACGGCAGAGCCCTTACTTCCATGCTGAAAAAGCGGAAGAGAGTCATCGCCGTTTGCCTGATCATCTTTATCGTATCCGTTTCCCTTCTGGGCGTTGTAGGCATGGAATTCCTGCCTGCCAGTGACGAAGGCAGCTTCACCGTCAGCATGGATACTCCCTATGGTACCTCTCTGAAGACCAAGGAAGCCTTACTCTCTGAAGTAGAAGCCTATGTTCTGGCACTGCCCGAAGTGGAACACTGCACCCTGGATATCGGCCAGACCTCCGCTCTGCTGGGAGGAAACTCTTCTTCCCTCAGCGTAACCCTGGTTCCCAGACAGGACCGTGTAAGAAGCACTGCAGAAGTTGCCGACGAAGTCCGGGATGCCTTCAGCAGCATCGCCGGCGCAGACCTGACGGTTTCCGAAGCAGCCAGCATGACCGCTATGCTGGGCGGCGCAGACATCTCCCTTACCGTTAAGGGA
>SVCV01000072.1 GCA_015058185.1 Clostridiales bacterium | reverse complement strand
CACATGATTTTATGCATAATAAAGGCCATGTCCTGTATTCTCCTCGAAAACTTCCTGCGTCGCTGGGAATTATGGAATACCCGTCGCCGACCTTGGAAGCCTTCGGGAACATGAGCCCTTTCGGAGGATAGGTCTCTGCCCTCTGGCTTGGACCAAGCTCGCTGCTCGGGGATATTCTCAAAATTCCGATCGCTTCTCCGGAGATGTTTTCTCTGGAGAACACAGGCCCATGGCCTTGAGTCTGAGCCTCCCCTGTGTAAGGGGAGGTGCCCCGAAGGGGCGGAGGGGTTGCAGAGATGAGGGGAAGAGGGACCGCGAAACGGTGGATGAGGTAGGAAAAGAACACAAAAAAGTCGCTCTTTCGAGCGACTTTTCTTTATTTCCAGATATAAAATTGCGCCTCTTTCGGATCCCAGTTCACAAAAACCTCTTCCCCTGTACTCAACTTTAAGATAGACAGACCCGTACTACGAAGATAGAATCGGGTGTTTGTATCAAATTCCGGAAGACCACTGGGGATCTCATTCCAGCTGCACCCGGAAAGGTCGTATACCCATATGTATTGGTTTGTAAGGCCCTGCTGAATTGTCGATCCGGAGAAAACAACCGCTTCTCGCTTGCCTAATAACGGCAATTTTGTAAAAGTCACAAAGTCCGAATAGAACTCCTCATGACAAAGAACCTCCATGGTTGCTTCATCAAATACAAATGCCATGGTTGGATCAAGGCCGCTACCAGCAGGAGGATCAGACATTTTAACCTGAGCGATGAACTCCTTCTTTTTCGAAGCGGTAAAACTTCCGTATAGGACCTGATGAAGGTAGATGTCCTCAGGGTCTTCGATAAAGAAACTGAAAGAGGAGTCAAAATCCTCAAGTGAGGATTCCAGGCAGAGCCAAACCTGATCCATGACCTGTTCGCTGAAGGATTTTTCCTCTTCCGGAGCAGGCTCTTCAGCACCACAGGCAGTAAGAGGAACGATCAGCAAGCAAATGACACAAAAAAACAACAACGATTTTTTCTTCATCCCAAACGCCCCCTTATAAAACTACTTCTGTGATAATTTCAAAAAACTGATCGTGGATACAATGCTAAGGAATACATACACTGTAATGAAAGGAAGAGCTCCAATGAAATCATCTGCAGAATTCCGGTACATATGCACAATGAGAGTAATGTAAAAGGCTATAGTGACTGCAATAAAAACTCTTGTGAATACGGTTAAAATGCCAAACAATAAAACAAAAAAGGGAAGAACGAAAAAGACATAATACGCAACAGCACCATGATGGCTCGAGTACAGAATAATCACAAAAGCTGCAAGTATCACAAGAAAGACGAGGCAGCAATAGCAGACTGCCTTATGCCCTTCTCCGGCGTTTCTCAACCGATTCCAGATTGATTTTACCTGCGTCAATAGTTTTGTCATAACCACTTCTCACCAGAATGATATATGAAATCCAAATTAACTGTACACAACCTATCTTCAGGCTAACATGACCAGACTTCCCTGTCAATTGCTTTAGGATCGTAGTCAAAAGGAGGCATCCGAGAAAACGGGCAGATGGAGGGGTGTATGTCGGCGGGTTGCATATCTGTGAGCCAGTATCGTCCTCTGCCTGCGACGAGGTGGCGCAGTTATAGCATTACCTTTCCGTTCTTACTCAGGGATACTAGTGAAACAGCTATGCAAGAGACGATCATATATCCCCCATTCTGCTGAAAAAGAGATGAACCGAAGGGATCATCCTTTTTCCCGTTTTAGAGGATGGTTTCCTCTGTTCGTTGCAGGCAAGCAAGCATTTTTAAAAGGAGACTCTATGAATCCATATTTGCTGAAGCCCGGCGACACCATCGCCCTGCTGGCCCCCGCATCTCCCCTGCCGGCCCACAAACTGCATACCGCCATTGCATCTATTGAATCCATGGGTCTGAAACCCAGACTTTTCCCCTCCTGCTTTGCAAGAGGCGGCTATCTTGCCGGCCCGGACAAACAGCGGGCACAGGATGTAATGGACGCCTTTATCGCTCCGGAGGTCCGGGGCATTTTTTGTCTTCGGGGAGGCTATGGATGCAGCCGGATCCTCCCTCTTTTAGACTTTACCCTCATCGCGGAAAACCCAAAGATTTTTCTCGGCTACAGCGACATTACCGCCCTTCATACTGCCCTGAATCAGCTTTGCGGCCTTCCCACCATCCACGGCCCCATGCTGAATCAAGACTGGAGGGAAATGGATCCTCTGACTATGGGTTCCCTGCGACAGCTTTTATTCTCAGAACAGCCTCCTGCAATATTCGAAGGACCTCTTCAAACCCTGGTTCCAGGAGAGGCCACTGGAATTGCCGCCGGAGGAAATCTGACCCTTCTTGCAGAGACTTTAGGCTCGCCCTATGAAATCGACACAAGGGGGAAGATCCTGTTTTTAGAGGATGTCAACCTGAAGCCTTACCAGTTGGACAGAGCTCTTATGGCCCTCTCTCTTGCGGGGAAATTCCGGGACTGCGCCGGTATAGTCCTCTGCACTTTCGCAGGCTGCGAAGAAAAGAAAAAGGCCCAAAGCCATAATCTGACTTTGGACCGTATTTTCTCGGATATTTTATCAACTCTGGGCAAGCCCGTCATTTCCGGATTTCAGGCGGGACATACGCTGCCAAACCTGTCCGTCCCCTTAGGGTGCCTTACGCACATAGGAGAACAGGGTATCGCATTTCAGGAATCGCTTACCACTTGATGCCGTTGAGGGCTTCGTTTACCAGCAGTACTGCGGAGTAGTCCAGCTGATCTGCTTCGTGCTTTTCCATTGCGGAGTACATCTGCAGGGCAACGGAAGCCATGGGCATGGCCAGGTGGTTGTCCTTGGCGATCTGCATGGCCAGGCTTACGTCCTTAACCATGTTTGCGCCGGTGAACATGGGAGAGAAGTCTCTTGCCTGATAACGAGGCTTCTTCTGCTTGATCATCAGGTTTGCTGCGGAGCTGTCAGCGATTACTTCCAGCATCTGTTCCCAGTCAATACCTACGGCTTCGCCCATGACCAGGGATTCTGCCATAGCCTGAATGGAGGATGCCAGCAGCATGTTTACGATGATCTTCATGTATCTGGATTCTTCGGCACCGCCCAGATAGTAGTACTTGCTGCCGATGATCTCAACCAGGGGGAATACTTCGTCATAAGCATCCTTGGGACCGGAAGCCAGCATGGTCAGAGTGCCTTCCTTTGCGGACATAACGCTGCCGCTTACGCAGACACGGATGTGCTTTGCGCCTGCAGCTTCGATGGCTGCGTTTACTTCTGCGGAAGAAGTGGGGTCAACGGTGCTCAGGTCAACATAGATCTGGCCGGGCTTGATAACGGAAGCTACGCCGTTTTCACCCAGAGCGATGGCCTTCAGAATAGGTGCGTTGGGGATCATGGAGAACACATAGTCAACTTCTGCAGTCAGTGCTGCGGGATTTTCCATGTACTTTGCACCCCGTGCCACTGCGTCGTCACAATGTTCCTTAACTGCGTCGCAAACATACAGTTCATAGCCTGCATCAATGAGACGGGGCACGATAGCTGCACCCATGAGACCTACGCCGATCCAACCGATTTTTTTCATAACTTTATACCTCCTTGATAAGAGACAGGAACCTTTGGCTCCCCTCACGTTTTACATTTTTCCTACGATCGCTGTGACCAAAGTCTGCATGACCTGGGTCTTCAGCTGACCAACTTCCACAACTTCTTCCAAAGTCAAAGGCTGATCCAGCACGCCGGCAGCCATATTGGTGATCAGGGAGATTGCCAGTACAGGCATTCCGCTGTGAGAAGCAACGATGGCTTCGGGAACGGTGGACATGCCGACCATGTCCGCACCCAGGATCCGGAAGGCCCGGATCTCTGCAGGAGTTTCGTAGCTGGGACCGGTGCAGCCCAGGTAAACGCCTTCCCGAAGTTCAATATTCAGTTCGTCAGCACATTCTTTTGCCAGATCCCGCAATGCCTTGGGATAAACATAGGTCATATCGCAGAACCGGGGGCCCATTTCGTCCACGTTGGGGCCGATCAGGGGATTGTCACCCATGAAGTTGATATGATCCTTCAGAAGAACCAGATCGCCTACATTGAAATCCAGATTGATGCCGCCGCTGGCATTGGTGAGCACGAGGGTCTCGATCCCCAAAGTCCGCATGACCCGTACGGGGAAGGTCACATCTTCGAAGGCATGTCCTTCATAGTGATGGAGCCGGCCCTGCATGCAGATAACGGTTTTGCCGCTTAAGGTGCCGATCACAAACTGTCCCACATGGGAAGGTGCGGTGGAAACCTTAAAGTGGGGGATCTCTGCGTAAGGAATGCAGCAGGGATCTTCGATGGTCTTTGCAAGGCCGCCCAGACCGGAACCCAAAATAATGCCGATGGTGGGCTGCTTTTCGGTTTTGCTGCGGATATAGGCCACAGCTTCGTGAATGCGGGACATAATGTCTGACATACTTTAAACCTCCAGTTTATAATCGCCGGGTTTGATCCGGCCGGCCTTCCTGAGGATCCGGTCAAAGAGAATGGCCAGAGCACCGGGAAGGACAAAGTGCAGTAAGAGGACGGAACCCAAAACATCCAGAGAAAAGCCCATAGAGGTAAAGGTTCCGATTTGACCAACCAGTCCGGAAGTACCCATGCCGGCTCCTTCGGGAACATTGGTCATTTTAAAAATACAGGTGGAAAGAGGTCCTGTGATGGCCGAAGCCGCTGTGGGAGGGATCAGGATCCACCAGTTCTTTACGATGTTGGATATTTGGAGCATGGAGGTGCCAAGCCCCTGGGCTACCAGTCCGCCGGCTCCGTTATCCCGGAAGCTGGCAACAGCAAATCCGATCATTTGCGCCGAACACCCTGCGGTAGCCGCACCGCCGGCAAGGCCTGTAAGACCTAACATGATGGCCAGTGCTGCGCTGGAAATGGGAGCGGTGAGAGCCAGTCCCATGATCACGGAAACGACGATCCCCATAACAAAAGGCTGCAGTTCCGTTGCGTTATTGATGACAAAACCAAGACCGTTCATCAGGGCGGAAACCGCCGGACCGATGAACTTCGCCGTCAGAATGCCGGCTACGAGAGTTACTGCGGGAGTCACGATAATATCGACTTTCGTCTCCCTTGAGACCGCTTTCCCAAACTCGGCGCCGATGACCGCCGCAACAAAAGCACCGGCAGGACCGCCGAAATCGGCCCCCATATAGCCCGTTGCAATGCTGGCGAACATGACCAAAGGAGGAGCCTTCAGCCCGTGAGCAACCGCCGCACCGATGGCAGGACCCATCATGGCCATAGCTGCGCCGCCGATGAGTACGCAGGCAGCGGAAAAACCGTTGTCGCCCCAAATGTTGGCAGTTTGTTCTCCGATGGTCTTAATGATGAGGCCGATGATCAGGGATGCAAAAAGTCCCGTAGCCATGGCGCTTAAAGCGTCGATCAGATAACGCCTTACAGAGAACTCAATATTCTTTCTTTCGAGGAAGGAAGAAACTTTGCTTCGCATCTTGATCTCCTTACAGCCTCACTTCGCTGTACGTTATTTATTCAGAATGCCGCAGTCTTTAATGGCTGCCACAGCTTCTTCGATGAGTTCCACAGGTGCCGTCAGAGCAAAGCGGACAAAACCTTCTCCCAGGGAGCCGAAGGCCACACCGGGCACACACATAACGCCGCTCTTCATCAGCAGTTCCTGACAGAACGCCTCGGAGTCCGTGTAACCGGCAGGCAGCTTGACCCAAACAAACATGGATGCGGTATCGCTCTTGCAAGGCCAGCCGATGGAGGCAAGGCCCTGGCAAAGGGCATCTCTCCGGGCCTTATAATTTGCCCGAAGCTCGTCCAAGCAATCCTGAGGACCATTGAGTGCAGCCACAGCAGCAGCCTGTACGGGATGAGGAACACCGTAGTCGATCTGAGACCGAACGGTCCGGAACTTCTGAATGATCTCTTTGTTTCCGATGGCAAAGGAGATCCGCAGACCTGTGAGATTGTAGGACTTGGAGAGGGAGTTGAATTCAAAACCAACGTCCTTTGCCCCTTCGACCTCCAGGAAGGACATGCCGGGCTTTCCGTCGAAAATCAGCTCGGAATAGGCATTGTCGTGGAGAACGATCAAATCGTATTTCTTTGCAAAGGCTACCAGGTCCTCATAGAACTTCCGGTCGGCAGCAGCCGCTACGGGGTTTGCCGGATAGGAAACAATGATCATCTTGGCACGCTTTGCGGATTCTTCAGGGATATCGTTGAAATCCAGTACGAAATTATTCTTTTCATACAGGGGGAATTCTTCTACGGTACCGCCGCAAAGAAGCGGCCCCATAGAGAAAATCGGATAACCGGGATTGGGGACCAAAACCACATCGCCGGGATTTAACAAGGCCCAGCCGATATGGGCAGCACCTTCCTGAGAACCGTTTACTGCGGTAATCTCATCAGGGGTCAGGTCCACTCCGTAGCGGCGCTTGTACCATGCGATCACAGCGTCCATCAGCTCCGGAGTTTCCGCCAGGGAATATCGATAGCTTTCCGGGTGCTTTCCGGATTCGCAAAAGGCTTCCATTACATGAGGGGCAGGAGGGAAATCCGGGGTGCCGATCCAAAAATCATACACCTTTTCTCCCGCTGCAATTCGTTCCCGGCGCAATCGGTTCAGCACATCAAAAACACCGGGTTTGAAGTCGTCCATTCTTTTGGCAAACTCCATGGGTCATTCCTCCAATCGTATATGTGAAACGCCGCCGCCTCTGCAGGGCGCTTTCGTTTCAGCTTAAATTCAAGTCAATAGTAAATTATACCACATTTTCAGCCTTTCGCAAGGCTTTTCCCCACTTCGGAAGGCTTCCAGCGCCGGGTCTGATCCCCAATTTCATCCGACAGGATCCAAAGAGCTGCAAGGTTGGGGATCGCCATGAGACCATTGCTGATGTCGCCCAGCTGCCAGATCACATCGGAGGAAAGCACACTGCCCCACAGCGCCGTACCAATATAAAGCAGCCGGTACGGCCCAAAAGCCTTCCTCCCGAGCAGGTACTCCACTGCCCTTTCCCCATAATAGTACCACCCCACAATGGTGGAAAAAGCAAAGGCCGTCAGACTTACGGTGAGGAATACCGGTCCGAAATCTCCTAAAAGACCAAAGGCCCGGCTGGTGAGAAGCCCCCCGTCCAAAGGTCCATCCGCAAACACCGACGGCTCTGCAAGCATGGCAGAAACCAAAGCAAGCCCCGTAAGGGCACACAAAACCACCGTATCCCAAAAGGTTCCCGTGGACGCGATCAGTGCCTGGCGAACCGGATCCGTGTTTTTTGCCGCCGCAGCCGCAATGGGAGCAGATCCCATACCGGACTCATTGGAGAACAGTCCCCGGGAGATCCCGTACTGCATGGCAGATCGAAGGGTGTATCCCGCAGCGCCCCCGGCTGCCGATTGCGGAGAAAAGGCACTTTGCAAAATCAAAAGCAAAGCATCCCCCACAAATTCCCGGGTCAGCCAAAGGACAAGCAGGTTTCCCACAAAGAAAAACAAAGCCATGGCAGGGATCAGCACAGAACAGACCCGGGCAATGGACTGCACGCCGCCGGCCAAAACCAAATATGCCAAAACGCAAACCACGCTCCCGGTGATCCAGGGTGCGATCTGCAGGTTGGTTTGTCCCAAAGATGCAATGGAATTGGATTGGACCATGCTGCCCATACCCAAAGCAGCCAGGGCCGTAAAGAAAGCAAACAAAGCACCGCCCCAGGGGCAACGAAGCCTTCGGGAAAGGACATACATAGCGCCGCCGGCCATACGGCCCGTCTCCGTTCGGACCCGGTACCGAACGGCCATGAACGACTCTCCATACTTCGTGGCGATCCCAAGGACTCCGGAGATCCACATCCAAAATACTGCCCCGGGCCCGCCTAAGGCAATGGCAGTCCCCACCCCCACGATATTGCCGGTTCCGATGGTGGATGCAAGGGAGGTCATCAGGGCTCGAAAAGGAGAAATATCTCCCGGCCCGCCGGCGCTCTTCCGGAAGGAAAGCCGGATCCCAAGAAAGATCTTTTTCTGGATCCCGCCGGTGCGAAAAGTCATATAGATATGGGTGCCTATAAGAAAGACCAGCAAGGGGGCACCCCAAAGCCAATGATGTACAGATGCGATCAGATTTTCCAAAGAGATCCCCTCCCAACTCCTACAAATTATGCAAAAGTATG
>SVCV01000071.1 GCA_015058185.1 Clostridiales bacterium | reverse complement strand
CAAGCCTGCGTTAAGGCGAATGATCACATAGCTACTAAAGTACCAAAAGTACATTTATAGGAGGAAAAAAACAATGAAAAAAGTTGGCGTATTAGGCACCGGCACCATGGGCGCTGGCATTATCCAGGTCCTGGCTCAGAGCGGTTACGAAGTAGTTCTTCGCGCAAGAAGACAGACCTCTGTTGACAAGGGTATTGCTACCGTAAGCAAGAACCTGGACAGACTGGTTGCCAAGGAAAAGATCACTGCAGAAGATAAGGAAGCTATCATGGGCCGTATTCAGGGTTCCACCGATATCGAAATTATCAAGGACGCAGACCTGGTAATCGAAGCAGCTACCGAAGATATGGAAGCTAAGAAGGCTCTGTTCGCAGAACTGGATGCTCTGTGCAAGCCCGAAACCATCATCGCTACCAATACTTCTTCCCTGTCCATCACCGAGATCGCAGCAGCTACCAACCGTCCTGACAAGATCATCGGCATGCACTTCTTCAACCCCGTTCCCATGATGAAGCTGGTTGAAATCATCAAGGGTCTGGCAACTTCCGAAGAAACCAAGAACACCATCATCGAACTGTCCAAGGCTCTGGGCAAGACCCCCGTTGAAGTAGAAGAAGCTCCCGGCTTCGTAGTAAACCGGATCCTGATCCCCATGGTAAACGAAGGTATCGGCATCCTGGCTGACGGCGTTGCCAAGGCTGAAGACATCGACGAAGCTATGAAGCTTGGTGCAAACCATCCCATGGGTCCCCTCGCTCTGGGCGATCTGATCGGTCTGGATGTATGCCTGGCTATCATGGAAGTTCTGTACAAGGAATTCGGCGACACCAAGTATCGTCCCCATCCCCTGCTCCGCAAGATGGTAAGAGCCAACAAGCTCGGACGGAAGACCGGCGTCGGCTTCTACGATTACAGCAAATAGTTCCTTTTGCAAAATATCCCTTCCGGAACCTTCGGGTCTCCGGAAGGGTATTGTTATTCTTTTTCGTCCTTTGCTGCCCTGCAAAGGACACCGGCTTTTTTGATTCATAGCTAGTTACAACACAGGGGATTAGAAATATTCAGGGGTAAGTTTAGGGATGAAGGTCTTTTTAAAGTACTTTGTTATTGCATTTATTATTTTTGTTGTCATCTGTACCGGTATTTTTTCTGCTTTTGATACAGTCATTGAGAAAACAGTTGAAAAAGTCGGCGGCATTCAGATTTTTGGTGAGTCCACCAGCAGTCTGATGGATGATATGCCTGTTCTTTATGAAGAAAACAGCGAATTTTTCGAAGCCTTTGAAGGGGCGGAACGGGTCAATGTTCTTTTATTGGGCGTAAATGATGGACTTACGGACACGATCATGGTCCTCAGCTTTGACTTAAACAGCCAAAAGATCGCCCTGATCTCTGTGCCCCGGGATACCTACTACTATAGGGAAGGGTACTCCGGCGCATCCTATTTCAAAATCAACGCAGCTTACGAAAAGGATCCTTTGAATTCTGCCATTGCGGTAAGCAAGACCCTGCAGGGAATGCCCATCCACTATTACGCAGTTTTGGATTACGAGGGGGTAGCTGCTATTGTGGACTCTATGGGAGGCGTCCCTATGGATATTCCCTTCCATATGAAGTACAAAGATCCTACGGACAATCCTCCTCTTTATATCGATATTCCCGAGGGATATCAGGTTCTTGACGGCGAGCATGCCGTTCAGTTCCTCCGCTATCGGAAGGGTTACAAAAATGGTGACCTGGGCCGGGTGGAAGCCCAACAGGAATTTATGAAATCTGCATTCAATCAGATGCTGGGACTGGATCTTCCCAAGGTGATCAAAACCGTAGTCAAGAACGTCGATTCTGACATTACCCTTGACATGGCTTTGAAAGTCGCGGGGAAGGCCTCCGATTTAACCAGCGAAAATCTGACCACATATATGATGCCCAACGATCCTTTGAATGAAGCCCCCTGGTATGTATATGCCAATACAGAGGGGATCACGGAAATGCTCCGGGAAATTTACTCTATCGAACCGGAAGCCCCGGAGGAGCCTTCGGAAGCACAGCCTGACGAGGGCGATTCTTCTGAGGGAAATTAGCCTTAGGCTTGAGAACCCCCTGTGAAGGGGAGGTGGGTCGAAGACCCGGAGGATGAATAAGGCTCCCCTGTGAAGGGGAGCTGTCAGCGAAGCTGACTGAGGGGTTGCACACAACGAGAGGAAACTATATGGATCAGCAAATTTTAAAGGCGAAAAAGGTAGGGGAACTGCGGGAAATCGCAAAAGCCTTCGGGATCTCCGGCTGTGAGAAGATGAAAAAAGCCGAGCTTTTGGAAGCTTTGGCTGCCCCTGCTGCGGAAACGATCCCTGAGTCTCAGGCTGCGGAAGAGGCTCCTGCGCCCGAAAAGCGCCGGAGAGGCCGTCCCCGGAAGAATCCTTTGCCGGAAACGGCGGAAGTGCCTGTGGAACCGGCTCCTGCAGAAGAACTGCCGGCTTTTGAGGAAAAGCCCGAGGAAGCTTTGCCTGCGGAAATTCCTGTCATCGATATGGCGCCGGAAGAGTCCGCTCCTATGGCGATGACGGAGGACTCTGTTTCCACCTTGGCGCCCCCGCTTGCGGGGGAGCTGTCTGCGAAGCAGACTGAGGGGGAAATCCCTGCAAAGAAAAAGCGGGAATATGCACCCAGCGAAGACCGTCCCGAAGTGGAGGGGATCCTGGAGCTTGCGGAAGGCGGATTCGGTTTCCTTCGCTTTCATAATTTCCTGACCAGTGATAAAGACGTTTATGTTTCTCCCGTTCAGATCCGTCGGTTCAATTTGAAGACCGGCGATAAGATCAAGGGGATCGCAAGAAAGCCCAATGAGGGAGAAAAATTCGGCGCGATCCTTTTCATAAAAGAGGTCAATGGGGACGAACCCGGTGTGGCCATCCGCCGGCCGGATTTCGATGACCTGACTCCTATCTTCCCCTACGAAAGATTGACTTTGGAAAGCTCTCCCAAGGAACTTTCCATGCGGCTGATCGATTTGGTGGCTCCTATCGGCAAAGGACAAAGAGGCCTTATCGTGGCTCCTCCCAAGGCCGGGAAAACCGTTCTCCTAAAGAAGGTCGCCCACGCTATTGAAAGAGCGTATCCGGAGGCGGAACTCATCGTTCTTCTGGTGGATGAAAGACCGGAAGAAGTTACGGATATGCAGCGTTCCATCGATGGGGATGTCATCTATTCTACCTTTGACGAACTGCCCGCCCACCATGTAAAGGTGGCGGAAATGGTTTTGGCAAGAGCTCAGCGGTTGGTAGAGCACGGAAAAGATGTTGTCATTTTGCTGGACAGCATTACCCGTCTTGCCCGGGCCTATAACATGGTCATTCCTCCCACAGGACGCACTTTGTCCGGTGGTTTGGATCCCGGCGCACTTCACAGACCGAAGAAGTTTTTCGGCGCAGCCCGAAAGCTGGAAGAGGGCGGAAGCATTACCATCCTGGCCACGGCTCTTATTGAAACCGGAAGTCGCATGGATGATGTTATATTTGAGGAATTTAAGGGTACAGGTAATATGGAGCTCCATTTGGATCGGAAGCTGTCTGAAAAGAGGATCTTCCCCGCCATTGACTTAAACAAGTCCGGTACCCGTCGGGAAGACCTGCTTCTGAATCAGGAAGAGCTGGAAGGCGTATGGCTTATGCGTCGGGCTTTGGCCAATGCCGGGACCCAGGAAGTCACGGAGATCATCATCGACAATCTGGCACAAACCCGCTGCAATGCCGATTTTATTCAGGTCATCAAGAAAACAAGATTGGAATACTAACTATGGATTTAAAAAAGATTTTTCTTCGGGACGCTTGTCCCACCAGCATCGGCGGACAGGCCGTACTGGAAGGTATTATGATGAAAGGCCCGGACCGGTCTGCAGTAGCCGTCCGTCAGCCTAACGGAAACATCCACATGAAGGTGGAACCCCTTAAGGATCGGAGCCGCTGGTTCAAGATCCCCATCATTCGGGGTGTATTCATTTTCGTGGATGCTCTCGTTACCGGAACCAGAACCCTTTTGTATTCTGCAGAAGTGCTGGAAAATGCGGAAGGTGCTTCCGGTGAGGCCGTGGAAAAGGATAAAATGACCATTTGGCTGGAGAAGAAGTTTGGGGAAAAAGGTGCCTTAAACGTCATGCTCTATATGTCCGTGGTGTTGGCGATCCTTTTGACCGTAGGCATTTTCATCGTGGTTCCTACAGTGGTTACTCACCTGTTCCAGCATGTGACCACAAATCCCGTATGGCTGAATCTGTTTGAAGGCGTTTTGCGTATCGTCTTGTTTATCATTTATATCGCCATCGTATCGAAGATGCCGGATATCCAAACCACTTTCCGGTATCATGGAGCGGAACATCGCTGCATTCATTGCTTTGAAAATAACCTGGAACTGACCCCCGAGAACTGTCAGAAGTTTGAATCTTTGCATCCCCGCTGCGGAACCAGCTTCCTCATGTTCGTTATGGTCATTGCTCTGCTGGTCTTCTCTTTGCTGGGCTGGCCTGACTTCCTGTTCCGGGTCCTTTCCCGAATCATCTTTATCCCCCTGATCGCAGGCCTTTCCTACGAGCTTCTGCGCTGGGCGGGTAAGAGCACTTCTCCCATCGTGAAAGTCGTCAGCATTCCCGGACTTGCTCTCCAGAATCTGACCACTATGGATCCCAACGAAAAGCATCTGGAAGTGGCCATTGCCGCCATGAAGGCTGTTTTGGATACGGACAAGCCCAAGAGCTACATCGTGGAACTGGATCCCCAGGGTAATCCTCTTCCTGAAATTACAGAAGAGGAAGGCGCCGAAGGTGCGGAAACTCCCGCTGGCGAAGCTGCCGCAGAGACGGAAGCTCCTGCCTCTGGGAATTTGACCGAAGAAAAAGACGCAGAATAGACCTGAAGGAGAAATATTTATGAGCTTAATGGTAAGGGATGCTCTTGGTATGGCCGCCGGCCGGTTTGAACAGACCGGAAGCCTTTCCCCGAAGAAAGATGCGGAACTTTTGCTTTTGTACATGCTGCATGTAGACAGCGCCTGGCTGTTTACCCATTATTCCGACCATCTGGATGATCGCCAGTGCGATATGTTCTTTGAACTGATGGATCGCCGGGCTGCCTGTGAACCTGTACAGTACATAACCGGTACCCAGGAATTTATGGGGCTGAATTTTCACGTTACCCCCGCTGTTCTGATCCCCAGACAGGATACGGAAACTTTGGTGGAGACCGCCATCAAAGAACTTCGGGATAGAAAAACGCCCTTCGGCGGTTTTGAGATTTTGGATCTTTGCTGCGGCAGCGGTGCCATCGGCGTAAGCCTGGCCTGCCACCTGAAAGACATTCGAAAGAAGGTCACGGCTGTGGACATCAGCAGCGAAGCTTTGGAGATCGCCCGGAAGAATGCCTCCCAGTATCCCGAATCCCAGGACATTAAATTTGTGGAAAGCGATCTGTTTGCCGCCTTCCCCAAGGATCGGAAGGGCCGGGGCAAGAAGCAGTATCATCTGATCGCCAGCAATCCGCCCTATATCCCCACTGCAGTTCTCCCGACTTTGCAGAAAGATATTTATGAGTATGAACCCCTGTTAGCCCTTGACGGCGGTCAGGACGGTATTGATTTTTACATCCGGATCCTCAACGAGGCTCCTGCCTATTTGGAAAAGAAGGGGGTTCTCCTTTTAGAGATCGGCAGCGACCAGGGCGAGATCATTAAGGCATTGGCCGATGCTTCCGGATACTATGAACCCGTAGAGATCATACAAGATTTAGCGGGTAAGGATCGGGTGGCCCGCTGTATCTGCCGGGCATAGGAGAAACCGCAAAAAAACCTTGTTTTTTCAGGGTTTTCGGGCAAAAAAAGCCTTGCGTTCTTCATGTGCTTGTGCTAATATGTAATAGCTGTGCATCACAGCGCTATTTTTGTTTGCTATGAGGACGCTTGGAAATCGTCCTAATTTAAGGCATATGAGGTGAAAGAAATGAAAGAAGGAATCCATCCCGATTACAAGGAATGCAAGGTAACTTGCGCCTGCGGCAACGAATTTATTACCAGATCCGTTAAGGAAGAAATCCGTCTGGATGTATGCTCTTCCTGCCATCCCTACTTTACCGGACAGCAGAAGTTCATCAACCGCGGCGGCCGTGTTGAAAAGTTCAAGAAAAAGTTCAACATCGAATAATGCGAAAAAACAAACCGGAATCTTTCCGGTTTTTTTTCAATTCATTTGTTTTCATCCCCGAATTGTGAGGACCAAACATTATGTATGATAAGTTAGATTTTTTATCTGAGAAATACGAAGAACTCAGCGCCAAGGTATCCGACCCCGAGGTGATCGCCGACCAGTCTCAGTGGCAGAAGCACATGAGAGAAATGTCGGAAATGGAGCCCATCGTTTCCAAGTATAAGGAATATAAGAGCGCCATGGACCAGCTGGCCGACACCAAGGAAATGCTCAATGAAAGCGGTTTGGATGAGGACCTGCGGGAAATGGCGAAGGAAGAACTGGCTGAACTGGAAAAGAAGATCGAAGTTTACAGCCAGGAACTGAAGATCCTGCTGATCCCCAAGGATCCTAACGATGAAAAGAACGTATTTCTGGAAATCCGGGCCGGCACCGGCGGTGAAGAAGCTGCTCTCTTCGGCAGCGATCTTCTGCGTATGTACACCCGTTATGCAGAACGTCGGGGCTGGAAGACCGAAATGATGGATATCAACGATACCGGTATCGGCGGTATCAAGGAAGCGGTTATCCTGATCAAGGGTAAGGGCGCCTACTCTCGTCTGAAGTACGAAAGCGGCGTACACCGGGTACAGCGTGTTCCCGAAACCGAATCCAGCGGCCGTATCCACACCTCCGCAGCTACCGTAGCGGTACTTCCGGAAATCGATGACGTAGAAGTGGATCTGGATCCCAACGATGTTCGTGTAGACGTATATCGTTCCTCCGGCAACGGCGGCCAGTCCGTAAACACCACGGACTCTGCAGTTCGTCTGACCCACATTCCCACCGGTTTGGTGGTCAGCTGCCAGGACGAAAAGTCCCAGATCAAGAATAAGGAAAAAGCTTTCAAGGTTCTGCGTTCCAGACTGTATGATATGCAGCTTCAGGAACGGAATAAGGAGATCTCCGAAGCCAGAAAGAGCCAGGTTGGAAGCGGCGACCGGAGCGAACGGATCCGGACCTACAACTTCCCCCAGGGTCGTGTATCCGACCACCGGATCGGCCTGACCATTTACAAACTGGATTATTTCCTGGACGGCGAACTGGATGAGATCATCGATGGTCTCATCACCTCCGATCAGGCAGAAAAGATGAAGAATTTTTAAATGATCCAAACGAAAGACACGAAAATTTTTAATACAGTGGACCTGAGCACTCCGGAAGCCAAAGAAGGCATTGCCTTTGCGGCTCGGGTGCTTTGTGCCGGCGGTTTGGCCGCTTTTCCTACAGAGACTGTTTACGGTTTAGGTGCCGATGCTCTGAATGGGGAAGCGGTTGCTTCCATTTATGCCGCTAAGGGCCGTCCCTCGGACAATCCCCTGATTTGCCATATCGGCCGGGCAGAGGACATGGGAAAGCTGGCTGCCAGAGTTCCCGAAGAAGCTCTTTTGCTTGCGGAAGCCTTTTGGCCCGGGCCTTTGACCATGGTCCTTCCCAAGCTGCCTTGTGTTCCGGATGTGACCACCGGCGGACTTTCCACCGTAGCGGTCCGGATGCCCGATGACCCTGTAGCGTTGGAGCTGATCCGCCAGGCCGGCTGTCCTGTGGCTGCCCCCAGCGCTAACCTTTCCGGCTGTCCCAGCCCCACGAAGGGTGAGCATGTGATCCGGGACCTTTCCGGGCGGGTGGAGGTGATCCTTACCGGAAGAGAATGCCGGGTAGGCATCGAATCTACGGTACTGGATCTGACCGGTGATGTTCCCACGATTTTGCGGCCGGGGATCCTGACTCCCGAAGATCTGGAAGGGGTTTTAGGACGGGAAGTCGTTTACGATCCGGCCATCATTCCGCCTCCCGCAGGTCAAACCCCTGACGGGAATCTGGTGCCCCGGGCTCCGGGAATGAAATACACTCACTATGCACCCAAGGCGGAAATGACCATCCTTCAGGGACCTCACGAAAAAGTGGAAGAAGAGATCCTTCGGCGGAAGGTCCAGGCGGAAGCAGAAGGCCGAAAAGTCGGTGTTTTGCTCTTCGGGGAAGAGGAGCTTGCGGAA
>SVCV01000070.1 GCA_015058185.1 Clostridiales bacterium | reverse complement strand
GGCGTGTCCGTATCCGCTCTGGAAATGTCCCAGAACAGCATGCGTCTGGAATGGTCCTTCGAAGAAGTTGACCAGAAGCTGGACGGCATCATGACCAACATCTTCAAGGCTTGCGACTCCGCAGCCAAGGAATTCGGCATGGAAGGCAACTACGTTGCCGGCGCAAACATTGCAGGCTTCCTGAAGGTTGCAAAGGCCATGAAGGCACAGGGCGTTTGCTAACTCCCTCAAAATCAAAGGACCTCTTCGGAGGTCCTTTTTTATTGGTACGAAAAAATCCCCGGGGAATCATCCTCGGGGATTTTTGTATTTCAGACTTATTCAGCCTTCTTCTTGTAGATTTCCAGTCTTTCCTTAGCCTGCTTTTCTGCTTCTTCGAACAGTGCTTCGGCTTCGTCGGGGAATTCGCCAGCCAGAGAGGTGTAGCGAACCTGACCCATGATGAAGTCGCGGAAGCTGCCGGTGGGTTCCTTGGAATCCAGAGTGAAGGGGTTCTTGCCTTCTTCGGCCAGTTCGGGGTTGAAGCGGAACAGGTGCCAGTAACCGGAGTCAACGGCATCCTTGATGTTCTGCTGAGACTTGCCCATGCCCTTCTTCAGGCCGTGGTTGATGCAAGGTGCATAGCAGAGGATCAGGGAGGGACCATCGTAAGCTTCTGCTTCGGTGATGGCCTTCAGGAACTGGTTCTTGTCAGCGCCCATACCTACCTGTGCTACGTATACATAGCCGTAGGACATAGCCATCATGCCCAGGTCCTTCTTCTTGATCCGCTTACCGGATGCTGCGAACTTAGCGATGGCTGCGGTGGGAGTGGACTTGGAAGCCTGTCCGCCGGTGTTGGAGTAAACTTCGGTATCGAATACCAGAACGTTTACATTTTCGCCGGAAGCCAGAACGTGGTCCAGACCGCCGTAACCGATGTCGTATGCCCAGCCGTCGCCGCCCAGGATCCATACGGACTTCTTAGCCAGGTAATCCTTTCTGTCGAGGATCTCCTTAGCTGCTTCGCTGTCTACGCCTTCCAGAACTTCTGCAACCTTGTCAGCTGCTTCTCTGGAGGGATTGCCGGATTCGTAATCAGCCAGCCATGCTTCGCAAGCGGCCTTTACTTCTTCGGAAGAGGTTTCTGCCATAACGGTGTTCATGCAGTCTGCGATCTTTTCACGCATCTGACGAACGGCTACTGCCATACCCAGACCGTATTCGGCATTGTCTTCGAACAGGGAGTTACCCCAGGAAGGACCTCTGCCGTTTTCGTCCTTGCAGTAAGGCATGGAAGGTGCGGATGCGCCCCAGATGGAGGAGCAGCCGGTTGCGTTTGCGATCATCATGCGGTCGCCGAACAGCTGGGTGATTACCTTGATATAAGGAGTTTCGCCGCAGCCTGCGCATGCGCCGGAGAATTCGAAATAGGGCTTGGCGAACTGGCTTCCCTTAACGGTGTGCTTGTTCATCCGATCGTCCTTAACGGGTACGGATACGCCGTATTCCCAGTTTTCGGCTTCGGCCATCTGAGTGCCCAGAGGCTTCATGATCAGTGCCTTTTCCTTGGAGGGACATACTTCTGCGCAGCTTCCGCAGCCTAAGCAGTCCATAGCGGAGACCTGCATACGATATTCCAGATCTTCCAGACCCTTGCCCTTTGCAGCTCTGGTTTCGAAGGTTGCAGGAGCAGCAGCCTTTTCTTCAGCAGTCAGCAATACGGGACGGATAGCGGAATGGGGACATACGAATGCGCACTGGTTGCACTGGATGCAGTTATCAGGCTGCCATTCGGGAATGTTTACAGCTACGCCGCGCTTTTCGTAAGCAGCGGTGCCTAAGGGGAAGGTACCATCTACCATATCCATGAATGCGCTTACGGGCAGGTTGTCGCCTTCCTGACGGTTCATGGGGATCATGATCTTTTCTACGAATTCGGTGGTTTCCTTCTTTTCTGCGGGAGCATCTTCTGCAGTTGCCCATGCAGCGGGGATGTCTACCTTTACGAGGCTTTCGATACCCTGATCGATAGCGTCGTTGTTCATCTTAACGATGTTGGCACCCTTCTTACCGTAGGACTTTTCTACAGCTTCCTTCAGGTAGGTTACTGCGTCTTCTACGGGGATTACGTTTGCCAGCTTGAAGAATGCAGCCTGCATTACCATGTTGATTCTGTTGCCCAGGCCGATCTTTGCAGCGATGTCGGTTGCGTTGATGATGTAGAACTGAATGTCGTTTTCAGCCATGTAACGCTTCATGGATGCGGGCAGATGTGCATCCAGTTCGTCTGCACTCCAGGTGCAGTTCAGAACGAAGCTGCCGCCCTTCTTCAGGCCCTTCAGCAGATCATACTGATATACGTAAGCCTGGTTGTGGCAAGCTACGAAGTCAGCTTCATTGATCAGGTAGGTGGACTGGATCTTCTTCTTACCGAAACGCAGGTGGGAAACGGTGATGCCGCCGGACTTCTTGGAGTCGTAGGAGAAGTAACCCTGTGCGTACATGTCGGTCTTGTCGCCGATGATCTTGATAGCGCTCTTGTTGGCACCTACGGTACCGTCGGAGCCCAGACCCCAGAACTTGCAGCGGATGGTGCCTTCGGGTTCGGTGCTTACGCCGGCTACGGGAGCCAGAGAGGTGTTGGTAACGTCATCTTCGATACCGATGGTGAAGTTATCCTTGGGTTCTGCTGCCAGCAGGTTGTCGTAAACAGCAACGATCTGAGAAGGCAGAGTGTCCTTGGAGCCCAGACCATAGCGGCCGCCGTATACTGCGGGAGCGTTCTTGTCATTGTAGAAGATGGAGCGAACATCCAGGTACAGGGGTTCGCCGGGAGCACCGGGTTCCTTGGTTCTGTCTAAAACTGCGATCCGCTTTACGGTTGCGGGCAGAACTGCACGGAGGTATTCAGGTGCGAAAGGTCTGTACAGACGAACCTTGATCAGACCAACCTTGCGGCCCTGAGCCAGCAGGTATTCCATGGTTTCTTCGATGGTTTCGCATACGGAACCCATAGCTACGATGATGTCTTCTGCTTCGGGATGACCAACGTAGTCGAAGGGATGATAGGAACGGCCGGTAGCTTCGCTGATCTTATCCATATAATCGGCAACGATGCCGGGGATTGCTTCGTAGTACTTGTTGGAAGCTTCTCTGCCCTGGAAGTAGATGTCAGGGTTCTGAGCAGTACCGTGAACTACGGGATGTTCGGGATTCAGAGCGCGATCGCGGAATGCCTGAACGGCATCCATGTCGATGAGATCCTTGAATACTTCGTAGTCAACAACTTCGATCTTCTGGATTTCGTGAGAAGTCCGGAAACCGTCGAAGAAGTGCATGAAGGGAACGCTGCCCTTGATGGATGCCAGGTGAGCAACACCGGCCAGGTCCATAACTTCCTGTACAGAACCGGAAGCCAGCATAGCGAAACCGGTCTGACGAGCGGACATTACGTCGGAGTGGTCGCCGAAGATGGACAGAGCGTGGGTTGCCAGTGCTCTTGCAGATACGTGGAATACGCCGGGGAGCAGTTCGCCGGCGATCTTGTACATGTTGGGGATCATCAGGAGCAGACCCTGGGATGCGGTGTAGGTGGTGGTCAGTGCACCGGCTGCCAGAGAGCCGTGTACAGCACCGGCTGCGCCGGCTTCAGACTGCATTTCTACGACCTTAACTTCCTGACCGAACAGGTTCTTCTTTCCGTAGGCTGCCCATTCATCAACCACTTCTGCCATGGTGGAAGAAGGAGTGATGGGGAAGATGGCTGCTACATCCGTAAATGCATAGGATACATAGGAAGCAGCATTGTTACCATCCATGGTCTTCATTTGCTTTTTGTACTCTTTTGCCATTTTTCTACCTTCACTTTCTTTTGCTTTTTTAAAAGCCGCAAAACTTCCTTCACAATCCAAAACCGACGCGGCCCGATCCATGTGACCCGTCGTTTCGCCCTGTGTAAAACTCCCAATTTCGGGGTATATATAAAGGAGTCTTTACCAGCTTATTATTTACGTAACGGCAATGAATCTGCGTAAAAAGTGCAAATCCTTATATACTATAGTACAATTGGGAGGAAAAAGCAAGAGTGTCTAAGATAAAAGAATTCTTTTCTAACTGGCGGTATTTAAAATTCTGTCTGTATGTAGCCTTTACAGCGCTGCTGATTTATATCGCCTACTTTTTTGTCAAGAATATCGACACCATAGCCATCAGTATTGGGCATGGGGTCCACGCGGTCTGCACCGCTTTGGCGCCCTTTCTGATCGGCCTGATCCTCGCTTATATTTTTAATCCCCTGGTAGGGATCATCGACCGGAATTTCATCTCCAAACTGGCCCCGATCCGTACGAAAAATCCCATCAAAGCGGAAAAGAAGCGCAAGCGCCACAGAGGCATCAGCGCCATCCTCACATTCCTGATCCTTCTCATTCTCATCGTAGTCCTGATCTACCTCTTCGCAGTCATGATCCTGGATCAGGTAATTTTCGAAAGCATCGAAACCATGCTTCAGGGGATCTCCAACTACTTCTCCCAATACGATAATATTCTGGATGGACTCACCACCCAGTTCCCCCAGATCTTGGATCTGGGATTGGATCAAAAGATCCAGGAACTGCTGGATAAGGGCGTGACATGGCTCAGCGAAAACTTCAGTTCCAGAGCCATCCTGAACTTCCTGTCCAGCCTGGGCATCGGCATCGCCAACTTCTTCCTGGGAATTATTGTAGCCGTCTACATCCTCATCGATCCGGACTTCCTGGTTCGGGGCGGCCGCAAGTTCATCCACGCCCTGTTCCCTATGAAGTTTGCTGCAAAGCTTCGGGAGATCATCAATGACATCCACGAAGTTCTCTCCAGCTTTATTCGGGGGCAGCTCCTTGATGCTTTGATCGTTGCAACCATATCCTCCGCAGCCCTCAGCGCCATCGGCCTGAACTCCGCAGTTCTCGTAGGCTGCTTTGCCGGCATTGCCAATATCATCCCCTATTTCGGACCGATCATCGGTATGGTTCCCGCATTTATTATCGGACTTTTCACCGACGGGATCGGGAAAGCGGTTCTGGCGGTAGTGATCCTGCTGGTCCTGCAGCAGATCGACGGCAATATCATCTATCCCAAAATCGTGGGCAAACAAACAGAACTGAACCCGTTGGTGGTACTGGTCTCCATCCTCTTCTTCGGTCACTTCTGGGGCGTGGTCGGCATGATCATCGCCGTTCCCATCATGGCCATTATCAAGAGGCTTTTCGTACGGTTTGCAAATCGAAAACAGGAATAAAAAACTCTCCCACGGGAGAGTTTTTTTATTGCAATTTCAATGTTTTTGTTTTATTATAGAATATTAGTTTTGTAATTCAAAAATCAAAAATTTTAACCAGAAAAGAGGTTTTAGTTTGAAAAATACAGATCTTAGAAATATCGCCATCATCGCCCATGTTGACCACGGCAAAACCACTTTGGTAGACGAAATGCTGAAACAGGGCGGCGCATTCCGGGAAAACCAGACTCCCGTAGACCGGGTCATGGACTCCAACGACCTGGAAAGAGAACGGGGCATCACCATTCTGGCAAAGAACACTGCCATCCGGTACGGAGACATTAAGATCAATATCGTAGATACTCCGGGCCACGCAGACTTCGGCGGCGAAGTAGAGCGGATCCTGAAAATGGTAAATGGCGTTATTCTGCTGGTAGATGCAGCAGAAGGTCCCATGCCCCAAACCCGCTTCGTACTGTCCAAGGCGCTGGAACTGGGTCACAAGGTCATCGTTGTGGTCAACAAGATCGACCGGCCTGACCAAAGAATCGCTGAGGTACAGGATGAAGTTCTGGATCTTCTCATTTCCCTGGATGCTACGGATGAACAGCTGGAATCTCCCATGCTCTTCTGCTCCGCCAGAAGAGGCATCGCCTCTGCAGATCCTGACCAGGAAGGAACGGATCTCCGTCCCCTTTTCGACACCATCGTGGACTACATTCCCGCACCGGAAACCGAGACCGAAGAGCCTCTTCAGCTTTTGGTTTCCGCCATCGACTATAACGAATTCGTAGGCCGGATCGCCATCGGCCGCATCGAAAAAGGTACCATCCGCCAAAACCAGGAGATCGTGGTATGCAACTATCACGGCAACACCGCCCCCAAGAAAGCAAAGGCGGTCACCCTGTACGAATTTGAAGGATTGGCAAGAGTTCCGGTAACGGAATCTTCCGCAGGCAATATCATCGCCCTGTCCGGGATCAGCGACATCACCATCGGGGACACCATCTGCGACCCCGCAAAGCCTGAGGCTCTGCCCTTCGTAAAGATCTCTGCCCCCACCATGGAAATGACCTTCTCCGTCAACGACTCCCCCTTCGCAGGAAAGGAAGGCAAATTTGTAACCTCCCGGAACCTGTCCGACAGACTCATGAGAGAGACCCTGAAGGACGTATCTCTCCGGATCACCCCCACCGATACCACCGATGCGTTCAACGTTGCAGGCAGAGGCGAAATGCACCTGTCCATCCTCATTGAAACCATGAGAAGAGAAGGCTATGAATTCCAGGTCTCCACTCCCCGCGTGCTGTATCAGGAGATCGACGGTGTTCTCTGCGAACCCATTGAAAGAATGGTTTTGGACGTACCGGAAAACTGCGTAGGTGCCGTTATCGAAAAGCTGGGCGCCCGCAAAGGCGATCTGGTAGAAATGCATCCCACCGGCGACCGGATGAAAATCGAATTCCTCATTCCCGCAAGAGGCCTCTTCGGCTACCGGAATGAATTCATGACCGACACCAAGGGTGAAGGGATCATGGCTTCCGTATTTGACAGCTATGCCCCCGTAAAGGGTGAGATCTCCCGTCGGAATACCGGCAGCTTAGTTGCCTTTGAATCCGGCGAAGCTGCGGCTTACGGTCTCTTCAATGCCCAAGACAGAGGCCCTCTCTTCATCACACCCGGAACCGCTGTTTACGCCGGCATGGTCGTAGGCATGTCCCCCAAGTCCGAGGACATTTCCGTAAATGTCTGCAAGAAAAAGCAGATGACCAACATGCGTGCCGCAGGCAGCGACGAAGCGCTCCGTCTGTCTCCTCCCAGAGTTTTCAGTCTGGAACAGTGTTTGGAATTCCTGGCCGATGACGAACTTTTGGAAGTCACTCCCGAAAACCTTCGTCTGAGAAAGAAGATCCTGGATCACAGCTTACGAATGAAAGCCCTGAAGGGCAACCACTAAAGGAGGGATCATCATGACCTCATATAAACACCTGCGTGTACAGGCAAGATCCCTGACCATCTTCTATCGGGTGGCCGAGGATCCCGTTGTGGAATCTCTGCTGGCTCTGCTGGATGCCGAAGATGCACCGGCAGAGGTACGGCTCCAAAAGTACAGTGCCTTTACCCGTAACCTTTTCGAAAAAGAAGAAAACCTGTCCCGCTACATTTGGGAACTGACCGCTTTGGACGAGAATATCTATGTCCGGAAGCATGCCCGTAAGGAAGAAACCTCTGCGGTTTTAGAGGACTGCGTAGCAAAGGAACTGCAGCTGCTCCAGCAGCTGTCTCAGGTCTCCGCTGCAGAAGTCAAAGCCGGACTGGAAGACTTCCTTCCCGAATGGATCACCGAAGATATGGACTTCTCCGGTCTCTACAAAGAAAGAATGGACAACCTCTTCGCCATGGGCTGGGGCATCTATGCCCGCCACAGAATGTTCACCTATGACGAAGGAGAGATCGTTCCCGTAGCCTTCCCCGACCCCATCGAGCTGAAAGCTTTGGTCGGATACCAGTTTGCAAGAAACCAGGTTGTGGAAAATACGGAAGCTTTCCTGCGGAACAAGCCCGCAGCCAATGTGCTCCTTTACGGCGATGCCGGTACCGGCAAGTCCTCCACCATCAAAGCCATCGTCAACAAGCTTTGGCACCAGGGCCTGCGGATGATCGAGATCCGTAAGGGTGATATGCTGGAGCTGCCCAAACTGATCCATCGGCTGGCAGACAACCCCTTGAAATTTATCCTTTTCATCGATGATCTGTCCTTCACGGGACATAATGAAGATGTAGGGGCACTGAAGGCCATTTTGGAAGGCTCCGTAGCCGCAAAGACGGACAATGTTCTGATCTATGCCACCAGCAACCGGCGACACCTGGTCAAGGAGACCCTCTCCGACCGCAGCGGCGACGATGTCCATCGCAGCGAAACCATGGAAGAACAGACCTCTCTTTCCGATCGATTCGGCTTATCCATCCCCTTCTCCAAGCCTGACAAA
>SVCV01000069.1 GCA_015058185.1 Clostridiales bacterium | reverse complement strand
CTTCAAAGAAGCGTTGAATGCGTCATCGTATACGCCGTCAATAAGCTTCAGTTCTGCACCATAGCGGCGGGTAGCTTCCATCTTGGAAATGGGTGCGGCTGCAGGAAGAAAGATGGTTGCGGAAATGCCCCTCTTTTGTGCAGCCAAAGCGACACCCTGTGCGTGGTTTCCTGCGGAGCAGGCGACAACACCCTTAGCAGCTTCTTCGGGGGAAAGGCCGGACATCTTAAAGTAGGCGCCCCGGACCTTAAAGGAACCGGTGATCTGCAGATTTTCCGGCTTTAAATATAAATTGCAGTCCTTTGCCAGACCGGTGGTTTTGATCAGATCCGTTTCCCGGATAACACCTTTCAACGCATGAGCTGCCTGATAGATTTTTTCTAAAGTTACCATAAAGATTTACTCCTGATGTTTATAAAAGAATAACGAAAAAGCCCCCTGTTCCCTGCGGAAAAGATGGCTTTCCTGAATCCGAAATACGAGACCGCCGCGAAACAGAACAGCAGTTCTCTACTATATGTATGAATATATCATTTTTTCCCGCATCCCGTCAATGAAATTTCCCCTTCCCCGGAAATTTTCTTGGAGGGTCGACCGCTCAAAAATGTGAAGATTTTATGGCTTGTGAAATTTTTCGCTTTCTTCACTATACACTTTTTGAAAAAACTGCTATAATAGTCGTAATTGCCGTTCTGTGCGGCAGATATATGTGAAGAAAAGAGAGGAGAAAGAACATGCTCGGCAAAATCGGCTTAGAAGAACATTTTGCGATTGAAGAAACTCTTGGCCCTTCTATGGGTTTCGCCAGCGCCCGCGTTGGCTTTAAAGAAAAGCTCCTGGATCTGCTGGAAATCAGACTGGACCTCATGGACAAGTACGGAATGGATATGATGATCCTGTCCCTGAACTCCCCCGCCATCCAGGCAATCTACAACAAGCAGGAAGCAATCGATGTCGCAAAGAAGGCAAATGACATCATGGCCAATGCTTTTGCACAGAAGCCCAACCGTTTCAGAGGCTTCGCTGCTCTGCCCATGCAGGATCCCGATGCAGCTATCGAAGAACTGCACCGCGCGGTTGACGAACTGGGCTGCGTAGGCGTTCTGGTAAACGGCTTCTCCCAGATCGATGACAAAGACAACATCGTATACCTGGATGATCCCAGATACAGACCCTTCTGGGCAGAATTGGAAAAGAGCGGCAAGCCCTTCTATCTGCACCCCAGAAAGATGCACCCCAAGAATGCCGGCCTCATCGATGGTCATCCCTGGCTGGACGGCGCAACCTGGGGCTTCACCGTGGAAACCGCTACCCACGCACTGAGACTGCTGTCCTGCGGTATCTTCGATGAATATCCCGATCTGAAGATCCTCATCGGTCACCTGGGCGAAACCCTGCCCTTCCTGGTAGGCCGGATCGACAACAGAATGAACATTGTAAGAAAGGCTGGTTTCGGACCTCCCGCACAGAAGCCCTTCTACGAATACATGGCAAAGAACGTATGGCTGACCACCAGCGGACAGTTCCAGACTGCACCCCTGCTGGCAACCATGATGGAATTCGGCTCCGACAAGATCATGTTCGCAACGGACTGGCCCTTCGAAGAAGTTCAGGAAGCCTGCGAATGGTTCGACGCCTGCCCCATCAGCGAACTGGACCGCCAGAAGATCGGCCGCGACAACGCAATCAAGTTCTTCGGTCTCGATCTGTAAACCGAATATTAAAAGAACCCTTTCCCGGAAGGGTTCTTTTTTTTCGCAACGAAAAAGCAGGCCTAAGGCCTGCTTTTCCGGTTTATAAAGAGGTTCGGACACTCGCCTTGCGGCGAAAGATGGTTTAGAACGTTAACTCGTCATTTTTGATATCGATGGTAATATCGTCTCCGTCTTTGATCTCACCCTTAATGATCCGGGCAGCTAATTCGGTTTCGATATACTTCTGCAGATACCGGTTGACAGGTCTGGCACCATAGGCGGGAGTATACGCCTGAGAGGCGATATAGCGCTTGGTGGCATCGGTCAAAGTAACGGTGATGTTCCGGTCGGTCAGTCTGGCCTGTACCCGGGCCATGGCGATGTCGATGATCTTTGTGATCTGGGCTTCGGTCAAAGGCGAGAAGACTACGGTATCGTCGATCCGGTTGATGAATTCCGGACGGAAATGTCTCTTCATTTCCTCTTCCACACGCTCTTTCACCTCTTCGGCAATGGTACCGTCATCGCGGATATTGTCGATCAGATAAGCACTGCCCAGGTTCGAGGTCATGATGACCAAAGTATTCTTAAAGTCTACCGTCCGGCCCTGGTTGTCGGTCAGCCGGCCGTCATCCAGCAGCTGCAGCAGAATATTGAATACATCGGGATGAGCCTTTTCGATCTCATCAAACAGGATAACGCTGTAAGGTCTGCGGCGAACGGCTTCCGTCAGCTGGCCGCCTTCGTCGTAGCCCACATAGCCCGGAGGAGCACCTACCAGTCTGGATACAGAATGTTTTTCCATGTACTCGGACATATCGATCCGGATCATGTTCTTTTCGGTATCAAACAGGGCTTCAGAAAGAGCCTTTGCCAGCTCCGTCTTACCTACACCGGTGGGTCCCAGGAAGATGAAGGAGCCCATGGGACGATTCTCATCCTTAAGACCGGCCCGGCCTCTGAGGACCGCCTCGGAAACAGCGGTAACCGCTTCATCCTGGCCGATGACTCTCTTATGAAGGGTTTCCGGCAGCCGCAGGAGCTTTTCTTTCTCCGATTCTACCAACCTGGTAACCGGAATACCGGTCCACTTGGAGATGACTTCGGCGATTTCGGATTCGGTGACCTCCTCTTTCAGCAGACGATTTTCCTCTGCTGCCGCAAGCTGAGCGGTCTCCTCTTCCAGTTTCTTTTCCAATTCCGGCAAAGTGCCGTATTTCAGCTGAGCCAGCTTTTCCAAATCGTACTGGCGCTCGGCTTCTTCGATCTCTCTGCGGACATTTTCGATTTCCTGCTTGGTGGCCTTTTGCTGAACAATGGCCTGCTTTTCGGTTTCCCACTGAGCCCGCATCTGGTCATTGGCACTGCGAAGTTCGGAAAGTTCCTTCTCGATATTCTGCAGCCGAACAGCGGAGCCGGGATCTGTTTCCTTGCTCAGAGCCTGTTTTTCGATCTCCAGCTGCATGATCTTTCTGGCGCTTTCGTCCAGTTCCGCAGGCATGCTGTCGATCTCCGTACGGATCATAGCAGCGGCTTCGTCCATCAGGTCGATGGCCTTATCCGGCAGGAACCGGTCGCTGATATATCTCTCGGAAAGCGTGGCACAAGCGATAAGGGCATTGTCCGTGATCCGCACGCCATGGTGGATCTCAAACCGTTCTTTCAAGCCACGGAGAATGGAAATGGTGTCCTCCACTGTGGGCTGATCGATGAGAACTTTCTGGAACCGGCGCTCCAAAGCCGCGTCCTTCTCGATATACTTCCGATACTCATCCAATGTCGTTGCACCGATGCAGTGCAGCTCCCCTCTGGCAAGCTTGGGCTTCAGAAGGTTGCCCGCATCCATGGAGCCTTCCGTCCGTCCGGCACCTACGATATTGTGGATCTCGTCGATGAACAGAATGATCTGCCCGTCGGATTTTTCGATCTCATTGAGGACTGCTTTCAGCCGCTCCTCGAACTCACCCCGGAATTTGGCACCCGCAATAAGGGCACCCATGTCAAGAGCGTAAATAGTCTTACCTTTCAGTCCCTCGGGAACGTCTCCATTGAGGATCCGCTGAGCAAGGCCTTCCACAACGGCAGTCTTACCAACACCGGGCTCCCCGATAAGGACCGGGTTATTCTTGGTTCTTCGGGAAAGGATCTGGATGGTGTGGCGGATCTCGCTGTCACGGCCGATCACCGGATCCAGCTTACCCTGGCGAGCCATCTCCACCAAATCTCTGCCATATTTATTCAAGGCATCGTAATTATCTTCCGGATTCTGGCTGGTGATCCGCTGATTGCCCCGAACCTTGGTCAATGCCTGAAGAAAACCTTCCTTCGTGATCCCGTATCTCTTGAAGATCACAGAAGAAGGAGTATCTTTTTCCTCCAGCAAGGCCATGTATAAATGTTCTACGCTGAGATATTCGTCCTTAAAATCCTTCGCCAGCTTTTCCGCATTGAGAAGGATCTGATTCAGCCGTCGGGTGGCATAGAGGGAATTGCCGCTTCCCTGCACCTTGGGAAGCTTATCCAGCTGTGCCTCCACATCGCCGATGACCTGGCCCTTATGGATCCCCATGAGCTCCAGAAGCTTCGGGATCAGACCGTCCTGCTGCATTAAAAGGGCCATGTGCAGATGTTCGCCGTCCAGCTGCTGATGTCCTTCCTGAACACCGATATTCTGAGCGTCCACGATGACTTCTCTGGCTCTTTCTGTGAATTTTTCATAATCCATATCTATCACCCCTCTTTATCTTTGGGCGGGTCGGAAAAGACCGTCCTGAAAATTGGAATTGGTTTCGTGGTTATTATATACCACCTGTTTTGTATTATAAACAAAAAAATTAGCACTCTCAATAAGAGAGTGCTAAAACAAGAAGCTCCGGGGCGAATTTCCTAAGATCGGGCGCGGTCTCAGGGTCAGGCTCTAAAGTCGGCGACGGGTGTTCCATAATTCCAAGCGACGCAGGAAGTTTTCGAGGAGAATTCAGGACATGGACTATTCTTTGCAAAAAAATCCGACACCGTGTGCAAGGCATCGGATTCATTGTGATAGCAACATCACCTATCTCGCTGCAGCAAGCCTCTACCAAAGCTGGAACAGGCTTAAGAGTCCTTCCACAATGCTGATGGCAGGGCGGCTGACGATGAATCCGAAGATATTGAAATTCAGCAGGCTGCCGATCAGGATAATGGCCAGCAGGATCAAAGAGCCCTTGTCATAGATCCGCCAAAAGAAGCGGGTCCGCTGCAGATTGAAGATCTGGGTGATCACATTAAACCCGTCCAAAGGAGGAATGGGCAGCAGATTGAAGATCATCAGAACCAGGTTCATATAGATGATGTAGAAGAAGATCTGCCAAATGATCGAGGCCATGGCAAGCCCGATATTGGGAAGTACAAACAGATCCAAAAGCTTCAGGATCCCGGCGAAAACAAAGGCCAGGAACAGGTTCATCAAAACACCGGAAAGAGCTACGATCAGCTCATCCCGACGGCGATGCCGGTAGTAGCGGGGATCGATCTGCACAGGCCGACCCCAGCCGAAATGGATGAAAAGAAGCATGATCAGCCCCACAGGATCGATATGAGCAAGGGGATTCAGGGTGACTCTTCCCTGGGCTCGGGGAGTAGGATCCCCCAACCGATCAGAGGAAAAGGCGTGGGCAAATTCGTGACAAGCCATACCAATGATAATGCCGGGAAGCAGCACTATCGTTTCCAGGATCCACTGCTTCGGGCTGGTGGCAAAACTGCCGCTGACAGCTTCATAAATTACAATTAATATGAGAAATAAGGCAAATGGATTTCTTCGCAAAAATCTGATCCTCCTAAGTTTTCCACATCTTTTGCGGCTATTTTATCACACATTTCACCCCTGCGAAATACTATGGTAGAAAATATTGCGTTTCGGAGGAGGCGTCCTCTGTGTGAAAGTGCGAGGTGATCAAAACATATGGCTAATGCTCAATGTTTTCCCCGGTGTCCGGCTTTGCCGCCCACTTACGTCTGTGTGGAGATGGTGACGGTGAAGGCCGGAGATACCCTTTATTCCATTTCTGAGGAGTACAATGTTCCCGTGCCCATCCTCATGCAGGCAAACAAGATCCTGAACCCCTATAACTTAAAGATCGGCAGGCGCATCTGCATCCCCGGTCCGGTACCCCAAAACCCTGTGTGTGTAGGCATCCTCCATACCGTCGTCCCCTTCGATACCCTTTATAAAATCTCCAAGAAGTACCATGTAAGCATCAATGCGATCCTGGAGGCAAATCCTTCTTTGGATCCTTATAATATGCAGGTGGGACAAAAGCTTTGCATTCCGGTTTCCGATCATGAAGTCCACCTCCCGGAAGCAGGTCCCAATGAGGAGGGCTGTGTCTCCGGGGCTCCGGCAGAAACTCCGGCTCAGGGGCAAATGGGGCAAACACCGGTACAGGAACAGGCTGCAGGAGATCCGTCAGAAGCGAATATAGACAGCCCTGTAACCCTTGAAGCCCCCATGCTCCAGGAAGCACCTCCCCAAACCGGAACATCCGACAGCAGCGGAAACCCGGCAGTCAATCACATTCTTCAGGAGGCTGCAGAAGAGGTTTTGGATGAATTGGAGGATGCGGCCAATCGGTATCCCCTCACCTATGAGGTCCGGGATGACGATGATCTCGACTCCATCCTGCGGATCCTGCAGGTCTCCCTTGAAACACTCTTGCACGCCAATCCCAAGCTGTCCCTGAACGAGATCCTTACCAAGGGCACACGGCTATTTTTACCCCAGTGACCCGAACATCAAACGAAGGCATAAGAAAAGACCGATGGAGAGCCATCGGTCTTTTCTTTTTTTTACTTAAATATCCAGGGCCCTGTAGTAACCTACCGTCACCGCATCCACGACCCGTCCGGGACGAATGCAGTCACCGGTCTCATATACCCGGGGAGCCGTATTGTAGAATCCCTCTGCCGTTTCCCTGTCGGCCCTCATACCGGCAGCCAGCAAAATGGTATCTGCCGCAAACAAAACTTCACCATCCGGCCCCTGACAAAGCAGTCCTTCTTCCGTAACTTCCTTTGCCACGGTATTTACATGGATCTTGATATCGCTCTTCCGCATGGCTACTTCGATGGCCTTCTTGTGCATAGGATAGGCATCCGCAGACCAGGTTTCCTTCATTTCCACCAGGGTCACATCCTTGCCTAAGCCGCCTAAATAAACAGCACATTCGCTGCCTACCAAACCGCCTCCGAGGATCACGACCTTCTGGCCAATGGCAGGAGGATCCTGATGCAAAGCATCCAAAGTCACGACCTTTGAACTCTCAATGCCGGGAATATTGGGGATAATGGGCTTGGCTCCAACCGCCAAAATTACCACATCTACTTCCATTTCTTCCAATTCCTGTGGCTTAAGTTCTTTATTAAGGACAACCTTCACGCCAGACTTAACCAATCTGCCCTCCAAGACCTCTACAAAGCGGAACATGTCCTTCTTGAAGGGAATATGCTCTTCCGAAAGGAGCTGACCGCCCAGGCGATCCTTTTTTTCATAGAGGGTGACGTCATGTCCACGGTCAGCTGCAGTGATGGCAGCTTCCATACCGCCGGGACCGCCGCCTACGACAATGACCTTTTTCGGCTCCGTAGACGGGAAGGCATATTTATGTTCCAGTTCATTTCCGACCACCGGATTAAAGGCGCAGGAGAACGTCCGGTTCCCAAGATAATTATAGAAGCAGGTAAAGCACCGGCAGCACCGGGTAATGTCATCGGCCCGGCCGGAGAATGCCTTTTCCGCAAAGTAAGGATCGCAGATAGACTGGCGGGCGATCTCCACGATATCCGCTTTTCCGGAAGCGATGATCTCTTCCATCTGGTCAGGATCGTTCAATCCGCCTAAAGTGGCCACAGGAGTCTTTACATGTTTTTTGATCTCTGCCGCAAGGTGAACATTGCAGCCGTGATCCACAAACATGGAGGGATGGGTCAGCACGAAGACTTCCTCATCCTCGTGCACACCGGCGGAAACATGGAGCAGATCCACCTTTCCGTCCAGCATCTTTGCCATTTCGATGCCCTCTTCAATGGTATATCCTCCGGGGATCAGCTCCGCCCCGCTCATACGGTACTCGATGGGGAACTTCGGCCCTACTGCCGCCCGGATCTTTTCGATGACAAGCAAGGGGAAACGCATCCGGTTTTCCAGACTGCCGCCCCACCGGTCCGTCCGATGGTTCATGGTGGGAGACATAAACTGGCCTAAAAGCCATCCGTGCCCACCGTGGATCAGAACCATATCGAAACCGGCCTGTTTGGTCAAAGCTGCCGCCTGGGCGAAACAATCCGCCACCCGATAGATGTCCTCTTCCGTCATGGCCCGAACTTTCAGACCTTCCGGATTGATCTCATCATTGGGACCCAGCACATACAGCTCCGAGGAATCCCCGTGGCTTCTTGCGCCGGCATATTTTCCCCCGTGGGCCAATTCCATGACAGCATTGCAGTTGTGGCGATGCATGGCTCTTGCGGTTTCCGTCAAAGAAGGCAAAGACATAACATCGTAAAGCTGGATCTCCTTGGTGTGAGTCCGCCCCATAGGATCCACGATGCCAAGACCTATGGCAGCACTGGCAATGCCGCCCTTTGCCCGATATTCATGGAAAGCGATCTCCTCTTTCCGCAGATTGCAGTCGGCCCCCATTTCCGGGCTGGACAAAGGCGCGCCG
>SVCV01000068.1 GCA_015058185.1 Clostridiales bacterium | reverse complement strand
GGAGATCGAAACCGATGCGGATTTCCCCACGTCCCTGTCCATCGGGATCGGCATCGGCGGCAAAAACCTCCTGGAGCAGGACTCCTTCGCCCTTGCAGCCCAGGAAATGGCTCTCGGCCGGGGCGGTGACCAGGCCGTTGTAAAGAAAAAGAACAAATTTGAGTATTATGGCGGAAAATCCCAGGCCGTCGAGCGGACCACAAAGGGGAAATCCCGTATCATGGCCCACGCTTTGCGCCAGCTGGTGGATCAGTCCTCCGGCGTTATTATCATGGGTCACCGGAATCCGGATATGGATGCTCTCGGTGCGGCTCTCGGTATTTATCGCATCGTCCGCAACCGGGGAAAAGAAGCGGTGATCGTGACCAACAGCTACAGTTCCACTATGGACGCCATCTACCAAAAGGTAAGGGACTCCAAAAACTATCGGCTGGCTACCAACGAAGAGGCTTTGAATATGATCGACCGGGAAAGCCTCCTTGTGGTCGTAGATGCCCATCGTGCGGTCCTTTTGGAATGTCCGGAACTTTTGGAAAAGACGGATAAGCTGGTCCTCATCGACCACCATCGCCGGGCAGAAGACTGCCTGGAGCAGCCCACGCTTTCTTACATGGAACCCTATGCTTCCTCCACTTCTGAACTGGTGGCGGAAATGCTTCAGTATATTACCGCAGAAACCAACCGTCCCATCGACAAACTGGAAGCAGAAGCTTTGCTGGCAGGCATTACGGTAGATACCAATAACTTCACGGTAAAAACCGGGATCCGAACCTTTGATGCCGCTTCCTGGCTGCGGCGTATGGGTGCAGATACTGCCAATATTCGACAGCTTTTGCGGACGGATGCGGAATCCTTCCGGCTTCGTTCGGAAGTGCTTTCCCGGGCTGTCATTCTTCGGGATCGCTTTGCGGTGTCCTATTATGAAGAGGCCCATCCCGAGATCCAGATCCTCAGCGCCCAGGCTGCAGACGACCTTTTGACCATAAAGGGCGTTGTTGCCAGCTTCGTGGCCGGCCCCAGCTTAAGCGGGCAAACGGTGATCAGTGCCAGATCTTTGGGGCAGCTGAATGTACAGGTAATTATGGAAAAACTGGGCGGCGGCGGACACCTGACTACGGCAGGCACGCAGCTGAATATGCCTCTTGAGGAGGCTCTTGCCGCTCTGAAAGATTTGATCAACAGCGTAGAAATAACGGACTAAGGAGGAGATTATCATGCAGGTAATTTTATTAAAAGACGTAAAAGGCCAGGGTAAGGCCGGCGATATCGTAAAAGTAAGTGACGGCTATGCAAGAAACATGCTGTTTCCCAGAGGATTGGCGAAGGAAGCTACTGCCGGAAGCGTAAAGGAACTGGAGCGCCAGAAAGCCGCTAACGCAGCCCGTCGCGCAGAAGATATGGCCAGCGCCGAAGCTATGGCGGAAAGAATGAAGGAAATGACCGTAGTGATCGAAGGCAAGGCCGGCGACGGCGGACGTCTCTTCGGTTCTATTACCAATAAAGATATCGTGGAAGCCCTCAAGGCACAGTACGGGATCGAAGTAGACAAGAAGAAGTGCGTTATGGACGGTCCCATTAAGCAGGCCGGCGAACACGAAATCGAAATCAAACTTTTCCAGGAAGTCAGCGGTAAGCTGAAAGTGGTGGTGAAAGCATAATGGCCTCTGCAGGTTTGGAACGGATCCCTCCTCACAATGAGGATGCGGAAAAATCAGTTTTAGGCGCAGTCCTTTTAGATAAGGATGCCCTGTCCGATGTGCTGGAGATCTTGCAGCCTGAGGATTTTTACAACGAAATGCACCAGGAGATCTATCGGACGATCAAGGAGCTCTATCGCAAGAGTTCTCCCGTTGACATCCTTACGGTCTCCGACGAGCTGAAAAAGCGGAAGTCCCTGGAAATGGTAGGGGGCCGGGCTTATATTGCTCTTTTATCCACCTCGGTGCCTTCTACGGCAAATGCGGTACAGTATGCAAAGATCATCGAAGAAAAATCCGTTCTCCGAAAGCTGATCGCTTCTGCTTCCGACATTATGGAGAAGGGCTATCAGGAAAAAATGGAGCCGGAACAGGTTTTGGATTATGCGGAACAGGAGATCTTTGAGATCGCCCAAAACCGTCAATCCCGGGAATATGAACCGGTTCGGGAAGTTCTGAAGCGGAATATCGAGCGGATCAATGAGATCATCAGCAACCCCAACAAGTTCACCGGTGTTCCCACAGGCTTTATGGATCTGGACAATATGACCTCCGGCCTGCAGCGCTCCGACCTGATCATCCTTGCGGCTCGTCCCTCTATGGGTAAGACCGCCTTTGCTTTAAACATTGCACAGAATGCGGCTTTGAAGCACGGTGCAAAGGTATTGGTCTTCAGTTTGGAAATGTCTAAAGAACAGCTGTCCCAGCGTCTTTTGGCCATGGAATCCCGGATCGATATGAAAAAGCTTCGGACCGGTGACCTGGATGCCCAGGACTGGACCTCCATCAGCATTGCCATCGACAAAATGTCCAGCTCCGATATCTATATCGACGACACTCCCGGTATTTCCGCTATGGAACTGAAAAATAAATGCCGGAGAATGAAAGCTTCCAAGGGTCTTGACCTGATCCTTATCGACTACCTCCAGCTTATGGCGGTAGACGGCAGGGCCGAAAGCCGGACCCAGGAAATTTCTGCTCTGACCCGTGGGCTGAAACAGTTAGCCAGAGAAATGGACTGCCCGGTAGTGGTTCTTTCTCAGCTGTCCCGAGCGGTTGAGCAGCGGCCTAACCACAGACCCATGCTTTCCGACCTTCGGGAATCCGGTTCTATTGAACAGGACGCAGACATCGTACTGTTCCTGTATCGGGACGACTACTACAACAAGGAAAATTCGGAAAAGCCCGGTGTTTGTGAAGTTTTGATAGAAAAACACAGAAACGGTGCCACCGGCAAGGTGGAACTGTCCTGGAATGCAAAATATACCCGTTTTGGGGATCTGATCAATGCGGACAGGATCCCGCAGTAGGCAAAGGAGGTTAAAGGATGAGTCGGATCACGGAAGATATGCTGGTTTGTGAAGTGCTGGAACTGGCTCTCAATATGGAAGCGGTTTTGGAAAATCATGGGCTTCCTTGCCATGGCTGCCCCGGTGCGGCCAATGAAACTCTGAAAGAAGCCGCAGATGGCCACGGTGTGGATCTTGCCTTGCTTTTGGAAGATTTAAATCGCAATGTAAAGTAGTTCGGAAGGGATATTCATGAACTTCAAAAGAGAAAAAGCACAAAATTATTATTTGTGGGATACCCGGATCGAAAATGTATTCATCAACGAGTACATGGTAAGTGCCCCGGGGGACTATGTGAAGGTATATCTTTTGGCTTCCATGTATGTGGAGATCGACCTTCCGGTTTCCAACGAGTCCCTTGCCCGGGAGCTGAATCTTCCCGTGGAGGATGTCTTACAGGCCTGGACCTATTGGGAAAAGTGCGGTGTGGTTCGGAAACATTATCCCGATCCCGGAAATAAGCTGCATTATCAAGTGGAATTCCTCAATCTCAGAGAGGCCATTTCCGGAGGCTCCCGAAAGAAGCAGACGAAGTCATCCTTGCCGGAAAAGGTGCAGTCTTTGGTGGATGATGAAGGCCTTCGGAAGTTGTATTCCGAGATCGAAAAGACCACCGGCCGGCTGCTTTCCGGAAGCGAAACCATGGCTGTTTTGTCATGGATCGAGGATTACAGCGCTACCCCGGAAGTGATCGCCTATGCCTATCGCTATTGTGCGGCCCAAAGAAAGACGGACAAGCATACCTATGTGGCTTCTGTGGTAAAAGACTGGGCTGGCAGAGGTTTTCGGACTGCGGAAGAGGTGGAAGCTTTTCTTGCGGAAACGGACAATCGGCACTTCCTTTACAAGAGAGTGCTGAAAGCCCTTGGCTTCACCCGAAATGCCACCGAAGAAGAGCGGCGGCTCATGGATGTTTGGCTGGATGACTGGGGCTTCGGCATTGACCAGATCCTGGATGCCTGCAGGCAGACTTCGGGGATCTCCAATCCCAATTTTAAATATATTAACAGCATTCTCAGCCGTTGGGCAGGAAAAACTTCTTCGGAAAAGAAGGAAGAAGAAAATGTTCTGCAGAAAGTTTCCCGGGAGTATAAGGAAAAGGCGCGCCGAAAGGAACAGGAAGCGCAGGCCCGGCGGGAAGAGGTTCTTGCTGCAGTTCCCCGGATCGGTGAGATCGAGGACCTTTGCAGGAGCATTAACGTGCAGATCGCACAGTCTATGCTTTCCGGAGATGCCGCTGCCAGAAAGACCGTTCGGGACTTGAAGGATCGGGCCGCAGAACTTCTGGAAGAGAAGGCCGCCCTTCTTTTAAAAAATAATTTCGCAGCCAACTATATGGATATGTGGTATGACTGCCTTGACTGCAAGGATACGGGCACACAAGATACAGGCCTTTATTGCCATTGCTTTAAGGCGCGGCTTGCGGAGGCGGAAAAAAGCGTTTGAAAAAAAGGTCGAAAAAAGCTATAATAGATAGAAGGCACGAGTCATAGACGCCATAAACCAGGGAGGAGACGCATGACAAAGAAGCCTGAAATCAAGAGCAATATAGACGTCCCGGCTCAGGATGACCTGACCGCGATCACAAATAAATATCACCAGGTATTGGACGATGTAAAAGCAGCTGATGATCTTGCAAATGCAGAACACGGCTGCTTTGTTGTGCCTTCTGACGAGGATCACCCGGACTGCCGGGCTGCTGCCAGGAAGGCGCTGGAGGACAGGATGACTGTTCGCCTGGCTCGGGTAGACACCTTTGCGTTCTCCGAAGAGGATATGGAACGGATCGCAAAGGAGCGCCAGGCCGCTCGGGAAGCTTACAGCCGTACCCGAAAAGAGACGAAAAAAGAGCCGAAAAAGGAAAAAAACGGACTTTGGGGAAGAACGAAAAAGCCCGTTGTTATCCCGGAAAGCGCCGTTGCAGACCGAATGGAAGAACCCGCCTTTTCTTTCCTGGAAGAAGAGGTTCGGTACGATGATTATGCGGAAAAACCCTCCGAAAAGGAAGCTTTGTTGGATCACTGTCCAGTCGAAGCCTCCCTCTCTGAGGAAGGTGGTCCTGCGGATCGGAGAGAGTCTGCGGTGGAAAAACAGCTGGAAGAACCCGACCGTCGCCTGGACCAGTTTATGGACGGCGTTCTCGGCCGGATCGGAAGTGGCTTCCGGGTTGTCGGTGCCGCCCTGTCCAAGGTCCTTCGTCCTGCGGGACGCCTGGTTGGAACCGGCTTTGCCTTTGCTGCAGCACCCTTTGCGAAGGGGTTCCTTGCGCTGAAGAAAAAATGGGCTCCCCCTATCAATAAAAAGATCGCCCTTGCGGAGGATTTCTTTGCTGCCAAAGTTACTGCCGCAGATGAAAAGATCGATATTGCCATGGACCGCACAAAGGCTTTCGGCCTTGCTGCCTGGAATGGCTGGAATGGTTTCCGCCGGTTCTCCGATAAGTATAAAGGGGTTTATATCGGTGTGTTTGCCTGCGTGGTCATTTTCCTGTCTGTGGTATCTTTCAACAACGGATCGTCTATTGCCTATGAGTACCGGTACAACGGAAACCTGCTGGGCGTCGTAAAGGATCCTCGCGTTGTAGAAGACGTGGTGGATCTGGTAGGGGATCGTTTGGGTCAGGTTTATGATGCGGAGATCTCCCTGAAGAAGAATAACATTTCCTTCACCGAGATCCGGGATAAAGATGCGGTAATTGACGGACCGGAAGAGATCCTTACGGCCCTTACATACATGAAAGATCTGGACGCCTTGGCTTATGCCATCTGCGTAAATGGCGAGCAAAAGGCTGTTTTGGAAAGCCGGGAAGCGGCTGAAGAAATTCTGGATGCCATCAAAACCGAATATACTCCGCAAATAGAGGGGGTACAATACCTTTCCATCGGCTTTGCGGAGGATGTTTCCATTGCTGAGGTTTCTGTCCGCCTGAAGAATGTAGAGGACAAGGAACAGGTCATGGAAGAAATGATGACCAGCGGTGTAGAGCAAATCTTTTATACCGTAGCATCCGGGGATACTTTCTCCGCCATTGCAAAAAAACATGAGATTTCTATGGACGAACTCCAATCCCTGAACCCGGATGTGGATCCCGCAAAGATCTATGTAGGGGATCAGCTTGTGATGAATCGGCAGGTCCCCCAGATCACCGTTCAGACGAAGGAGATCGCCGTTTACAATGAAAATGTTCCCTATGATATTACCTACGAAGACACCGGATCCATGTATCAGGGCGAAACAAAGGTCAAATCCGCGGGGATCTACGGAAAGCGGGAAGTTACCGCAGAGATCGTTCGGAACAACGGCGTAGAAGTAGGCCGGACGGAGCTGGGTGAGAGACTTCTTTCCGAGCCCACCAGCCAGGTGGTTCTTCGCGGAACCAAGGAAATTCCGCCCCTCATCGGTACCGGGTCTTTCCAGTACCCTGCAAGAGGACGGCTTTCCTCTAAGTTCGGCGCCCGTTGGGGCCGCCAGCACGAGGGGATCGACATTGCTGCACCGGTAGGCACCGATGTTCGGGCTGCAGACGGCGGCAAGGTCATTTATTCCGGCTGGGCCGGTGCTTTGGGCTATTGTGTAAAGATCGATCACGGCGGAAACATGACCACGGTTTACGGACACTGCAGCAAATTGCTGGTTTCCGTAGGTGACAGAGTATACAAAGACCAATTGATCGCAAAAATGGGAAGTACGGGACGAAGTACGGGCAGCCATGTCCATTTCGAGATCCGAAAGAATGGTGTGGCCCAGAACCCCTTGAAATATCTATAGCTTTTGGAAAGATTTCTTGCGTATCTTTCGGGAGGTTTTTTATGGACAGTAAAAAAGTATTGATCATCGAAGATGAAAAATCCATTTCTGACATTATCAAATTCAACCTGAACAAGGAAGGATTTGATGTAGATACCGCCTATGACGGAAAGACCGGTCTTGATAAGGCCCTTTCCGGCTCCCCCGACCTGATCCTGCTGGATGTTATGCTTCCTGTAATGGATGGTTTTGCTGTGTGCAAAAAAGTTCGGGAATCCAGTACCGTTCCCATTCTGATGCTGACCGCAAAGGAAGAGGAAGTGGATAAGGTTTTAGGCCTGGAGCTGGGTGCGGATGACTATATCACCAAGCCTTTCGGAATGCGGGAACTCATCGCCCGGATCAAGGCCAATATCCGCCGGATCGATCTGGTGGAAAGCTTCCAGAATGCCCCCTCCAATATTCAGGACTTCGGGACCCTGGCAATTGATCTGAATCGCTACGAGGTTCGGAAAAACGGCATTGCTTTGGAGCTGACCATCCGGGAATTTGAACTTCTGAAGTATTTGGCAGAGCGGGAAAACCGGGTATTCTCCCGGGAGCAGCTGCTGGAAGAAGTTTGGGGATATGAATATTACGGAGACATCCGTACGGTAGACGTAACGGTGCGCCGCCTTCGGGAAAAGCTGGAAGACGATCCCGGCAATCCCGCTTTTATCATGACAAAACGAGGAATCGGTTACTATTTCAGGAGGCCTTAAGGCATGTTGAACAAAATCCGGGGAGGAAGCATCCGGTGGCGTATTGTACTGGTATATTTTCTGCTGGTTTTTATCGCCATGATCATAATTGCCGTGTTCATTATGAACCAGCTGGAAGCCTACCAGATGGAATCCATCCGGAAGGACTTTACGAGAACCGTAGAGGAAAACATCGTCAGCTTCCAGGAATATGATAATCTCGAAGACAACATTGCGGAGATCCAGGCCGACACGGAGGCCTGGGCGAGAAGTCTTCGGGAAGAACTTTTTATTGTGGATCATGACTTTGAGGTCATAGCATCCAGCAACCAAAACCTGATCGGGCGGAATGCTATGGATATTTTGGATCAGGGTCTTCTTGTGCAGGGTTTTTCCGGGAAAAATGCAGAAGCGGACAGCGTTTTGTCCTCCGGCATTCCCGTAAAGAATATGGTTTTCCCCATCATAAATGACGGGGAGGTCAAGGGGATCATCTGTCTTCGGGCGGATATCTCTTCTGTGTATGAAATTCTTCATCAATCCCAGCTTATTTTCGTAAGAGCGATGCTGATCGCACTGGCCATTACGGTAGTGCTTGGCTTTTTTATTGCCAAAAGTATTACGGTCCCCATCAACGATGTTACCGAAAAGGCGGAACGAATGTCCCAGGGTGATTTTACCCAGGTGGTAAGCGTAAAGTCCAACGACGAAATCGGCCGGCTGGCGGAAATGTTTAATCTTCTGCAGGAAAAGCTGAACATTACGCTTTCAGACCTTTCGGGAGAAAAGAGTAAGCTGGAAACCATTCTGAAATATATGGTGGACGGTCTTTTGGTAACCGATCTTTCCGGGAAAATGATCCATGTAAACTCTGCTGCCATGCGGATGCTTTCCATTTCTCAGGAAGACGTGGAATCCAAGTCGTATGATGAGATCATTTCCGCCTGCAGCGACAAGCTGACCATGGAGGCGGTCCTGGAGGGCAGCAAAAAGGGTGTTGGGCAGGTTATTTTCGA
>SVCV01000067.1 GCA_015058185.1 Clostridiales bacterium | reverse complement strand
TCCCTTCGGCCGAATCGGGTATTATATGGGAAAATGGATCTATCTGATGGATGCTTTGGATGATCTGGAAAAGGATCATGCTTCCGGATCCTATAACCCTTTGCTTTTGCGGTTTGCCTTTGATTCTGCAAAAGAGGATATGGGAACATTCCGAGACCGGATCTGTGAGCCGATGAAGGACATGTTATTCTTCTGTTTGGCGGAGCTGTCCCGGAATTTTGCGGAGATCCCTTTAAAACACAACAAGGAAATTTTAGAGAATATCATTTACTTTGGCCTTCGTTACAAGACGGAGGAACTATTGAAAAAACGCTGAGGAAACACAAATGCAAAACCCTTATGAAGTTCTGGGTGTCCGGGAAGGAGCCTCCAAGGACGAGATCAAAGCCGCATACCGGGAACTGGTCAAAAAGTACCATCCCGACCGTCACCAGGACAATCCTCTTTACGAGCTGGCAGAGGAGAAGCTTCGGGAGATCAATGAGGCTTACGAATATTTAATGAATGACGGCGGAAGCAGTTCCGTAGGCTACGGTGCAAATTCTGCATCTTCCGCTTACAATCCCCAGTTTGCAGAGATCCGGCGGACGCTGGATGCCAACAATCTGCAGGCTGCGGAGATCTTGCTGAACCGCAATCGGGACATGAGTGCGGAATGGCACTTCTTAAACGGTGTCCTTTGCCTGAAAAAAGGCTGGTACGATGAAGGTGTCAACAACATTCAGCAAGCCGTTCGCATGGATCCCCAAAATGCGGAATATCAAAATGTTTTGGCCCAGGTTTCCGGTTATGGACGGGGCTATCAGACCGCTTCCTATAACCGCGGCTATACCGATGCACAGGATCAGGCCTGCCGCATGTGCCAGTGCCTTTGCTGTGTGGACATGCTCACCGACTGCTGACATATTTTCGGACGTGCCCCATATACTGTTGTAAAAAACAACAGGGGGTACCGATATGAGCAGTGGGACAAGAAGAAAAAAGTCGGGAAGGGGAGGCAGTTTTCTGCCTTTGCTTCTTGTTTTGGTCCTCTTTGCAGGAGGCCTTGGTTACGGCGTGACCAAATACCTGATCTATCCACAGGTTTTAAAGATCGAGGAACCTGTGTCGCTAAAGGTTTCTTTTTTGGATAAACTGGCGGAGAGCAACCCCTCCGGGGCGGTTGTGGGTGAACAACCCCTCAGTCAGCCTCCGGCTGACAGCTCCCCTTACACAGGGGAGCCTTATACAAATACCGCCCTCGCAGGCGAAGGAGGCAGTACGGAGAGCAACCCCTCCGCCCCTTCAGGGAACCTCCCCTTGACAGGGGAGACTCATGCTGACAGTTCCTCTTACACAGGGGAGGCTCAGCTTGTCTATGCCATTCAGTTTGGCAGTTACAGTTCCTATGCGGGAGCTCAGGAAGCAGCGGATGCGGAAAAGGCCAAAGGCCGGGAAGTCCGCATCGTAGAAAAAGACGGAAGTTATAAAATCGTAAGTTCTCCCTATTCGGACCGCACGGAAGCGGAGCGGGAACTGGCTGTAATTTCGCCGGAGGGGGAGGACGGACTCTTTATTACCACTATGGAGGTTTTCGTGCAATGATACCCTTATCCACCAGGATGAGACCGGATACGCTGGACGGATTTGTGGGCCAGGAACATTTCCTGTACCCCGGATCCTTGCTTTACAATTCCATTCGGAACAAGACCTTTGATTCCGCTATTTTCTATGGTCCTTCCGGCACGGGAAAAACCACTCTTGCCCGGATCATTGCCCGGGAAATGGATGCCAATTTCCAGGAGATCAATGCTTCCGTTACCGGCACCAAGGAATTAAAAGAGATTTTAGACAATGCCAAGCTGCGGCTGTTTGGCCTGCAGCGGGAAAGTACTTTCCTGTATGTGGACGAATTCCATCGCTGGAATAAGCTGCAGCAGGACTCCCTTTTAAAAGCGTTGGAAGAAGGGGTGGTTCGGCTCATCGGCAGTACCACGGAAAATCCCTATTTTTCTATTAATAATGCGATCCTCAGCCGGGTCCGTTCCATTTACGAGTTCCGGCGCCATACTCCCGATGACCTGACCAGAGTTTTGACCCGGGCCATGACGGACCGGGAAAAGGGCCTTGGAAAGCTGAATCTGAATTGGGATGAGGAAGCTCTTCGTGCTTTGGCGGAACTGTCCTCCGGGGATGCCCGGATCGCTTTGGATACCCTCGGTTTCATTGCGGACAACCTGGAGGAGGGTGCCCGGATCGACCTGAAGGTGGTTGGGGAGGCCATGCAGCGCCAAACCGGCTTCTATGATAAAAAGGAAGACAAGTATAATCTCCTTTCCGCGCTGCAGAAATCCATTCGGGGCAGCGACCCTCATGCAGCCATCCACTACCTGGCCCGGCTCATTGAAGGGGGAGGGGACCTGCAGCTTATCGGCAGAAGACTCCTGGTCATTGCCAGCGAGGACATCGGTATGGCATATCCTCAGGCCATTTCCATCGTGACTTCCTGCGTACAGGCTGCATACATGGTAGGTCTTCCCGAAGCCCGGATCAATCTGTCTCAGGCGGTCATTCTGTTGGCGTCCTGCCCCAAGAGCAACAGCTCCATTCGGGCCATCGACAAGGCCATGTCCGACCTGCGGAAGAAGGACATTGATGATGTGCCTTTACATTTGAAAGATTCCCATTATTCCGGTGCCAAAGATCGGGGCATCGGTCTGGATTATAAATATCCTCACGATTACGGCGGGTATGTAAAGCAGCAATACCTTCCCGATAATCTCCACAAAGAGGGCGTCAAGTATTATGAGCCCACAGAAAACGGAAAAGAAGGAGCTTTCAAAAAGTTCCTGGAAGGATTGAAATGAGAGAAGTTATTTTAGCAGAGCATTCCGGCTTTTGCTTCGGTGTCCGGCGGGCATTGAAAATCACCAATGAAACCATTGCCGCCCGTCAGGATGGGGACGGCCGGATCTACACCTGCGGCCCCCTGATCCACAACAAGATCGTTACGGATGAGCTGGCAGAGCAGGGCGTTACCGCAGTGGATGGTCCTTCTGATGCGGCTCCCGGGGATACGGTCATCGTTCGTTCCCATGGCCAAACGGAGGCTTTTTATATCGAAGCTAAGGAACGGGATCTGAACATCGTGGATGCTACTTGCCCCTTTGTGGCCAGGATCCATGAGCTGGTCCGGGAAGCTTCCAATGCCGGCCGCAATATTATCATTGTAGGCGATGAAAATCATCCGGAAGTTCGGGGCATAATGGGATGGGCCGGAGACCATGTTCTCGTGGTTCGTTCCCCCGAAGAAATAAAAGATCGGGATTTGGATAAAATTACAGTGGTGTCCCAAACCACCATGATCCCGGAGATCTTCGAAGCGGTGGTTGCTGCCATTAAGGAGAAGACGGAAGATCTGGTGATCCATAACACCATCTGCAACGCTACGGTCCTTCGCCAGGAAGGCTGCCGGAAAACCGCCCAATCCGTAGACCTGATGCTGGTAATTGGGGACAAATCCAGCTCCAACACCAAAAAATTATATGAAATTTCCCAGCAATATTGCCCAAACACATTTTTTATTGAAAGAAAATTAGATTTACCATTGAAACGAATCGAAAAATGTAATAGAATAGGTGTTGCGGCAGGTGCATCGACGCCTGAACGCATCATTAAGGAGGTTATTTCTGTTATGAGTGAAGAAATCACAAAAGTTGAAGTAGTTGAGGCTCCCGTAGTGGAAGCACCCGTTGATGAAATCGCAGAAGATGCCGAAGACATGCAGGCTCTGATGGACCAGATCGAAAAGTCCCTGAAGCGTATGCCCGGCAGAGGCGAAGTTATCACCGGAAAGATTTTCCAGGTAACTGACAAGGCTGTTATGGTAAGCTTTGGCTGCAAGAAGGATGGCATCCTGCCCATCGACGAAATTACCCTGGAAGAAGGCCAGACTTTGGCTGATCTTTTCAAGGAAGGCGATTCCGTTCAGGTTAAGGTCATCAAGACCGATGACGGTGAAGGAAGCCTGCTGCTTTCCAAGAAAAAGCTCGAAGTTACCGAGCATTGGGATGAAATCGGCGAAGCTCTGGAAAACAAGGCAGTTATCAATGCCAAGGTTGTTAAGGAAGTTCGCGGCGGTGTTATCGCAGTTTACAAAGAAGTTTCCGGTTTTATTCCCCTGTCTCAGCTCTCCGACAAGTTTGTTGAGAAGGCCGATGAATTCGTAGGCAAGACCCTGCCCGTTAAGGTAAGCCGCGTTGATCCCAAGCGGAACAAGGCTGTCTTCTCTCATAAGGCATATCTGGCTGAAGAAAAGCAGAAGCGCGTACAGGAAATCTGGGATTCCATCAACGTTGGTGACATCGTAGAAGGTACCGTAATGCGTTTCACCGATTACGGCGCATTCGTAGATGTAGGCGGCGTAGACGGTCTGTTGCACATTTCCGAAATCTCTTGGGGCAAGCTCAAGCATCCCCAGGAAGCTCTGGAAATCGGTCAGAAGATTCCCGTTAAGATTCTGTCCATGAACGCCGAAAAGGGTAAGATCTCCCTGGGCCTGAAGCAGAACACTCCCGAACCCTGGTCCGTGATCGACGAAAAGTATGCAGTTGGTCAGGTTATCGAAGGTAAGGTCGTTCAGATCAAGGAATACGGCGCATTCGTAGAACTGGAACCCGGTCTTGACGGTCTGGTACACATTTCCGAGATCGCACACAAGAGAGTTACCAACATCGCTGACGAAATCTCCGTTGGTCAGGTTCTCTCCGCTAAGATCCTCGAAATCGATAAGGGTCGCAGAAGAATCAGCCTTTCCATCAAGGAAACCATCGAAGCACCCGAAGCAGTTGAAGAAGCTCCCGCAGAAGAAGCTCCCGCAGCTGACGAAGAATAATTTCTTTGAAACTTATAAAACCTGCGTCTTATGGCGCAGGTTTTTTTCTTGCCAGAATGCCAATGCATAATGTATAATATTCATGCATATTCTTTTTGTATCCATTTTTCTGGAACAGAAGTTCAAGGAGATTATCATGAGACATGCCAGACAGAGTAAGATTTTAGATATTATCAGCACCCATGAGGTGGAGACCCAGGAAAAGCTGGTTGAGCTTTTAAAGAAAAGCGGTTATAAAGTGACTCAGGCCACCATCTCCCGGGACATCAAAGACCTGCAGCTGGTGAAGATCCCCTCTGCCAAGGGCGGATATAAATATTCCGTAGGCGCTCCCCAGGAACAGTCTTCCTCCGGAAAGCTGGTCAAGATCTTTAAAGAGACCATTACCAGCATCGCCGCTTCCGGCAATATTATCGTGATCAAGACCCTTCCCGGCTGTGCCAATGCCGCTGCAGAAGCGGTGGATACCATGAATGTTCCCTATGTTCTTGGCACTTTAGCCGGCGATAACACAGTCTTTGCCGTGATCAACGATCCGTCCAATGTTCCCATTATGGTCAGCCGCCTTACGGAGATGATGAAATGATCACCCATCTTAGTATTCGGGATTTTGCAATTATTGAACAATTAGGCCTTGATTTTCATCAGGGCCTCCATATCATTACGGGGGAAACCGGTGCCGGTAAATCCATCCTCATCGAAGCCATCAGCCTGGCTCTCGGAAGCAGGGCGGATACTTCCTATGTCCGAAGCGGCTGCCAAAAGGCTGTGATCCGTTTGTCTGCGGAAACAAGCGATCCGGAAGTGGACAAGCTTTTGGAGGAAAACGGCATTCCCCTGGAGTCTCCCTTGACGATCCTGCGGGAAATTCATGCCTCCGGAAAGAGCCAGTGCAAGGTCAACGGAGAGAATGTTCCCGTTTCTTTTTTGAACAAGCTTTGCCGGCGGATCGCAGACATCCACGGCCAGTTTGACAATCAGTTCCTTTTGGATCCCCAGTCCCATATTCTTTTGCTGGACCGGTTCGGCGATCAGCGTCTTCTTGAAGTGAAGGAGCTTGTTTTCAGCCTTTTTACCGATTTTACGGAAGCAAGGGCACAGTTGTCCCAACTGCGTAAAAAACAGGCGGAAACCGAAAGAAAACGGGATTTTATGGCCTTTGAGCTTCAGGAGATCCGGGAGGCTGCGCCCTTAGTCGGAGAAGACGATGCATTGGAAGAGGAACTGACGCTGCTTAAAAACAGCGAAAACATCCACCAGCATTTATCCGCTGCATATGAAGCCCTCCGGGGCGATGGTTCCGGTTTGGACATGGTTGCCTCCGCTATGGGTGATCTGCAGCAGATCGGGGATCTTTCCGCAAACTTTAAAGATGTTTCCGAAAATATTTCCGAAATCTATTATCGGTTGGAAGATCTGACCCACGAGATCCGAAGCCTGCGGGAAAGCACGGAAGCTTCTCCGGAACGGTTGGATGAAGTGATCCAGCGGTTGGAGATCCTGGATAAATTAAAGAGAAAATACGGCGGAAGCCTGGAAAAGGTTTTGGCTTATCAGGAAGAGATCGAAAAGGATCTGGCCCTGATCGAGGACAGTTCCCGTTTGATGGAGGAACTGGAGATCCGGGAACGGACCTGCCGGGAACAGCTGGATCTGGCCTGCACCAGATTGACTGCACTTCGAAAAGAAGCGGCTTTAAAGCTGGAAGAATCCATCGGCAAAGAACTGATCGAGCTGGACTTCAAAGAAGCCAAACTGCAGGTCACCTTTGATGAGGATGCCGGTGAGTTTACGGAAAATGGCCGTGACAAAGTGGAATTCCTGATCTCCACCAACCGCGGAGAACCCCTGAAACCTCTTGCAAAAATCGCTTCCGGCGGTGAAATTTCCCGGATCATGCTGGCCTTTAAGGGCGTTACCGCTTCCGGTGACGGGATCCCCACCATTATTTTTGACGAAGTGGACACAGGCATCAGCGGCGCTACCGCCAGCATCGTAGGCAAAAAGCTTCGCCAGCTGGGTTCGAAGCTTCAGGTCATTGCCATTACCCATCTTCCGCAGGTAGCAGCCTGCGGCGATCACCATTACCGGATCGAAAAGCAGGTAGGGGAGGAGCGTACCCATACAGTGGTCACACCTTTGGATCAGGAAGAAAGTGTCCGGGAACTGGCAAGACTTTTGGGCGGCGTGGAAGTAACTGCAGCCTCTTTGGAAAACGCGAAAGAGCTCATGAACCAGGCCCGAAAAAACCTTTAAATTTCAGAGAAAAAGCTGTTGACAACCTCTTATTGTTGTGGTAACATTTCTATGTTTGTAAGCCGCACAGAAAAGGCTCCTAAAAGTCTTCGGACTGCCTGGGATGGCGAGACTGGTAAGAGGAGGTAAACGAAAATGTATGCAATTATCAAGGCAGGCGGTAAGCAGTACCGTGTACAGAAGGGCGACGTCATCAAAGTAGAAAAGATGAACGTAGAAGCAGGTGATACCGTAACCTTCGGCGAAGTTCTGCTCATCAGCGACGAAAAGAAAGTTTCTGTAGGTGCTCCCGTACTGAAGGGCGCATCCGTAGAAGCAAAGGTAGTTGAAAACGGCAAGAACGCCAAGGTTATCATCTACAAGTACAAGCCTAAGAAGGACTTCAAGAAAAAGCAGGGTCACAGACAGCCTTACACTATGGTAGAAATCCAGAACATCCGGAAGACTGCTCCCAGAAAAAAGGCTGAAGCTGCAGAAGCTCCCGCAGTAGCAGAAGCTGAATAAGATTTAAAACGGAATATCCGTTAGACACACTTGAAAGTTTGAAAAAGGCAGGTGAAACATAAATGGCAAGTAAGAAAGGTGTAGGTAGCTCTAAGAACGGTCGCGATAGTGAATCTAAGCGTCTGGGCGTTAAGAGAGCAGACGGTCAGACCGTCAGCGCCGGCAGCATCCTGGTTCGTCAGAGAGGAACCAAGTTCCATCCTGGTAACAACGTAGGTATCGGCGGTGACGATACTCTGTTCGCAATGATCGACGGTGTCGTTAAGTTCGAACGGTATGACAAGACCCGTAAGCAGGTCAGCGTCTACTCCAAGGAAGCATAAGAGCTTTTTACCATGCCCCTGTCCACGGACGGGGGCATTTTTATGAGAGGAAACCTCAATGTTTATTGACAAAGCCCACATTATTATACGCTCCGGTAAGGGCGGAAACGGCTGCGTTTCTTTCCGCAGAGAGCCCTTTGTACCCGATGGCGGTCCCGACGGCGGTGACGGCGGCCGTGGAGGAGATGTTATCTTCCTGGCTGACAACAACCTTCGTACCCTGATGGACTTCCGGTACAAGAGAAAGTACGAAGCCGAAGACGGCGAAGACGGTCGGAAAAAGAAGCAGTTCGGTAAGGGCGGCCAGGATCTGGTCATCAAAGTTCCCCCCGGGACTGTGATCATCGAAGAAGAATCCGGTCTGGTCATGTGCGATCTGGCTAAGAATGGCGATACTTTCGTGGCAGCCAAGGGTGGCCGGGGCGGTAAGGGAAATGTAAATTTCAAGACCCCCGTTCGTCAGGCTCCCAACTTCGCAGAAGCCGGCGGCTTTGCGGTAGAAAGAAAGCTGATCCTGGAACTGAAGCTTTTGGCTGACGTCGGTTTGGTCGGTTTCCCCAATGTAGGGAAGTCCACCTTGCTGTCCGTTGCCACCAGCGCAGCTCCCAAGATCGCAAACTATCACTTTACCACTCTGACTCCTAATTTGGGCGTGGTACAGATGTATGATACCAGCTTCGTAATGGCGGATATCCCCGGACTGATCGAAGGCGCCAGCGAAGGTGCTGGTTTAGGTCTGGATTTTCTGAAGCATATCCAGCGGACCAGAG
>SVCV01000066.1 GCA_015058185.1 Clostridiales bacterium | reverse complement strand
CGGGATCTGGGTGAAAGATTGGGATGCGGCGGTGCCATGAGCTTTCTGCTCCGTACCTCTGCAGGTCCCTTTACTGTAGATAATGCGGTGACTATGGAAGAGGCGGAAGCCGGATGGCAGTCCTTCCTGTTCCCCATGGATTGGCCCTTGACCCATTTCGGGAAAGTGGTTCTTCCCGATGACCGGGTCACTCCCTTCTGTTCCGGACTTTCCACATCCAAAAAGATGCTGAAAGTGCTGGAGGAGCCCGACGAACTGGCCAAAGAGGATGTCCGGTATCAGTGGGCCTATAAAGTTTACGGAAAGGCCGAAAAAACGGCTTCGGAGCCCTCTTTCCTGGGGGTGGCCTTCTACGACCCGGAAGCCGATGAAATAAAAGCGCACAAGGTATTTTACAGATGAAAATATTTCGAAGCTTAGAAGAAATTGAGAATATCGAAGAGACGGCGGTCGCTTTGGGAAATTTCGATGGCGTACACCTGGGGCACCAGGCGCTGATCCGGGAGGCGGTGGCCTATGCCTCCGCTCATGGATTGAAGAGCGCTGTGTTTACTTTTGAAAACCACCCCAGAAATGTGCTGGCAGGTCATCCGGTCATCCAAAACATCCTTTATCCGGCGGATAAGGAAAAGATTTTGGAAGAGATGGGCGTGGATTATCTGTTTTCCATTCCTTTCGATCCGGAGATCGGCAAAATGCACCCGGAGACCTTTATCGAGGACATCCTTTGGGAAACCTTCCTGGTAAAAGTCGCTTTCTGTGGGTTCAACTACTGCTTCGGTGCAAAAGGTGCCGGAACGGCAGAGCTTCTTTCCTCTGCAGGCGAGGCCCTTGGGTTTGAGGTCCGGGTCCTTCCCCCTTATAAAGTGGAAGGCGAAGTGGTCAGCAGCACCCTGATCCGCTCCCTGATCGACGAGGGAAGAATGGAAGAGTGCAGCAAATTCTTAGGCCGCAGCTATGGGATCGCCGGCGAGGTGGTGACCGGGCAGCAGTTAGGCAGAACCATCGGTTTTCCCACGGTAAATCTGAACCTGGATGAGGACATGGTTTCCCCTCCCAATGGGGTATATGTCACCCTCTGCGAGTTTGACGGGATCTCCTATCCCTCTATTACCAATGTGGGACGAAAGCCTACGGTAGGGGAGTTCGCCAGAAATGCGGAGACCCATCTGCTGGATTTCAGCGGGGATCTTTACGGAAAAGAGATCCAGGTAAGCTTTCTGGAAAAGATCCGGGACGAGAAGAAATTCTCCGGACTGGAGGCACTGCAGGAGCAGATCCATATTGATTGTGAATACGCCAAAGCATGGCATAAGAAAAACGATCCGATGTAGCTATCGGATCGTTTTTCTTAGGATGATATGAGATGTGGGTGTATATCTATTGATGCTTCTGCAGCTTGTAGATCCGGCCTAAGCAAAGGAGGACGGCCAGCACCAAAACTGCAAAGACGATGCCGGTGCAGCCGAAACGGCCTTCAATGGACAGCGGCATCATGATGAAACTGATGATGATGGGGGAGATGGCCATACCCAGGTTCGCCAAAGAGGAGAACACAGACAGGCACATGGATGTATTTCTTCCTCCGGAAAGGTCGGCTGCGAAGAAATTGGAAGTGGCGTTGAACATGGCGTAGGCGCCGCCAGCCAGCATACCGCCGATGCAAAGAAGCACCAGGTTGCTGCTGAAGAAGGAGACGATAAAGCCAAGAGCCATCAGGAGCATGAGCAGAACATAAATCCGCAGATGCATTTTCTTGATCAGGGGGCCTGCGAAGATGCCGGCGATGGCGCCTGCACCCATATACAGGGCAGCTGCGTAGCTGGATTCCTGGGTGGAACCGAAGTTCCGGAGCTCTACCATAACGGATACGTTGGAGTTATATACGGCGATGAATACATAGACAACAAAGCCTAAAACGCCGATAAACCAAACTACGCCGGGGATCTTTGCCTTGCTCTTTTCGCCTTCAGCCAGCCCTTCGGATCTTTTTGCTTCCAGGTTCCCTTTAGGCAGATAGAGGAGCTCGAGAATGAGAACCACAACGATCAGAACGAATGCGATGTAGGAGCGATGCCATTCTTCCTTGCCAAGGAATCCGGCCAGGAAGTTGAAGATCATGGCACCACCGCAGATAACGGTGGCCTGGAGTCCCATAAGGAAACGGCTCTGATCCTGATCGAAGCATTCGGTGATCAGGGACGCGATATTGGTCAGCTGAAGTCCGAACCCAATACCCATGACACAGGCACAAGCCAGAAGGAAGTACAGGTTATCATGGAAGAAGATGGGCGGGATGCCGCTGGCCAAGTGGATCACCGCACTGGCGATGATCAGATGTCTTTTGTAGAATTTGCGGGTCAGCCAGCTGTTCAGGATGGCCACAACAAGACCGGTCAGTCCGGGGATCGTGGCGATCATCTGCACCAGACTCAGAGGGTGCTCCGGAAAGCTTTCCGCCATCTGTGCGATCATGGCTGTGGGAGCCATGTAAGCGATCATTATGAAAGAAGCGGCCATCAGGCCGATTTTTGCTTTTGTGGGATTTGTTACAGTGTTCATAGACAGTTCCTTAAAGTGTAATAGGTTCTTTTTCAGGACCATCATAAATTATAATCTTTTTTTAGGGCTCACAAAAGAAACTTTCGGGAGTCTTGTATATACCATTCGGTTAATATTGATTGACAGAACGAAACCTTTTGGTTACAATGTAGTTATCCTTATATAATAATACCTACTTTGGGAGGTTTTTTTATGACACTGACCCAGCTTCGCATTTTCATGGCCGCCGCGGAAGGGGGAACTTTTTCCAAGGCTGCCGAACAGTTATATATCACCCCGCCTGGTATCCTGAAGCAGATCAATGCTTTGGAGGGAGAATTGGGATTTGCTCTGTTTCATCGGAGCAAAAAGGGGATCTCTCTGACGGAATACGGCCGTCGGATCTACGATTGCTGCAGACCCTTCGTTCATAATCTGGATAAAGCTTTGCAGCAGATCCAGGAGCAAATGGCCCGACGGGATAATACGCTTTATGTGGGACGGACGGAAATGCTGGCGCCCCAGATCGTGGACTTTGCTTTGGAGACCTACCAGGCAGAAAACCCCGAACAGGAGATCATTCAGCAGATGGCACCTTTGGACAAGCTGTACAGCTTGTTGGAGCAGGGTTCTTTGGATATGATCTTTGCTCCGGAAGACGGGGTCAACCTTCATCCTCAGCTGGATTATCGGATCCTGCTGTCTTCCTCTTACGAATTGCTGCTTTCGGCGGATCATCCTATGGCAGACCTTTCCCCGGAAGAGATCATTGCAGAATATCGGGGTGCTCTGATCGTCATCGACAATGGGCATGATGGATTGAACGGCCAGCTGATCGCTTCCATGCCGGATTTCTTCAGAACCCATGAGGAGATCCCGGTGTCCTCTACAGAAGCCCTTTTGTATAACATCAGTAAGAACGTAGGGATCGGGGTGGCGGATCAGCTTTTGAACATCAATCCCTTTTACAACATCGTACGCAAAAAACTTCCTTTGACTCATAATCTGGTTCTGGCCTATCGGAAAAATGAGACTAGAGAAGCGGTCAACGAACTGATCCTGCACCTGTTCCGGTCCAGCCGCCGGAACCTTTCGGATCCCCAGTAGAAGATTCTCTTTCACTTTGAAATCTTGACAAGCCTTGGGATTCCAAAGTAAAATAATACTATCTATGAATAGAATAGAGAGGAGACAGATGCTGTGGATGAAAGTATGAAGATCAAATGTGAGGAATTCCGCCAGCATCTTTCTGCTGTTTTTGGGCTGCATTGCGGATTTGTTGAGATCGATGGTTTGGGTGAGGAGGAACCCTCCTCTGATCGTGCGGTCATTTCGGAATTTCTGGCGGCGTCGAAAGAAGAGCATTTCTGCCGTTACTGTAAGGTTTCCGGCTGTGATCGGCGGACCGAATATCGTTACGGCATTCGGGAAGCCCATCGTTGGGATGGTAAGTACACATTCTATTGTCCTTTGGGGTTGGCCTTTATTGCCTCCTCTATTGAAGATGAGAAGGGCAATCTCCTGGGCGGCTTTGCCGTGGGACCTATGGTTATGGGTGACAAAGAGGATATCGAGGATATCCTGATCAATGTGGCGAGACAATCTTCCTGCGGCTCTGCCATGAACGTTTTTATTACCACTCCCATTCATGTTCTGCATATGTGCGAGATCCTTGCTGCCATTACGTCCAGCATTATGGGCGGGGAGCGCAAAATCGGGGTTTCTCAGTATAAGCAAAAAGAGATCCTGGATGCCATTTATGACGCTAAGGAAAATTATTCGGCAGACCAAAAAGACTATTCCTATTTTCTTGAATTCGAAAAGAAACTGCAGACTGCAGTCTATAATCGGGACAGAGCCCAGTTCAAGTCCCTGTATGGTCAGCTTTTGGGGCATATCGGATACCTCAGTGCCGTGGATCTGGATGCAACCAAAGCGCGTACGGTTGAGATCCTGGTCATTTTATCCCGGGCGGCTATTGAAGTCGGTGCAGATGTGCAGACCATCTTCCACATCAGCAAAGATTTTAACCAGGAAATGAAAAAGATGGCCTCTCCTGAGCAGTTGGCTCTTTGGCTGACAGACACTATGGATCGGTTTGCTTCCGCTATCTTTGATTATGCCGGTGCAAAGCATCACGACGTAGTGGGGCAGACCATGGCCTATGTAAAAGAAAATTACGATAAGAAGATCACCCTGGATGAGCTTGCCAGCCGGGTCTATTTGAGCCGGTCTTACCTTTGCAGCATCTTTAAGGAATCTGCGGGCATGAGCATCGTTTCCTACATCAACCGGGTCCGGATCCAAAAGAGCAAACAGCTGCTCAGTGACAGGAGTCTGAGCCTCAGCCAGGTTGCTGTTCAGTGCGGGTTTGTGGATCAAAGCTACTTTACAAAAATGTTTAAGCGGGAGATGGGGATCTCTCCGAAACAGTATCGGGACGGTCTTTAGTCGGAATGTGTAAACCCCGAACAATAGAGAGCTGATTTTTACGAACGATCCGGTAAAAATGATCTATATATTATCCGGTATGGTACATAACGATAAATATATAACCTATTTCCGAACAAAGTGCTATAATATAGTCATTGATATTTTGCAAAAATGAAAGGAGAGGTCATGAGCTACAAGAGTGACATTGAAATCGCACAGGAAACCCCTATGATGCATATCGGGGAAGTTGCAAAGATTGCAGGGATCGATGAAGAATACCTGGATTACTACGGAAAGTATAAGGCAAAAATCGATTACAATGTTCTGGAAGAGAAAAAGAACACCCCTGATGGTAAGCTGATCCTGGTTACCGCTATTACTCCCACTCCTGCCGGTGAAGGCAAAACCACCACAACCGTTGGTTTGGCAGACGGTATGCGGAAGATCGGAAAGAACGCTCTCGTAGCCCTTCGGGAACCCTCCCTTGGACCTGTTTTCGGGGTAAAGGGCGGCGCGGCCGGCGGCGGTTACGCACAGGTCGTTCCCATGGAAGACATCAACCTCCACTTTACCGGTGATATGCACGCCATCGGCGCCGCAAACAATCTGCTGGCCGCCATGGTGGACAACCATATTTACCAGGGTAACAGCCTTGGCCTCGATCCCAGAAAAATTACCTGGCGCCGCTGCGTAGATATGAATGACCGTCAGCTCCGTTTCGTAGTGGACGGCCTTGGCGGCAAGGTCAACGGCACTCCCAGAGAAGACGGATATGATATTACTGTAGCCAGTGAGATCATGGCCATCCTGTGCCTGTCCAGAGACCTGGATGATCTGAAGGAAAAGCTGGGCAACATCATCGTCGGCTACTCCTACAGTGATGAACCGGTTACCGCAAGACAGATCAACGCCCAGGGCGCTATGGCTGCTTTGCTGAAGGATGCTTTGAAGCCTAACCTGGTTCAGACTCTGGAACATACTCCTTCCTTCGTACACGGCGGACCTTTCGCCAATATCGCTCACGGCTGCAACTCCATCATGGCTACCCGCATGGGTCTGAAGTTTGCTGACTACCTGATCACCGAAGCTGGTTTCGGTGCTGACCTGGGTGCGGAAAAGTTCCTGGATATCAAGTGCCGGATGGCTGGTCTGGTTCCCAGTGCGGTTGTTATCGTAGCTACCGTTCGTGCCCTCAAGCATCACGGCGGCGTTGCAAAGGCCGATCTGAACAATGAAAATCTGGAAGCACTGGAAAAGGGTCTTCCCAACCTGCTTCAGCATGTTGAAAATATTACCCAGGTTTACAAACTGCCTGCAGTAGTTGCCATCAACGCATTCCCCACCGACACCAAGGCAGAACTGGATCTGGTAGAAGCCAAGTGTAAGGAACTGGGTGTTAACGTTGCTCTGTCCGAAGTTTGGGCCAAGGGCGGCGAAGGCGGTATGGCTCTGGCCGAAGAAGTGGTTCGTCTTTGCGAACAGCCTAACGATTTCACCTTCAGCTACGATCTGGATATGTCCATCGAAGAAAAGATCGAAGCCATCGCAAAGAAGGTTTATCGCGCAGACGGCATCGAACTGCTGCCTGCCGCAAAGAAGCAGCTGGCTCAGCTGGAAGCTTTAGGCTTCGGCAATCTGCCCATCTGCGTAGCCAAGACCCAATACAGCTTCTCTGACAATGCGGCTCTTCTGGGCGCTCCCAGAGGCTTTAAGCTGACCGTTCGGAATCTGAAGGTTTCCGCAGGTGCAGGCTTTATCGTAGCCCTCACCGGCGAAATCATGACCATGCCCGGTCTGCCCAAGGTTCCTGCAGCTGAAAAGATCGATGTAGACAGCACCGGCAAGATCTCCGGCCTGTTCTAATCGGCGAAAATATATTGAACATAACCTTGCCCCTTCCTGCTTTGGAAGGGGCAAATCTTCATTTTTAAAGGGGAAAGAATGTTATACGAGAACGATACCTGTAAAGGGTTTGCGGAAGCACTGGCTTCCAAATCGCCTACCCCCGGCGGCGGAGGCGCATCTGCTTTGGTGGGTGCTTTGGGCATGGCTCTGGGCCATATGGTAGGAGCATTGACCACAGGAAAGAAAAAATATGCGGATGTGGAAGAGGATATTCAGGCTCTTATGGGGCGGGCAGCAACGCTGCAGAGCGAATTGCTGGCTTTGATCCAAAAGGATGCGGAAGCCTTTGAGCCCTTGTCGAGAGCGTATGGCCTTCCCAAAGAGACTCCGGAGGAGCAAAAAAGAAAAGAAGAGGTCATGGAAATGGCTTTGCGCGTGGCTGTTACGGTCCCTCTTGAAATTATGGAAAAATGCTGCGAAGCCATCGAACTTATGAAGGGCTTTGCGGACAAGGGCAGTGTACTGGCTGTCAGCGACGCCGGCGTAGGTGCCGCCTTTTGCAAGGCAGCTTTGGAAGGAGCCAGCCTCAATGTCTTCATCAACACAAAGGCTATGAAGGACAGAGACTATGCAGAGGAACTGAACGATAGGGCAGACCATCTGCTGAAGCGTTATACCGCTCTTGCGGAAGATGTTTTTAAAGGCGTGTATTATCGCCTTCGGTAGGAGAGAAAATGGCACAGATCTTAAGAGGAAAAGAAGTTACGGAAGCTCTCAATGCCTCCATTCAGGCAGATGTGGCTGCGCTGAAAGAAAAGGGCGTTTTCCCGACTCTCGGGATCCTGCGGGTAGGAGAGAGGGACGATGATATTGCCTATGAAAGGGGTGCCTGCAAGCGCTGTGAGACCAACGGCGTCGCTGTAAAAAAATGCGTGCTGCCTGCGGATGTATCTCAGGAGACACTGATGGAAGCCATCCGGGAGTTCAATGAAGATCCCTCTGTGCATGGCGTGCTCATGTTCCGGCCTCTTCCCGGCCATTTGGATGAAGATGCGGCCTGTGAAGCTCTGCTTCCGGAAAAGGATGTGGACGGGATCACCCAGGGGTCTGCTGCTGGCGTATACATGGGAAAGGCCATCGGCTATCCTCCCTGCACGGCGAAAGCCTGCATGGCGATTTTGGATCATTTCGGTATTGCTGTGGCGGGTAAGAAAGCTGCGGTCATCGGCCGAAGCCCGGTCATTGGCCGTCCTGTGGCGATGATGCTGATGCAGAAAAATGCAACGGTCACCATTTGCCATACCAAAACGGAAAACATGGAAGAAGTTTGCCGGGATGCGGATATTGTGATCGCTGCAGCCGGTAAGGCTCGTATGGTCGACGATTCTTTTGTTCGGGAAAGCCAAACGATCATCGATGTGGGCATCCATGTGGGTGAAAATGGAGATATGTGCGGAGATGTTGATTTCTCAATGGTTGAGCCTGTTGTTGGGGCGGTTACCCCGGTGCCCGGAGGCGTGGGGACGGTTACCACCAGCATCCTGGTTCGCCATGTAGTGGATGCCGCACAGCAAGGATTACGCAAATAATTGTTGTTTTTTAGTTAGATTCATCTTAAAAATCGTAAGATTGTACAATACCCAATTGGATTTGGTGGGATATAATACACTTATGTGCAATACTGTTGAGAATATCTGCTAAAGATATTACATAAGGAGGATCAAAATGTCTAAGGTACAGGAAATTTGTCAGGCAGTGGAATCCGGCAAGGCTAAGCTGGTTGTAGAGCTGGTTGAAGGTGCTCTCGCAGAAGGCGTTAACCCCATGGAAATTCTGAATGATGGTATGGTAGGCGCTATGACCAATATCGGCGAAAAGTTCCGGAGAAACGAAATCTTCGTTCCCGAAATGCTGGTTGCCGCAAGAGCCATGAAGAAGGGTCTGGAAATCCTGAAGCCCCACATTGGTGAAGAAAACCGTGTTTCCATCGGCAAGGCCGTTATCGGTACTGTAGAAGGCGACCTGCATGACATCGGTAAGAACCTGGT
>SVCV01000065.1 GCA_015058185.1 Clostridiales bacterium | reverse complement strand
GGGAAGAAGGTAGTCATCGATCTTCTTCAAAAGGAGGGGATCGATATTTCCCCTGTATACGATGACTGCGGCGCCATGCTTTTTTCGGAAAAACAGGATACCCATGGCGGTGGGAGCGGCTGTGGGTGCTCGGCCTGTATTTACGCATCGAAGGTTTTCCAGGAACTTCAGAATGGTACGCTGGAGCGGGTTCTTTTGATGTCCACCGGTGCACTTTTGTCCACCATCAGCTGCCAGCAGGGTGAAAGCATACCCGGCATTGCCCATGCGGTGGCCGTAGAAGGGAGGCTTTGAACTATGGATTATCTGACTGCATTTCTCGTGGGAGGCGCCTTTTGCATTGTGGGACAGCTTCTCATGGATCATACGAAGCTGACACCTCCCCGGATCCTTGTGATCTTCGTTACCGCCGGTGCGATCCTGACAGGGCTCGGGATCTATGGACCTTTGGTGGACGCCGTCGGTACGGGGGCATCCGTTCCCTTGCCGGGGTTTGGGTACTCCCTTGTGAAAGGCGCTGTGGAAGGGGCTGCCACAGATGGCTGGGCTGGTGCTCTGACCGGCGGGGTGAAGAATACGGCTGCCGGGATCACGGCGGCCATTGCTTTCGGTTATCTGATCGCCTTACTTTGCACTCCCCGAACGAAAAAATAGGTGTTTTTCAACATTTTTCACTCTTTCTTTTTTTCAATTTCATTACAAATGGAAACATTTTGCCCGGAAACTCTGTCCAATTGAAACGGAATGTGATACAATACACGAATAGTCTGGGGGACGATGTCCTTTTTGACGAAACCCGTATCCTAACAGGAAGGCAGGTGTTTTCTTTTGCGTGACGATTACAAAGGAAAAGAAGACAAAAGAAAAGAAATCGATGATTTCCTGAATGAATTTGATAAAATGAACGAACCCTCTCGCAGCGAAGGTGCCTATGGCAGATCCGAGATCAACGATAAGTTTGATCAGCTGAGCAGTGGGCTGAAAGGCCATGCCCGGGATCCTTTTGCAGACGATGCCGGAACGACTACCACCGCTGCCCAGCGGGTAGCCGCCCGCCGTGCGGAAACTCACAGAAAACATAAGAAGAGCGATGTCCGGAAGGAAGCTGCTCAGGCAAAGAAAGAAGCCGCACAGGCCAAAAAGGAAGCTGCCCAGGCGAAAAAAGAAGCTTCCAGAGCAAGAGCCAAGGCTGCTGAAGACGAAATGACCGATATGCCCGAAAAGAAGAAGACGAAAAAGAAGAAAAAGAAGAAGAAAATCGGTATCCGTATTCTCCAGATCTTCCTGATTTTGGTTTGCATCGTGGTAATTCTTTGCTGCGTTGCTGCCGGTTGGGTTTGGTCCATCGTTAAGGAAACGCCGGAGATCGATCCCAGCAATATCTATTCCATGCTGCCGGAAAACTCCATCCTCTATGACGATGAAGGCAATGTTTTGGAAACCCTGTATTCCGCGGACAACGGCCTTCGGACCAATGTATCCTACTCGGATATGCCCGAAGATCTGATGAATGCCTTTATTGCCATCGAAGACAAGACCTTCAATGAGCATTCCGGCTTCAATGTAGTTCGTATTGCCGGTGCTGTTTTGGACAGCCTGAAAACCGGTGACGACATCAGCGGTACCAGTACCATTACCCAGCAGCTGGCCAGAAACCTCTATCTCGCAGATATCAAGAGCGTTCGGACATTAGAGCGTAAGATCCAGGAAGCTTACTATGCTATCGTGCTGGAAAAGAATCTTTCCAAGCCGCAGATCATCGAAGCGTATCTGAACACCATTTACCTGGGGAACAACTCCTACGGCGTTAAGGCTGCCGCACAGAGTTACTTCTCCAAGGATCTGGATGAGCTGACCATTGCGGAATGTGCGGTGCTGGCCTCCATTCCCAAGAACCCCACAGCAAACTCCCCCCTGAAGACCACGCCTACTACGGCTATCGACGATCCCGATGCTTACGATATCGTAGTTCGGGATGACCAGTATACGGTTTGGTATAACGACGCCTTTACTTCCCGCCAGCAGCAGGTTCTGTTCAATATGCATGACCAGGGACTGATCACCGATGCGGAATACAAGCGTGCGAAGGCTCAGGATATTCGTGCCTCCATGAATCCTCCCCAGGATCTGACGGACGAGATCTCTTCCTACTTTGCGGACTATGTTGTAAATCAGGTTCTGGCTGACCTGATGGAAGAGTATGGGATCGACCGGGAAGAAGCCAGATATCGGCTTTATAACGGCGGTCTCCGGATCTACAGTACCCTGGATACGGAGGTTCAGCGAGTCGTAGAAACGGAATTTGAAAATGTGGAAAACTTCCCCGGCGTACAGGGCCTGAATAAAGATAAGGAAGGCAATGCCCGGGATAAGGAAAACCGGATCCTGCTGTACAACACCGAAACCTATTTCAATGAAGACGGAAGCTTCACCCTGAAGCCCGAGGAATATCAAATGAACGAAGATGGCTCCATGACCATCTTCAAGGGCAACCGATTGAACATCTATCGTACGGAAGCCAACGGCATTGTGGATTTCACTTTGGAATTCAAGCCCATGTACATGATCGAAGAGGATATCTTCTACAGCCGTCAGGGCGGTTATATTCTGATCCCCACCGAATATAAGAGCCGGGATGATGAGGGCAACCTGATCATCAGCAAGGCATTCTTCGCGGAAAAAGACTGGATTACCTTTACGGAAGAGGGCGGTGCCACCATCGCATCCAACCACTTCTCCCTGAGTGAAAAGGTCATTCAGCCCCAGGCTGCCATGGTCATCATGGACTGCACAAACGGCCAGATCAAAGCCATGGGCGGCGGCCGAAGCACCAGCGGTAAGCTTTTGTATAACCGAGCCCTCAGCACCAGACAGCCCGGCTCTGCCATTAAGCCCATCGGCGTTTATGCACCTGCGCTGCAGACCGGCGTGGACGCAGTAAATTCCGGTGTTTTGGAAGAAGGTAAGACCCTTTGGACCGCAGCCACTCCCATCGACGACGCTCCTCACTTTGCACAGGTTGAGGTAGGTGCCGAAGACACTCTGTGGCCCAAGAACTGGTACACCGGATATCGCGGCTTGTACACCGTTCGAACTGCTGTTGAGCAGTCTGTAAACGTAACTGCGGTAAAGGTTCTCGAAGAGATCGGTGCCCGCTACTCCGCAGACTTCCTGAAGAAGCTGGGCATCACCTCCATCGTGGAAGAGGGCGGCGTAAATGATATGAACGCTGCAGCTTTGAGCCTTGGCGGTATGACCAACGGCATCTCTCCCCTGGAATTGACAGCTGCTTATGCGGCATTCCCCAATGAGGGTATCTACACCGAACCCGTTTCCTACACCAAGGTCACCAATAAGAACGGCGAGGTTCTTTTGGAATCCGAACCCCATGTGGAACAGGCTATGGACAGAGGGGTTGCCTACATTATGACCGATATCCTTCGGACCACGGTTACCAGAGGTCTCGGTAAGTCCGCTTCCTTCAGCGGCCAGAAGGTTGCCGGTAAGACCGGTACCACCACCGATGACTTCGATGCCTGGTTCGTAGGCTTTACTCCCTACTATTCCGCCGCTCTTTGGATCGGTAATGACGTAAATATTGAACTGACCCAGGGCAGCTCCGCATCTGCCAAGCTTTGGAGCAAGATCATGGAACAGATCCATGTGGATCTGGAGCCTGCAGAGTTCCCTGAAAATCCCGGAAATGTAGTCAGCGTTACCGTAGATACCATCTCCGGTAAGCTTCCCACCGCACTTTCCGCCATGGATGCCAGATCCACCGTAAAGCCCGAGTTCTTCATTAAGGGCACCGAGCCTACGGAAGAAGACGATGCCCATGTGATCGCCACCGTCTGCACGGATTCCGGATATCTGGCAACTCCTTACTGCGTCAATCGGGAAACCAAGGTCCTGTCCGACCGTCCGGAAGGCTCCGTTACCAAGATCAAGTTCAAAGATCCTAAGAAGGGCACTGTGGAATATGTGGTAGAGGATATCCAGTATGAAAAGCCGGATTATTATTGCCACCTGCACAATACGGACGTACTCCTGTATCCCACGGATCCGTACCTGATCGATGAAGAGACCGGTGAGATGCCCGAGAACAACTTCGTTTGGGACGGCTTCACCTATTACGATCCCAACCTGGAATATACCGTGGATGAAGAGGGCAACCTGGTTCCCGTTTATCCCGAAGGGTACATTCCTCCCTCCGGTGTCGGCGGTGAATCTTCCGAATATTATCCTCCCGGATTTATTCCCGGATATGACGATCCCAATGATGAGCAATGGGCAGACTGGCCCTGGGATCTCTACTTCCCGCCCGGCGGCGGCACTCCCGGCGTCATTGACCCGGTTGTACCGGAAGTCCCCGGCGTCATTGACCCCGTGGCCCCTGAAGTGCCGGAGGTTCCGGATCCCGGTATCGTAAACCCTGTCCCCGGTGTGATCCCGGCAGAATAAAATGTAAAAAACTGTAAAATAAAACTTGACGCCCCGGCTTTTGCCGGGGTATTCTTTTTTTGGGGAAAGGGATGTTTTCGGACGGGCCTGGAGGGGAAATGCGAAGGCCTGTTTTATTCTTTATGGCAGCCCTGGCGGGCGGTATTTTATTTCAGTTTTATGTGGGTGCCGGATGGCTTTTCTTCAGCGCTCTGGGCGCGGCTGTAATTTTTTCATGCAGCCGAAAAAGCCGTCTGTGGATCCTTCTTTTGGCGTTTCTTTTAGGAGGCTTGTCCTTTGCCTGTGCGGATCTTCCAAAGAGCGGACTGCTGCCCTATGAGGGGAAGACTGCGGTGCTTACGGGGACGATCCTTTCTGTACAAGAGGGGGAGGGCTCCCTGACCTTTGTGGTGGATGCCGGGACCTGTGTCGTGGGCGGGAAAACCCTTTCTTTACAGGAGAAGATCCTGGTCCGCAATTATTCTTCGGACACCGGAGATCCTCCCGGAAATGCCCAGTGGTTTGTGGGCAAAAAGGGAGAGTTTCGGGGCACACTTGCACAGCCTGCGGGCCGGCGAAATCCCAACCTTTTCGATTATCAGCTATATTTGAAATCCCAGGGGATCCTCATGACCCTTACTGCCGGATCGTTTACGGTGGAAGAGGTGATCTCCGCTCCGGTTCTCCATGGTCTTGCGGTCATTCGGGGAACATTCATCCGTCAGCTGTTTTCCGTTCTTTCCCGGGATGAGGCGGGGCTTTTGGTGGGGATGCTTTTCGGAGACCGGAGTTTTCTTTCGGAGGAGATATACGCTTTGTTTCAAAAAAACGGAACCGCGCATATTCTGGCGGTTTCCGGGATCCATGTAGGGACGGTATATCTTTTTTTTCAGCGCCTTACAGGCGGGAGCCGAAGGCTTTCCCTGCGGATCTTATCCTTAGGATTTCTTTGGTTTTATGCAGCTTTGGCAGCCTTTTCGCCTTCGGTGGTCCGGGCTGCGGTCATGATCACCATTCACATTTTAGGAAAGGTACTGCTTCGGCGATATGACCTTCTTTGCGGCACGGCTGCAGCGGCGGTTTTGATGCTTCTTTGGAACCCCTTTTATTTGTTTGAGGCAGGCTTTCAGCTGTCGTTTATGGCGGTATTTTCTCTGGCTTTCCTTTTGCCTTATACGGACAGCCTGACTGCAAAATGCCGGCGAATTTTTGCAAGATGGCCGGCTCCTCTGGGCACCATTGCCCTTCGGCTTTTGGACAGTTTGGCACCTCTTCTTGCTATCCAGGCGGGTATGATCCCCATTATGGCCTTTCACTTTCTCACGGTCTCTGCCGGCGCCTTTTTCGCCAATCCGCCTACCTTGTTTCTGGCCGGGATCCTGATCCCTTTGGGCATTGTGATGATCCCCCTTGCTTTTGTAGGCGGACCGTTTTTCGGTATTGCGGCCACCTGTGCAGGATTTCTTTCCCGGGGCATGATCTTTTTAAATGACTGGATCTTTGTCCCCTGGCTATCCGTTTTTCAGATCCCGGCACCTTCCCGGTGGCTGCTGGTTCTGTATTACGGACTACTGTTTTTCTTCGCATCGGAATTCCGGAGGCTGCGGGGAGTCCGGATGCTTCCTCTTCTTTTGGCCGGGCTGCTGGCCATAGGTTTTCTTTTCTCTTTTGCTGCGGATCAATGGCAGGCCAGGGCGGAGCTGCAGTTCATCGATGTGGGACAGGGGGATTGCTTGCTGATCCGAAGCCCCTCAGGTGCGGTGGTCACCATAGACGGAGGCGGCAGCCAAACCTATGATGTGGGCACAGAGATCCTCATGCCCTACATGCGCAAAAATGGCATTCGAAAGATCGATCTGGCTTTGGTGACCCATCTTCATGATGACCATTATTTAGGGATCTCTTCTCTTGCGGAACAGTTTCCCATAGAGCGGATGATCACGGAAATGGAAGCCGGTGACCGGGTGGTGGTGGATGACGAGGTATGGATCGATATTTTATATCCGGAAGAAGGGATCCCTCGGGATGGAGAAGCAAAATATGAGGACGAAAACGAGACCTGCCTTTTGATGAAAGTCCACTGTGACGGGGTGACGGTCCTTATGACCGGCGACATGGGCTTCGAGCAGGAGGAAGCGGTGCTGAAACTTTACGAAAAAGCACCGGAAGTTTTGAAGTCAGACATTCTGAAGGTGGGACATCATGGATCCAAATACTCGACTTCCCAGGCATTTCTGGATGCGGTGGATCCTTCGGCAGCGGTGATCCAGGTGGGAAAGAATAATTTCGGTCACCCCCACGAGGATGTGATTGAAAAGCTTCGGGAAAACGGTATAATGGTATACAGAAATGATTTGGACGGAGCGGTCCTCGTGGATGTAAAAAACGGGGAGTTTCAGGTGAAAACCATGCTCCGGGACAAAAGCTGAGAGGCAGGAAAGCATGCAGTACAAAAAACAGACCCCCGGGGTCCATCCCTACAAAAAATTTGGTGAAGAGCTGGCAAAGGATCAATTGCCCGGTCTTCTGTTTTTGTTTGGAGAAGAGCAGTACCTGGCGGACTGGGCATCTTCCGCGGTAAAGGATCGCTATGTGGATCCGGTTTGCCGGGAAATGGATCTTTCTGTGCTGGATGGAACCGTGCTGACCTTCGATGTTTTGCAGGCCTGCTGCGAGACCTTGCCCATGCTTTCGGAAAAGAGAGTGGTGGAAGTTCGGGACTTCCCGCCTTTGGCCGGTGAAAAAAGCAAAACCTTCAGTGAGAAGGATGAAGAGGATCTTCTTCGCTACCTGAAGGCGTTTCCGGATACCTGTATTCTCATGTTTACGGGACGAAAAGGAGACAAGCGGAGAAAGCTTTACAAGACCTTGGCTTCGGAAGGGGGCTGCTATGATTTTACGCCCCTGGACGAAAAACTGCTGAAGGCTTTTATTCAGAAGAGATTGAAAAACTCCGGAAAGACCGCATCTCCTGCGGTACTCTCCCGGTTTATTGCTCTGTCCGGTTACTGCGGAACGGAGAAGCACGAGGATTACACCCTCTATAATTTGGAAAACGACCTCCGAAAGCTCATCGCCTGCTGCGATGGTCCGGAGATCGAAACCATTCATGTGGATGAAGTTGTAGCGGAGACTTTGGAGGTCAATGCCTTCGCTTTGACCGATGCTTTGAGTCAGGATCGTAAGGATGAGGCCTTCCGGCTCCTTCATAATATCCTGTCCACCGGCGAGGAGGTCTACCGTCTTCTGGGACTGATCTGCTCCCAGCTTGAGATCATGCTTTGCGTGAAGGAAATGGAAGCGGATGGGCTGACCATTGGAGAAATGGCATCCCGATTAGGTGCCCATGAATTCCGGGTCAAGAAGGCTCTCCAAATGTCAAATCGCTGCACCCTGAAAGCCCTTCGGTCCAATCTGAGCCGGGCTTATCGGGTGGATGAAGACATTAAGACCGGGTTTTTAGATTCCCGTTTGGCAATGGAGATGCTTATTGCCGAGATTTCTGTCCGGTAACTCTACCGGGTCCATTTTGCAATTTCGTGACGGTGGCTGACGAAGAAGAGGCCGCCGTCTTTATATCCGATGTCATAAACCTCCGCTAATTTGGCGGAGGATTTTTCAAATACGCCCACAGGCAGATCCCTGGGGGCAACCACCTTGATAATTCCCTCTTTTTCCAGTTCTCGCATCCGGTCGATGGTGCGGTTGTAGACCTGATAACGGTTCTTCAAAGCCTCCCGGATCTTCGGATATTTTCGGAGAAAAATGGCTCCGGGAATGGCGAAAGAAGGACCTTCTTTCATATAGTCATATTCTCTGCTTTTGATCACAATGACCCGGTCACAGCCTTCTTTTAAAGCCTGCTCTACAGGGATGGGAGCGGCCAGCCCGCCGTCCAGGTACTTCTTTCCCATGAGCTCCACGGGGGGAGACAGGATGGGCATGGACGAGGAGGCTGCCAAAAGGGTGCAGTTGTGATCCATGGTTTCCGTGCCGAAAAATTCCGCTTGGCCGGTCTCCACATTGGTGACCCCTACCCGGTAGGTGACGGGACTGCTGCAAAGAGTGTCGTAATCCAGAGGATCCACATGGTCGGGCACTTCCCGGAAAAGGAAGTCCATGCCGAAGAAAGACTTGGTCCGGAAGAAATTCCGGAAACTCAGATACCTTTTATCTTCGATGTAATCCACAAAGATCCGCTTGCCCCGGTCCTGTTGGCCGGAGGCATAGGAAATACACGCAGAGGCTCCTGCGGACACGCCTAAAACATATTCCGGTTTGATTCCATTATCCAAAAGGGCATCCAGTACGCCTACGGTGTACACGCCCCGCATTCCTCCGCCTTCGATGACGACGCCGACTTTCATGTGTTCTCTCCTGTCGAATAAACTGTATCAGATGTCCTATCCTACCAAATTTCTGAAAAAAGGTCAAACCTTCTGCCTCATGGCAAAACATACTTTTGCATAATTTGTAGGAGTTGGGAG
>SVCV01000064.1 GCA_015058185.1 Clostridiales bacterium | reverse complement strand
AGGGGTGATCTTTACCGCACCGGTACCCTTTTCGGGATCGGGATAGGGGTCGGCAACTACAGGAATGGCACGGCCTACCAGAGGAACGATAAACTTCCGTCCAATGTGTCCGGTATATCTTTCGTCAGCAGGGTTTACGGCGATGGCCACGTCGGCGAAAATGGTTTCGGGACGGGAGGTGGCGATGGTGATGGGTTCGCCGCCGTCTTCTGCTTCGTATTTTACATAGTAATAATTGCCCTTAACGTCTTCGTGTTCTACTTCGGCGTCGGAAATGGAGGTTCCGCAGCTGGGGCACCAGTTGATGATCCGGCTTCCCTTGTAGATCAGACCCTTTTCGTAGAGGCTTACGAAGAACTCGGTAACGGCCTTATTGCAGCCTTCGTCCATGGTGAAGCGTTCTCTGCTCCAGTCGCAGGAGTCGCCCAGCTTCCGGCACTGCTTGGTGATCTTGCCGCCGTAGGTTTCCTTCCACTGCCATGCGCGGCGCAGGAATTCTTCCCGGCCCAAATCTTCCTTGGAAAGACCTTCTTCTTCCCGGATCTTGTCCACTACCTTAACTTCGGTAGCGATGCTGGCATGGTCACTGCCGGGGAGCCACAGAGCGCTGTAGCCCTGCATTCTTCTCCAACGGGTCAAAACGTCCTGGAGGGTATGGTCCAAAGCGTGGCCCATGTGGAGCTGACCGGTGATGTTGGGGGGAGGCATTACGATGGTAAAGGGCTTCTTGTTTTCGTCTATTTCAGCCCGGAAAGCGCCTTCTTTTTCCCAGCTTTCATATATCCGGTCTTCGAAGTCTTTCGGGTCGTAATTCTTGGCCAAATTTCTCTGCATGACGGTTGAGTCTCCTTTTCATATTAGATAAATAAATATAAGTATTTTTGCAGATTCTCTTCTGTTTGTCAACCTTAATCCTTACTTTAAAGAAGCTTTCCGGCTGACCTTTTTGCCCCTGACACTTGCAGCATCCGTATCTGCAAGAAGGAAGTCTTCCAAAAGATTTTTTACACCCTCTTCGCAAAGGAGGAAAAGAGCAGTCCCGGGATTATCTTTCCCGAAGAAAATCGGCGCATACCAGGCTTCTAAAGCTCCCAGAGCAGTAAGCTTTTCCACCAGGTTTTCCGGAAGTTCTTTCAGGTTTGCTTCCAGCTGCCAGACTTCTCCACCTGCATCGGTATTTTCTTCATCCTGAAGCGTTCCTAAAACTACCCGAAGGGCATTGAGCCGGCCGGTTTCCCGTTTACCAAAGCCCCAGCCTACCCCTTCCATTTTCATGGGAGGCATAGCTCCGCAGCGGGCACCGGATCCTCGCAGGATCCCCGCACCTGTGGGAGTGACCAGTTCCATAGGAATGTCTTCCTGAACCAGGCTGATCCCGCTGCCGGAAAGAATTTCACTGACGGCAGGGACAGGAATCGGTAAAGCTCCGTGGGCACATTCCATAAAGCCGGTTCCATCATGGAGGGGAGAACAATAAATCTCATCCACACCCAGCAACTCCAGACAGATGGCTGCGCCAACCACTTCCACAATGGAGTCCAGGGCACCCACTTCATGAAATACCACATCTTCCATATGAACATTGTGGACTGCAGCCTCAGCCAAAGCGATGGTTTCATAAATGGTCAGGACCCGGCTTTTCACCTTTCGGTCAAGACCGCTTCCGTTTATGATAGCCCGGACATCCCCAAGCTTGCGGTGAGCATGTCCCACTTCATCCGTGAGAACTTCCACACCCAAACCGGCCACACCGAACTTCTCGATTTCTTCCACCTGAAGCTCTACTCCGGGGAGTCCAAGAGAGGCAAAAGCCATGCCCATTTTCTCATCATCCACCCCTAAACTGAGCAAAGCGCCCAGGGTCATATCACCGCTGATTCCGGCAAAACAGTCGAAATACAGTACTTTTTTCATCATTTTTGCTCCAAAACGCCTATTAAACTTTTATTTAACGGCTTATTTTCTGTTCTACTTTACAATTTTTACAAAAATCGGCAAGTCATAGCGTTTACAGGTTCTTAAGGAAGCTTCTTCTGTGTATGGGAGTCATTCCCTGAGCCTTAAGGCCCTCATAATGGGCAGCAGTACCGTAGCCTTTGTTGCTGGCAAAAGCATATCCGGGGTACTGTGCATCGTAGTCCACCATCATCCGGTCACGGATCACTTTCGCCACGATGGAAGCAGCGGCAATGGACCGGCTGAGGGAGTCACCCTTAATAAGAGGGGTCTGAGGAATGTCCAAATCCTTCAGTTCCACCGCATCCAAAAGCAGGTATTCGGGCTGGATCTCAAGACCGGCCACAGCCTCCTTCATTGCCTTTTTCGTAGCTTCCAGAATATTGATCTCGTCGATCACTTCCGGCTCCACGATGCCTACGCTCCAGGCAAGAGCCGTTTCCGTGATCTGGGTAAAGAGTTCTTCCCGCTTTTTCTCCGAAAGCTTCTTGGAATCGTCCACCCCTAAAATATGAAAATCCTCGGGCAAAATCACGGCAGCAGCAACTACAGGACCGGCGAGAGGGCCCCGCCCTACTTCGTCGATCCCTGCTACAGCCTTGATCCCCCGAGAATACAGTTCTCTTTCATAGCGTCCCATTTCTTCCAGGCGCTGTTTTAACATTTCCAGTCGTTCCTGTTTGGTCATCGGTCCCCTCCGGGTACCCGTTCCAGGGTGATCTTTCCGATGGTGCCGGAACGGAATTCATCAAGCACGGTCCGGGCGATCCGGTCATAGTCGATCCGGCCTCCGGACAGAAGGAAACCTCTCTTGCGGCCGATGGATTCCATGGTCTCAAGAGGCGTTTCACCCAGTTCGTCCAATTTATATCTTTCCACCAAAAGATGTCCGTAGTTTTCGGACAGGAGAGCGATCAGGTCGTGGCAAAGGTCTGCAATGTCCACCACCTGGTCTTTAATGGAGCCGCAGTAAGCCAAATACTTACCGGTTTTGGGATCCTCAAATTTAGGCCACAGGATACCGGGCGTGTCCAAGAGGAGCATGCCGTTTTCCATGGAGAGCCACTGTTTGCCCCGGGTCACACCGGGTCTGTCCCCGGTCTGGGCACCCTTCCGGCCCGTCAGCCGGTTAATGAGGGAAGACTTCCCTACATTGGGAATGCCTACGACCATAAGACGAAGAGGCTTCTTTCTCTGGCGATTCTCGTTTTGCTTGTCCTGAAGCACGGTCAGCAAGCTGTAGAACTTGTTGATGCCGCCGCCGGTCATGGCGTTCATAGGCGCAGCATAAAGCCCCTGGGACTTATAGTAAGTTACCCAGGCATCGGAAGCCCGCTGGTCCGCCAGGTCACTCTTGTTAAAGGCCATGATCCGGGTCTTATTGCCCACGATCTGGTCAATGATCGGATTCCGGCTGGACATGGGGATCCGGGCGTCAACCACCTCTACGACAGCGTCTACCATCTTCAGGTTTTCCCGAATCATTTCCCGGGTCTTTTTCATGTGTCCCGGGTACCAGTTGATTTGATCTGTGTTCTTAATGCGTTCCATGTTTTTCCCTTAAAAAGATAGTAAAAAAGGGACCATAAGGTCCCTTTTCGCAGCTTATTTCTGATCTTTGCTCTTGATCTTGGCAGCCTTACCGGTACGCTGACGCATGTAGTTCAGCTTAGCCCGTCTTACATCGCCCTTTCTTACGAGTTCGATCTTGTCGATTCTGGGGGAATGTACGGGGAAGGTCTTTTCAACGCCTACGCCGGAAGCGATTCTTCTTACGGTGAAGGTTTCGTTGATGCCGCCGTTCTGTCTCTTCAGGACGAAGCCTTCGAAGATCTGAATTCTTTCTCTGGAACCTTCCTTGATCTTGATGTGTACACGTACAGTGTCACCAACGGAAAAAGCAGGTACATCATTCTTCAGGAATTCCTGAGAAACCATAGTGAGTGCATCCATTTAGGTATCCTCCTCTCTTCATAGACGTTCTTGGTATCCTAACGTGTGAACTTCTTTCCTCACACTCTATCCAGAGGACCGTCCGTAATACCGGGAATTATTTTATCACGCAAACAAGCCTATTGCAAGCTTTTTTTCTTAGAAAATCAAGGTTTTTTGAAGTTTTTTTTCAATCCCCACGATCCCTCTCCCCTGCCAGACACCTCACAAATTCTTCATTGAAAAAAAACGAAATTTGCACTATAATATTCAGCAAATATATCTCAAAAATATTCAAAAGAAAGGATACCGGCATGAAAGTAATTTCCGAAAGCTGGCATGACCATATTGAACCCAGTACAAAACAGCAGGCAGCCTACAATATTCTGAAAACAGCTATCGTTTCCCTTGACTTGCCCCCCAATACGGTTCTTGTTGAACGATATATATTGGAAAGATTTGAACTGAGCCGGACCCCTATGCGGGAAGCCATTAACCGGCTGTATATTGAAGGCTTTGTGTCCAATTTCGGAGGCAAAGGCTTTATCGTCAACGATATCCAGCTACGGGACTTCATGGACATGTATGAGGTCAAGGAAGCCCTGGAATCCGAAGCCGCAGCCATTTGCTGCAGCAGAAAGATCCCTTCCGTTATAGCTCGGATCGAGGAAGCCTACAAAGAATACGAATCCTACTGCAATAAAAAGCTGTACATCACCTCCCTGATGAAGGATCTGGACTTCCACTGGGCCATCGTCAAAGGAGCAGAAAACCCCTACCTGGAAAAGGAAATGTCCATCATCATGGACAAGACTCTGAAATTTTTCAACATATATTATAGGGAGGAAGTTCCCGAACGGATCAACACCATCTACCTGGCGCAGCACACAAAGATGCTGGAGGCCATCAAGGGCAATGACCCCAAAGCCGCCAGAGAAGCAGTGCTGGAGCACAGCGAAAATGTAAAGTTCGATGCCAGAAATGATCTTTTCATGAAATAAGGGTCCGGAGCTCCCCTACCCCAAACCCCAACCGATGGAATTTTACGAATGTAAAGTTTCATCGGTTTTCTTTTTTTTGACATTTCCCCCCATAAACCAGTTGACGGGGTGAAAGAAATATGATAAATATATCTTAAATATATTTAAAATATATTTCGAGAGAGCACCGTTCGGAAAGGAGAAAATTTATGGTTGTTATCCGTGATGACGTAAAATTCATCGTCGATACCGACAAATGCTGCGGATGCAGACACTGTATCCGTACCTGCCAGGAAGATGTCTGGCGCTGGGATGCGGAATTAAATTGCGCAGTACCCAAATACGCAGAAGAATGCGTTAAGTGTTATCAGTGTGAGGTCGACTGTCTTGGCCACTGTTTTGAGATCGTCCCCCTGGTGGTCATGATGTCTGACCCCCTGGAAAATACCATGGGCGAAGCATAAGAAAGGAGGGGAAAAGATGACAGATATGAAAGAAATGGGAAAAGTCTATACCTCCGACATTCTGATCGTAGGAGGAAGTATCGCCGGTCTCTCCAACGCCATCAGGGCCAAAGAAAACAATAAGGACCTGGATATCCTCGTAGTTGACCGGGGGATCATCGGTTGGTCCGGTCAGGCTGCAAAGGCAGGAAATGGTATCCTTGGCCGAAGAAAAGAACAGAGTGTAGATGACTTTATGGAATTCTCCATTAAGAACTTCGGAGAATATCTGAATGATCAGGACTTCCTGAGAATGCACTACGAGGGCATCATTGATGCAGACAACACCCTTCTGAGCTGGGGTGTAAACCTCTCTCACAATGAGGACGGCACCCTGAAAACCTTCCCTCTGGACAACAACCTTTGGTGTCAGGTCGGGATCGAACTCTACAACATCAAATCTCTGCGAAAGAAAGCCCTGGAATTGGGCGTCCGCCTTCTCAGCTGTGTACAGATATTCGAACTTCTCACAGACAACGGACGGGTCATCGGCGCAGTCGGCTTTGATACCGACCACATGAAATTCCACATCTTCAATGCCAAAGCAGTAGCCCTGGCCACCAACGGTGCGGACTTCAAGAAGATGGGCGGCATGTTCATGGGTTATGGCAACGGACTTGCTGCTGCCTACCGTGTAGGTGCCCATATGCGAAATGCGGAATTCTCCACAGAAGTAGACGTTGTTTCCAAAGCTACTTACACCCCCGTTTATGGCTGCTGCAATGTTGTTCATAACGCTCTGGGCGAAAACATTTCCGAAAAATATGCTCCCAATCGGGTAGAAGTCAGCCCGGAACTGGTGTTGGGCATGTACAAGGAGGTACAGGAAGGAAGAGGGCCCTGCTATGCAGACCTGACCATTCCGGATCCCATCCTCATGGAGATCGGTGCCACCGGCCACGAAAACGACATGCGCATCTGGCCCGACAAGCACAGATGGGTCGAACGGATGCACGAAAAAGCCGCCAAGTACGGCGTACCCCTGGGAGATAAGCCGGAAGTTACCGTACGCATGAATCTGCAGGCAGAATGCCTTTATGTTGACAAAGAACAGAAGACCACCATCGAAGGGCTTTGGGGTTCCGGTAAGATCAGCGGCATGGGCTGCGCATACATCGGCTTCGTTCGTGGTGACGGCCTGGGTTATGCCCTGCAGTCCGGTATTCGCGCAGCAGACAGCATGTCCGAATATGTAAAGACCCACGACCTGGGAACCATTGATCCTGCTCAGGTTGCGGCTCTGAAAGAAAAGATCTACGCACCACTCAACCGAAATACCAACCACTACCCTGCAGAAATCTTCTCTCAGATCGAAGACTGCGCTTTCCACATCGATGTAATGCTGGCAAAGAGCGAAAAGCGGATCAAGAGAGTTCTGGCTCAGATTGAAGAAATGAAGAAGATCGTTCCCCTGCTCACTGCAAACGATCCCCATACTCTGGCCAAGTGTCATGAGGCTGCAGACAGCCTGCTCTGTCTGGAATTCATCTTCCAGGCTGCACTGATGCGGAAAGAGTCCAGAGGCGGCCGTTACAGACATCTGCGGGTAGACTTCCCCGAAAGAGACGATGTCAATTGGCTGAACTGGATCGTGATCAAGCAAGGCGAAAACGGCGAAATGGAACTGTTCACCGAAGATGTACCCATGGAAAGATATAAATTCCAGCCCGAGGGATGGACTCCCCGGAAGAAAGCTGAGTAAGGAGGCATGGAAATGAAAAACATCCAACTCATTGTCAATGGTGTTGAATTATCTGCCCCCGAAGGCAGCACCATTCTCCAGGCAATTCAATTAAACGATGTGAAGCATGTAGAAATGTTGGTCCCCACCCTTCACTACCTCAAGGGTGTACAGGAAGACGAAAACAGCGGACTGGGTTATGTGGAAGTCGTCGGCCGGGAGGATCTGGTTCCCGCATGGAGTGAACCGATCGCACCCGGCATGGTCGTCAAGACCGACACCCCCGCTACCAGGGAAAAAGCCGCGAAGTCCCTGGAAGCCATTCTGGCAGTTCATGACCACGACTGTGCAAACTGTGTTCGGACCGACAACTGCGAACTGCAGCACCTGCTGTTCGAATACAAGATCACCAGCGAAGGGGATGGCCGTCGAAAGATCGAGGAGATCGATGACAGAAGCGTGATCGTTCGTGACTACAATAAATGCATTCGCTGCGGCCGCTGTGCTGCCGTATGCGGAGAGATCCAGGGCATCGGTGCCATTGCCATTACCGGCGAAGGACTGGATGCCAATGTAGGTCCCGCCTCCCCCGAAGGACTGGCAGGAACAAAGTGTGTAAACTGTGGCCAGTGTATCGCAGCCTGCCCCGTAGGCGCCCTGTATGAACAGGACAATACCGAAGCTGTTTTTGCCGCTTTAAACGACCCTGAAAAATTTGTCGTCGTGGAAGCAGCCCCTTCCGTTCGGGCCTCTTTGGGTGAAATCTATGGTTTTCCTCTGGGCGTAGATGTAGAAGGCCGTCTGGCCGCGGCCCTGCGTTGTCTGGGCTTTGATAAGGTCTTCGACACCACTTTTGCAGCAGACCTGACCATTGTGGAAGAAGCGAACGAATTCCTTGACCGAATCAATCATGGCGGAACCCTCCCCCTCATGACTTCCTGCTGTCCCGGTTGGGTCAAGTTCTGCGAACACGAATTCCATGACCTTCTCCCCAACCTGTCTACCTGCAAATCTCCTCAGCAGATGTTCGGTGCCATCGCAAAAAGCTATTACGCAGAGAAAATGGGCCTGAGCAAGGAAGATATCGTAGTGGTTTCCGTTATGCCCTGCACAGCTAAGAAGTTTGAAATCCATAGAGAGAACGAGTGTGGTGCAGGTGTACCGGATGTAGACATCTCCATTACCACAAGAGAACTGGCCCGTATGCTCAAGAAAGCCGAAATCCAGTTCGAAGCGATGCCCGCAGAATCTTTTGACCATCCTCTGGGACTGGGAACCGGCGCAGGCATCATCTTCGGCGCCACCGGCGGCGTTATGGAAGCAGCCCTTCGGACGGCTGCAGAAAAGCTCACCGGCGAAACCCTGGAAAAACTGGAATTCTGTGATGTTCGAGGCGTAGAAGGGGTAAAGGAAGCCACTTACGAGCTGAATGGCACCACCATTAAGGTAGCTGTGGTTTCCGGCCTGGCCAATGCCAGAGCTCTGATGGAAAAGGTACAGTCCGGAGAAGCAAACTATCACTTCATTGAAGTTATGGCCTGCCCTGGCGGCTGCGTCAATGGCGGCGGACAGCCGATCCAAAGCGCAGACATCAAAGCAAAGAATGATTTAGCTGCCCTGAGAGGCGATGCCCTGTATAAGAATGATGCAAACAAGGGAATCCGCAAATCTCATGAAAACCCCGCCATCATCGAACTGTATGACACCTATCTTACAGCACCCGGCGGAGAAAGATCTCATGAACTCCTGCACACAACCTACACAAAGCGCTAAGCTTTGTGTGGGTCTGTGCAGACAGGTTTTTTGATGATAAGATTGAACTATAGGAAAGTGAAAGGAGCTAAACATGAACACTACTCGTAAGCATAGCTGGCATGGTCCCAAACAACTTATGCTGATGATCTTCCTGGGCGCCATGATGCTGATCGCCTCCTGCGTCGTCGGCGGATCCACCAACACAGTACTTCCTGCCATCTCCGAACAGCTGGGATGGGATGTTGCCTATCTGCGTTCCATGGCCGGTGTCGGCGCCATCATGGTAGTAGTCGGCAACTTTGTATTTGCGAACCTGACAAAA
>SVCV01000063.1 GCA_015058185.1 Clostridiales bacterium | reverse complement strand
CAGGTCACGTATGATTTGATTGGCAAGGTTGCCGAAGGTACTGTTTTGACCCGCCGGACTATTGCTTCAATTCTTCAGGGAATTCGGCCGGATAAATTCTATATGTTCCGAAATAATCCGGAAGAGTTCATTTCGAAGGTGGTAAGATTTATCAATGAACAGAAGGCTACTATGATCGTTGAACATATCTCTTACAGCCAAATCGATGGTGAATATGATAGTACCATTTTTACGGCTGAAAAGGGTGTTCAGGCCTTTGACAAAGCGTTCCGAGCAAGTAAGGCGATTCAGGATTATGTATTTACGGATGGTTCTGCGGAAAAGAGCGTGGAGCGCCGCTTTGTAGAGGAATTGGATTCGGCACAGGAAGTTTGCGTTTATGCCAAACTTCCGAAGGGATTCCACATTCCTACTCCGGTAGGGAATTATTCTCCCGACTGGGCGATTGCGTTTAACGAAGGGACTGTAAAGCACATTTTCTTCATTGCGGAAACAAAGGGTACTATGGATAGTTTGGAGCTTAGACCCATTGAAAGAGCTAAGATCTCCTGTGCGAAGAAGCTGTTTAACGAAATCTCAACCAGCAATGTAAAGTACCATGATGTTGATAGTTATCAGAGTTTATTGGATGTAATGAAGTCGCTGTAAAGGAGCATATTGTGAACACTCTCACCACCCACCTCGACAAAATCATCAAAGACATCTGGACAAAGAACATCGCCCGGGATTATGCTTCGCTGCATTTGTTGAAAGAGGATAGTTTAAAAAATTGCTTTTACTATCATCTTCGGCGGAAGTTGGGTCGCCTTTTGAAGGAAGAAAATCTGCGAATCTATCCGGAGTACTATTTCTCTGAACTCGGTTATCGGGCTGATTTGGCTATTGTGCGGGTTGATCCGGATTGTGATGAGACTTGGCTTAAGGATATGGTTACAGAGGTTCTTGCGGTTATTGAGCTGAAGTATGTTGGTGGAAGCTCGGAACGACTTGTGCAATGGGCTAAGCGCGATATTAGCAAGATGCGAAATTATGTACAGGTTGGTAAGTTAGATTGTCAGTTGTATTTCGGTATTATTTACGAGGAAGAATGTAGCTCTCTTGCATGGATGGACAAGCGCAGCACGAATAACTGGGCTGCGGGCAGGGTGACTGAGCTGAACGCGGGTTACATAAATGGCAAGATGAAGTTTGAAGTGAACTCGTATAATGGGTTGAATGAAGGGTAGGGCAACCCCTCAGGCAACGGAACGGCACGCAGGCCGTTCCCTACGAGTATTTTATCCCCTCCGTCATCGCAAGGCGATGACACCTCCCCTTACAAGCAAGAGGAGATGGAGGCAGGTGAGGGAAGCCTCAATTATTGCAATGCAAAGGCGTACTCGTTTGAGTACGCCTTTACTTGGTCATATATATGTGCTTTCGCACTGCCGGCAAGCGGCTTGATAGCTTTATGTTAGCAGAGTGTTATCATGCTGTCAATGATTCGGGCTGATTTTATTCTCTGGAAAATATAATGCAATCAACTGTTTATCAATTTGATCAAGATCTCTGTTGGATAGACGAAGTCCGTATAACGGATGCGTCTTTTTAAGTGGAGCTATTATTCGCATTTTACTGATTGTTATAATCTGGTCAACTAATGCGATAGAACCTTTTTTTAGATGTGCCATTTCATTAGACCAGGCGTTTGCCTGGGCAATTAACTTTTCTCCAAAGTCGATTTTGTTCCTTTGGATCGTTCTTAATGTAAGTTTATTTTCTATGGCTGCTGTATTGATATCTGCAGCCATAGATTCGGCTTCTTGGATTGTTTTTTCGGCATCAGCAATTAGTGCATCTATTTTTTGTCTAAAAGGTATATATATCCCGTCAGTAAGGGGCTGTTGCTTTGAATGTTCTTTTAGTGAACTTAAAGGAATAACAGTAACGGTATTCCTGTATAGGTGGTTCTTCCTGTCAATTACCACTGCGTAATGTTGTCCGCCCAGTTCACGACCAATTCGATATCCAAAATCCACCAAAACAATGGATCCTCTTTTTAGGCGAAAGGTGCTTTGTGGATTGAATTCATCCTCTGTTGAGATATGTCGCACGTAGGATTTTATCCAATAAGCAATGAGCATTGCTTTTTTATGGAACTGTTCAATATTGGATTCTGTAAGCCGAACCATCATGGTTTTAAGAGCCTCAAGTGCATTTGTACAATGTTGCTTAAGCTCAGTTTGTGTCATTGCCTTCGCCATATAAACCTCATCATTACCAAATATTACCACAACTATACTGGAAATATTTGGAATTGTCAAGGTTTGTTGTTCGGGATTTTGTATGATATAATATTTATCAAGTTTATAGCATGACTAAAAGTGCAAATTCTCGCATCTCGAGAGTAATTCTTTGTCTCTTGGGTGGTTTTCTCTCTGTCGGTTCTTTAGAATTTAGCCAGAAACCATTCAAAGGGAGGGTATTTTATGGATAAAAAAACCATCGGTGCGTTTATCGCAGCGTTACGAAAAGCAAATGGGATGACCCAGCGGGATCTTGCGGAACGGCTCAATGTTTCGGATAAGACGGTGAGCCGCTGGGAACGGGATGAGGGTAATCCGGATCTTTCTATGATCCCGGTGATCGCGGAGATCTTCGATGTGACTTGTGACGAGCTTTTACGGGGGCAGCGGAAGTCGCCGGAAGATCGCATCGAGGCACCTTCTTCTGTGGAGTACACGGCGAAAGGGGAGAAGGAGCGCCAGCGGATCTTAAAGTCTTCCTGGTCCCAATATCAGAATCAGACTTATATTGCTACGGGCATTACGGTGACTGGTCTGATCGTGGCTTTGATTTGCAATCTGGCTTTTCTTCGGGCATCTCTCGGATGTTTGTCGGGCGTCGGGGTCATGGTTGTGGGTCTGATTTATTTGTCCATCGCCATGAACAAGGCTTTCCTCAGCGTGGAGGATTCCGGCATTGATGAGGCCGAGCTTGCGAAGTATAAGCGGAAGGTCCTTGACTTTGCGTTTGTGACCAGGGCTCGCACGGCGGCTTGCCTTGGGTTTATATTACCTTTGGCTCCCATGGATGCCTTCGTGGGTCTTGGGCCGGATAATCTGCTGCTTTTCGGCATTCCCGGTGCTTGTGCGGCTTTGCTTGCTTACGCCATCTATTGGTTCTTTATGAAGGCGTATCTGGTGAAAAAGGGCGTGTATGTGCTTGCGGAAAGGGAAGTGGAGGTCTACCACCATAACCGGAAGCTGAAAAAGAAATGTGCGGTGGTTTTAGCCGTTGCTCTGATCGTGACTTTTGTCGGTCATCAGGCTGCCACTACCATTTGGGGACCTTTCACCATCATGGATGGCACTACTTTCCACGATTACGAAAGCTTTGTTCAGTACATGGAGCAGGATGTACCTTCGGAAATGGATGCCTACTGGGGTGAGGTTTCTTCTGTTCCGGATCACGATGTGACCAATTACGATGAATTCGGTAACGAGATCACTTGGGAAGAGGCCCATCGTCAAACATTAGAGGATCCCGATGGGAATGTACTGTGTGAGTACATTAAACGGAACCAAAGCGTCATTTCCATTCAGTATTCCTTCTCGAAAAAGGATGGGGATGCGCTCCCCATTACGGTTTATACTTACGAGGATCGCAACGAAGCCAAGGATAAGGCTGCGGTGCGGCATGTGATCTTCGGGTTTGTTTATGTGATTGAAGTGGCGGCGATGTTGGTGGTGTATTACAAGCGTCGGCTCAGCTGTTCCGCAAGGCCCTGATCCAATTTATAAATATGATTGATGATCGCCTCCTGTGTGGCTTCGTCCAGGAATAAAAGATCCTGGATGAGGTTGTGCAGGAGGCTGTCTTGTGTTGGCGGCGGGGTTCCTCCAGTGGTGTTCGCCCTAATGGCGAGTGATGTGCTTCGCAGTGATGTACTTGCTTCGCAAGAGTGATGCACCCGCTGGCGATGTTCTTCCCGCAGAAGCCAGGTCAGTCCTTCGGCTAATGGATCGTCGGTGGGGAAAATCCCTTTCGGCAGGGTGTGGGGAAGGAACAGGAGCGTATCTTCGGTCTCTCGGTCCAGCACTTCCGTCAGGATCAGTTTCCCTGCGTGTATCCATTGTTCTTCCAATCCGTCCGGTGTACGGATTTTCAGCAAAAGTTCCCACTTTAACGGCTTTTCGCCCTGTAATTTCTCCCGAAGGTCCCGGCCTGCTGCATCGGGATCAAAGCCGGCGTAAAACTCCGCTTCTCCGGATGTAATGGTGGAAAATCCCTGTTCCGGCTCCCATTTCCAATCCATCAAAAAGGTCTCTCCATCTTTGTTTTTCAAGGCAAGGGGATACAGGCCCCAATACTCCGGTTGGTCATAGCTTTTGGCAGTCCCCCGATCGGAATACAGCCAAAGCATAGCGGGCATCGCTTCCGGGTGCGCTGCCGCAAATTTCCAAAGGGAATCTCGGTCCCCGGTACCACTTCCCGGTTCCGGCTGCAGGGTTTTCATCAATTCCGGAATCTTGCCCGGATCCTGTACAAAAAAGCAGGGAAAGCTGCCGCTTAAAAGGTCAAATTCACCTTCATCCGTAAGGAATTTTACATCCATACACCGCAGGTCCCGCCGGGTGTCCGCGGCTCCCGGAAGACCGGAAAACAGGGAAAAACGCACTGTCGTGGGAATCTTTGCATCCGGATCGGTGAAGATTTTTGCGGCGGTAAATTCCGATAACTCCATGTATGGCTGAAACCATCCCCGGGCAGCGATCCCTTTTGCGCAGATGTTTCTGGGCGGCCGTTTTCGGGCAAAATCGCTGAGCTTTGCAAGCAATGACAGGTCCATCATATATTCAAAACCCCTCTCATATATTATCTTTTACTAATATATGGGGCAGGGCGGTTCGGGTGCTTTTCCTCCTTGTCAACCTCAGGGTGTTTCAGGTATAATAAACAGATAGTTTTGAAATGCGAAGGCGGTAAACAAATGGTTGAAATCAAAAAATTAGATTGCGGTTTTCGGATGGCCAGTGAATATCTTCCTCACGTGCAGTCCGCGGCTTTGGGCATTTGGGTCAAGGCCGGTTCTGTAGACGAAGCGAAGAAGGAAGAAGGGATCTCCCATCTGATCGAACATATGCTTTTCAAGGGCACGGAAACCCGGAGCGCTAAGGAAATTGCCCAGGCTTTTGACCGGATCGGCGGCAACATCAACGCTTTTACCGGCAAGGAAGCCACTTGCTATTTCGTAAAGACCCTCACCAGCAACCTGGAAACGGCTGTGGACGTGCTTTTGGATATGCTCCTGAACTCCGTATTCGACCCTATGGAACTGGAGAAGGAAAAGAACGTTATTTACGAAGAGATCAACATGATCGAGGACTCTCCCGAGGACGACATCCACGATATGCTGGACGGCCTGGTATTCGCCGGAACTCCTTTGGAAAGCCCCATTATCGGGTCTGTGGAGACTTTGTCTGCCATGGACCGAAACGACATTAAGAGATACATGGCCCGGGAATATGTAAGGGACAGCATGGTCCTTTCCGTAGCCGGCAACTTCAACGAAGAACGGATCCGGGAGATCTTTGAAGGCAAGCTCAGCGTTCTGGGCGCTGACAAGGAGATCAAAACCTACGAGTCGGAACTGTATGTTCCTCAGTACCTGGTAAAGGCCAAGGATGTGGAACAGTCTCACATTTCCATCGGACTCCCCGGACTGGCACTGGATGATCGGCTGTATCATGCCATGGCTCTCCTCAGCAACATTTTCGGCGGCAGCATGAGCTCCCGTCTCTTCCAGAACATCCGGGAAGAAAAGGGCCTGGCATACTCCGTATATTCTGCTGCCAGCTCTCACACCAAGCACGGGATCTTCTGCATTTACGCAGGTGTAAGTCATAAAAATGTGGCCAAAACCATCGAAGCTATCAAGGACGAAATGCGGATCCTGAAGGCGGAGGGCGTTACGAAGGGCGAACTGTCCGCTGCCAAAGAACAGCTGAAGAGCAACTACATCTTCACCCAGGAAAGCGTCAACAGCCGTATGTTCTCCATCGGTAAGAATGCCACCCTCATGGGCCGGGTACGGACTCCCGAGGAGGTTTTGGCACTGGTGGATGGCGTCACCATGGATGACATTATGGAAGCTGCAGAGATCATGGGCAACATCGAAAAGTATTCCGGTGCTCTGATCACCCGTCAGGAAACGGATCTGAAAAGTCTGATCCTGAATTAGAAAGGATATTCCATTGAAGATCAAGATCACATCGAAAAGCGGTTTGCTTCCGGCTTACGAAACGGAAGGTTCCGCCGGCATGGACCTTCGGGCCTGTTTGGAGGAACCTGTTGAGATTTTACCAGGAAAGCGGTATTTGGTGCCTACGGGGCTTGCCATTGAGCTTCCGCAGGGCTACGAGGCACAGATCCGCGCCAGAAGCGGCCTTGCTGTGAAATTCGGCATTGGCTTGGTAAACGGCATCGGCACTATCGACAGCGATTACCGGGGCGAGATCAAGGTTCCTTTGATCAACTGGGGGGAAGAGCCTTTCCGCATTGAAAACGGTGACCGGATCGCCCAAATGGTCATTGCGGCCTATGAACGGGCGGAATGGGAAATTGCGGACAGCTTAGAGGAAACGGAGCGCGGCGCCGGCGGTTTCGGTCACACGGGTGTTTAGACTGCCGGACCCGAAAGAGGGTGTACAACCATGAAACATACAACTGAGATCCCCGGCCGGGAAGCTTGTTTGGCCTTGCTGGAAGCGCATGATACTCCCGCTCATGTCCGCCGGCACTGTCTGAAAGTGACGGAAACGGCTCTTCGGATGGGATTTGCGTTGACAGAAACAGGTGTTATGGTAAACCTTCCATTATTGCAGGCTGCGGGACTTCTCCACGATGTTTGCCGGGTAGAGAAGGATCATTGGCTGGCCGGAGCGGCTCTCCTTCGGGAAAAAGGCTGGGATGCGCCTGCTGCTTTAGTGGAAAAACATATGCATCACGACCTTCCTGCAGCGGGAACGGCACTTACGGAACTGGACCTTTTGTGCCTTGCGGACCGGATGGTTCGGGAGGATGAATATGTGGGTCTTGGAACCCGCATGGGCGCTATTTTAGAACGTTTTCGGGATAAGCCCGGAGCGGAAGAACGGATCGGCCGCATTGTGGCAGAATCCCGTGACATCAAACATTGGATCGAAGACCGGATCGGAAAGACCGTGGAGGAACTTTTCGAAGAACCTTGTCCGGTGATCCCGGAATAATGGGAATGAATCTCCCCCTTGTCTCATATTTTGAAACAGAGACGAAGGGGGATTTTTTTATGGGCAGATCCTATGGGAGTTACAGAAAAAAGCGGAGAACCGGAGGTAAGGACTGGGGACGGATCCTGAAGCGGCAGGTGGCAGCAGCGATCCTGATCGTTTTGTTTGTCATTGCCATGAAATCCATGGGCCTTGCCATTACGGACAAGGCGGTTTCGGTCATGTCCACGTATTTGACGAAGGATCATACGGTCAGCCAGCTCATCGATAACTCAAAGGAAGCGGTCATGACAGCGGCATCCTGGCCCGTTTCTGCAGTAGCTTCTTTGCGCAGTGATTCCGGGGATCTTCATTTCAATCCGCCTGCGGATGGTGATGCGGCGGTCATGACTTCTGCGGTCACCGGCGGGGTCAACGGGATCACTTATGGGGATGCCAGGGGCTTAGAGGTTTATGCCGTAGGGGGCGGTACGGTTTCTGCAGTGGAAGATATGGGAAATGGGAAATCCACGGTGCGCATCACCCACGGCAATCAGGCCGTTTCCGTGTATCGGGGATGCGACCAGGTATATGTGGAAGATCTGGAACGGGTGAAAAAGGGCGAGATCATCGCCTCTTTGGATCCTTCCGGGGAGGGGGAAGAGCTGAACTCCCTGACCTTTGAACTTTGGGTAGACGGCCGCCAGGTCAATCCGGCGGACCATATGGATCTGTAGCTGTGCTTCGGTTTTCTCTTTTCGGGATCCGTACGGAGATTCATTTTTCCTTCTTTCTCCTTGCGTTTTTACTCCTTCTTACAGGTAACGGAGGTGTCTTTCTTTTAGGGGCGGTTCTGTTCTCCTTTGGACATGAATTGACCCACGGTTTGGCCGCGAAAGCTATGGGGCTTCGGCCTGCTATGATCTCCGCCGGTCTTTTCGGCGGGGTTTTACAAATGGAGGAAGGCTCGATCCCGCCGCTGAAGGAGCTCTTTCTTCATTTATCCGGACCGCTTTTCAATCTTTTGTGGGTTCTTGTGTTCTATGGTCTTTGGGATCGTTTCGGGCAAGCCCTTTGGGCGGATCTGCTGTTGGGGAATCTGATCCTGGGCTGCTTCAATTTAATGCCGTTTTATCCCCTGGATGGGGGAAAAATCGTGAACTTATATCTGTCCTGGTTCTTCGGCTACCGGGTGGCAGATCGTCTTTCGCAAATTTTTTCACTTTTCTTTTCACTTTCTCTTTTCCTTTTGGGCATTTACTTGGTACAATATAATGTAATGAATTTGCTCATTTCCGGTTTGGCCCTGAATTTATATGTGGCTGCCCGGGAGGATCGGCGCTTTCATTACGATCGATTAAAACACATCTACACAGAAATTGAGGGAAATTATTGCAAATGAATTGGAAAAAAACATTGGACAGGCTTCTGCCCCAGGCAGAAAAGCCCGCCCGTTATACGGGGGGAGAGCTTCATCAGGCAATTAAGGATCCTGCATCCTGCCACACTCGCTTTGGTTTTGCTTTTCCTGATACTTACGAGATCGGCATGTCCTATTTGGGCCTGCAGATCATTTATCATGTTCTGAACAAGGAAGAGGGCGTTTACTGCGAGCGGCTCTTTGCACCGGCTTCCGATATGGAAGACCTCATGCGCCAGGAAAGAGTGCCTCTCTTCACTTTGGAGACCCAGACTCCCGCAAAGGAAATGGACATCATCGGTTTTACGCTTCAGTACGAAATGTCCTTTACCAATATTCTTAACATGCTGGATCTGGCGGGCATTCCCATGCGCAGCGCGGAAAGAGGGGAAGATGACCCCATTATCGCTGCCGGCGGTCCCTGCGCCTTCAATCCGGAACCTCTGGCTGACTTTATTGACTTCTTTATGATCGGCGACGGCGAAGAAGTTCTGCCTGAGGTTTGCCGGGTTCATAAGGAATGGAAAGAATCCGGCGAGGATCGGGAAGGATTCCTGAAGCGGCTGTCCGCAGTGGAAG
>SVCV01000062.1 GCA_015058185.1 Clostridiales bacterium | reverse complement strand
AGAGCCTCGATTCCTCAAGGCCGGAGTGTAAAAGGGATTACTTCTTTTTTCTGGGGAAGCGAACCAGGCAGGAACTGATGAATCCAATCAATCCAATGACGGCAAGGATAATAAATGCTGTCTGATAGGATCCGGATACGTCAAAGATTCGACCTGCAATCGTAGGAACCAGAGAGGCCAGCACGGCAATAATGGGAAGAACAAAGCCTAAGATCTTGGGATAGTTGGTGTTTCCGAAGTAGTTGGCCAGTTCTGTAGGCATGCAAGCGGTCTGGCAGGCGTAACCTGCGCCGATGCAGATGTAGTAGATGAATACGGTACCGGTACTGCCGCTGAATGCAGCCAGCAAAGCGCCGATTCCCATCAGCAATGTAGCGATGCCGTGTACCCGGATGGGTTCTACCTTATCCAGCAATACCGAGCAAATCAGCAGCGCAACAATGCCAGCTACGGACTTGACAGAAATAGCGGTGGTAACGATATCCATGTTGCTTCCCTGCTCTACGAAGTGCAGAGGCCCCTGGGAGATACAAAGGTTCAGAGCTGCGAAACAAGTGAAAGCAGTGATGACGATAAACCAGAAGGCAGGGGTCCGAAGAGCCTGGCTGGCCGTCTTATGTTCCGCTGCCTGATAAACTTTAGAGACCTTTACCGGCTTTGACTGATCGGAATCGGGGGTCGCAAGCACGCCGCCGTCCGGTTCCTGACCGATATCCGCAGGCTTATTCTTTACGAAGAAGATGGCGATCAGCAGGCCTACCAGGGCGAAGCAGGCGATCATCACAAAACCCACACGCCAGCTGTCAAAGTGTTTGATCAGGGCATTGGTTACAATGGGGTAAGCTACGGCAATGATAGCTGCCATGGTCATCATATAAGATATGGCCTTACCTCTCTTTGCCACAAACCAATTGGTCAGGGTGGACTGACCGGGAATCTGTCCAGCGGTAGTGCAGGACAGGCTCAGCAGAATACCAAACCCTACAAGGTAAAAGATGGTGCTGCTGCCCAGGAATTTGGACAGGAGCAAACCGACAACAATAACCGCAGAGGCACCGCAGATATAGGCAAAACGGGCGCCTTTTTTGGAAACCAGCTGTCCGATCAGGGGACCGGGTAGGCCCTGAGCTAATACAAACAAGGTAAAGCCCAGACCCAGCATGGCGCGGTCCATGGTAACAGCCGGATCCAAAGCCATGTAGGAGAGGGAAACCTGGCCTACCGTCAGACCAAGGGCCCCCACCAAGGCGTAGATGAAGCCGCAGGCCACAACGATTTTCCAGCCATAGAATTTCTTATACATAGTCTATTCCTCCATTTTTTCTGCAAGCACAACGACCTTTTGTCGAGTTTATACGCGATCTTCTTTGGGGAAACGTACCAGCAGGGAGGTAATCAGACCGATGATAGCGATTCCGCCGATGATGAAGTACATGGTGTTGTAAGCACCGCTCATGTCGAATACAACGCCGGCCAGAACGGGGATCAAGCTGGAGAAGATGGACAGAAGAGGCAGTACCGTACCCATGACCTTGGGGAAGTTGGTGTGCCCAAAGTAGTTGGCGAAAGCGGTAGGCATAACGATCAGATTTCCGCCGAAGCCAATGCCCAGCAGGATGTAATAAGTGTAAAGAACGGCGACGCTGTCCGTCTGTGCAGTAGCTGCCAGGAATGCGCCTGCGCCAACAAAGATGGCACAAATACCGGCGATTCGAATGGGTTCAATGCGGTCTGCAAGAGGAGCAAGGCATACACGAACGATTACACCTGCTACGCCTTGTGCGGATACAGCACCAGCTACGATGGTGGAACTGAGTCCCAAGCCGGTGAAGTGGAGAACACCAGAGGATACGGCCATATTCAGTGCGCAGAAGATGCTGAAGGAGGTGATCAAAATGAACCAAAAAGCAGGAGTCTTCAGTGCTTCCTTATAGGTCTTGTGCTTGGATGTCTTGTATACCGTGGTAACTCTAACTTTGGCCTGTTTGCCGGGATCGGCGGCAACAGCGCCATCGGGAACCTGCCCCAGATCTGCGGGCTTATTCCGGATGAAGATAATGGCAAGGATCAGGCCGATTACAGCTACAATGGAAATTACATAGAATCCCATGTGCCAGCTGCCGCTTTTCAGAATAACGGCATTGGTGATCAGGGGGAAAGTAAAGCCCAGAAGTCCGGCAAATGCCATGGTGATAGACATGGCCGTACCTCTCTTAACCAGGAACCAGTTGCTAATGGTGGTCTGAGTAGCCAGCTGGCCGCCCATGGTGGATCCTACGCTCAGTACAACGCCGAAGAGGGCCAGGTAAGCAATGGTGCTGACACCGATAAAGTTTGCCAGCAGAACGCCGGTGACGGCTACTGCAATACCACTGATGATGTAACTGAGCTTAGCGCCCTTCTTTGCAATAAGCTGACCGATCAGGGGACCGGGCAGCCCCTGGGCAAGAACGAAGATGGTAAAACCGAGACCGATCATGCTGCGATTCATAGCAACATCCGGGTCGGTAGCCATTACGGGAATCGCAATCTGGCTGGCGGAAAGACCGAAAGAGCCGAGAAGTCCGTACAGCAGACCGCAAACAACAACGAGATACCAACCGTAAAATCGTTTATTCGTGGATGACATGATTTTCCCTCCTTTTCGAGACGAAACCTACATATAGATGTTCAGGTCAACTTCGTACATGGGGAACATTTTCACCTTCAGAGCCACCTTATAGAACAGGATGGTCCAGAAAACAATTCCAATGATGGAACAAACCACTGCAGCCAGGCTCAGGGCCAGGAAAGGAACGGCCAGGGTAGCGACCAGGCAGATAATGACAAGAATCACGCCAAAGATCAGCCAGCCCAACCAGGTTCCCTTGTACGGGGAATCCGTTACGTTTACATCAACACCGTAACCCACAGATTTCAGTCTCTGGATATAAGCGATCTGGGCAATCAGACACGCCACAAAAGCGATGATGGAAAGTGCCACCATGCCTACGGGGATGGTCTGACCAAAGGCCAGAATCATAACATCCGTCGCAAGGGTACCTGCCTGTGCAGCAGTAAGAAGGAAGATGATCAGTACAAGGGGGGTATTCCATGCAGGACGGGAGCTTAACTGGTATACCAAACCCGTGCTGATCAGGAAGGCAATGGCCAGGATAAAGGCGACCCACTGGATCACAACGCCGACCATGCCCAGGTCAAAGAGCAGTCCATCGGCACAACAGATCAGCAAAGCCACCCCCAAGAAAGGAGTGATGAATGCTTCCTGTGTCAAATGGGAGCCAAAGTTGGAAAACGCATTGAAGAACCGCTGAGGCCGGGCCAGGTGAAAGGCTGAGGCAATACCACCAAAGGCGAGAAGGATCAGGGTTACGATGGCCACGATATGCATGGGAAGAGAGACACCCATGAACTGGTTAGCCAACACGCAAAGGATAAACATGCCCAGGCTCAGACGCTGGCAAGTGGTTGAGATTAAGAGCGCGCGATGGATTTGCATAAAGTCTCAGCTCCTTTCCGTGGCATCAGATAAATAACTGATGGATTGTTCTTGAATTCCGGATGGATCTTAAACTGTCTGTCTTTATGCTTTGCGAGATACTGAGAAATCTCACTGTCGGGATCATTGATATCTCCGGCATAACGACACTGAGTGGTGCAGGTATAAACGCACATGGGCTTTTCACCCTTTTCCAAAAGATGCACGCACATAATGCATTTTTCTACGGTCTTGGTATTGGGATTCAGGGTTCTGGCATCATAGGGACAAGCCCAGATGCAGTACTGACAGCCGAAGCAACGGTCCGCATCTACCAGAACAACGCCGGTATCCGTCTTATACGTTGCCTTGGTGGGACAAACTTCAATGCAGGTAGGTTCTTCGCAGTGCATACACTGATTGGGGAAGTAGAACATTTCCAGGTTGTCGGGGAACTGCCCTACCGGACCCATTCTTTTTACTCTGTTCCAGAACACGCCCAGATCTACATTATTTTCCATTTTGCAGGCAACAGAGCATGCCTGACAGCCGGTGCATTTGTCCAAATCAATGAGCAAAGTATAATGTACATTTTTCTTGGTATCTGACATCTCTTTCTCCCTCCCTACTTTTTATAGATCTTAACCATGGTGGAACGGAGACCCGGAGTCATGTACTCGTCGTTATAGTACTGATCGGAGGTCAGGGTATTGGCATTGGCGATTCCATCCGGGTAGCCCGCGAGACCCAATTCCGGACAAGCCTGCCACCAACCGTGCGGAATAACACAGACATTTTCGTGGATCCCGTCACTGGGTTTCGCCTTCATGGTAATCTTGCCGACAGGAGATTCGATCCAGACATCCTCACCATCTTCAATGCCCAGTTCCCTGGCCAGCTTCGAATTGAAGGTGACCTGAGGTTCCGGTACCAGTTCCCGAAGATGGGGAATGCCTCTGTAAGCGGAGTGGTAGTAGATGGGATAACGACGACCCGTAATGGCGATCAGCGGATATTCCTTCACAATTTCTTCCGGTAAGGTATAGGGGCCATTCTTTACTTCGGTTGCTTCGCCGAAAGGATGGGCTCCCATCATCTTGTTGACGATGGAGTACAGTTCTACTCTTCCGGAGGGAGTGGGGAAGCCGTTTTCCGGATAGTTTCTGGAGGGAAAATCAGGAACCTTGTGGATCCATTTTTCTTTCAGCTCTGCCCAGGTTATGCCGGCCTTGGTTTCCTGAAGCTGCCAATCGAACAGCTCTTCATCGGTTTCCCAGGGCCACCAGTCGGGGTGGAGACGATGCCCCAGGGTCCGCCAGAACCAAACGTCGCTCTTTCGTTCATAAAGAGGCTCTACGGCTTTCTGCTGACCGAAGACCCATTCGCTGCAAACTTCGTCTGCCAGGTAGTCTCTTTCCGTCCAGTGGGTGGAGGGCAGTACCAGGTCTGCAAGCTCGCAGCTGGGAGACATGTAGTAATCCATGATACACAGCAGTTCCAGACATTTCAGGGATTCTTTAACCATGGCTGTATTTTCCGACCAGGACAGAGGATTCCCCTGTACAGAGATGTAACCCTTGATGGGATAAGGTTTGCCGGTACGCATGGCTTCAAAAATATTGGTGGGATTAGATACACCGTAAAGAGTGCCCGTTGCCCGCTCGTCCACCATACGCAGTTCCTGCTGGGTGGCGGGAGGCTTACCGCCAAGACCACGCATCTGGTTCCAGAAAGGCATACTCAGGTTGCCGCCCTTCTTTTCCAAGTTGCCTGTAAGAGCGATAATATCATAGATCAGATGGAGGGAATCCTTGCAGTTGGTCTGTTCTTCGATTCCCTGGAACACATTGATGGTTGCCGAGGGTGCCTTGGCATAGGTCCGGCAGGAATCATAGATGACTTCAGGCTTGATCCAGCACAGTTCTGCAGCCTTTTCGGGAGGCATAGCATCTGCCCGGTCTTTGAATCCATGCCAAACGGTCTTGACCTTGATGGGGTTGCCGTCTGCACCGAGAATTTCACCCCGGAACCAAATATCTTCATCGATGCCCTTGCTTCTTACGGGAGCCAGCACGCCAGCGGCCTTATCCCAAACAAGCATAACCTTGGGATCTCCGCCCTCTTTCACCATAGCCTCGTTAAGGGGAAGTTCGCTTTCTTCCGTCAGCAGCATGGGTGCATTGGTGTACTTTTGTACAAACTCATAATCATAAAGATCTTCATTGATGATGATGTTGATCCATGCCATGGCCAGGAACGTATCCGATCCGGGACGTACCGGAACGAAATGATCGGCCTTGGCAGCCAGGGGATGCTCAAAGTAGGGGTCAATGACGATGAGCTTGGCACCCCGATCCCGGCTTCTGCCTACCTGACCGGAGGTATAGGTGGGTTCGGTCCAGACAGAATTGGCTCCCCAGAAAACAATACAGTCTGCATTGTCAAAATCGCAGCCATCAAAGGTGGGGAACATCCCGTACTGGAAAAAGGCCTGCACCATCATGGGAACCAGGCAGATGTTGCCCGGTGCCGTACTATGGTGTACCCGCCCGCCGGCATTACCGGAACGGGCCGTCCACTGATTGGTTCCTCGTCCGGTGCCCTGACCATAGGTAATGGCTTCTGCACCGTGTTCTTCTGTTATTTTTTCGATCTTCTGGGCCAGCCATTCGATAGCCTCATCCCAGCTGATCTGCTCCCACTTGCCTTCCCCTCTTTCGCCTACCCGGCGCAGGGGATAACGGAGACGGTGAGGATCGTAAAGGATCCGGGTAGCGGACAGACCTTTTCCGCACATTCTGCCCTGGCTTCGGGGATCTTCCGGGTTGCCCTTTACTTTAACCAGCTTGCCATTCTTGTCGACCTCGCACAGGACGCCGCACTTTGCATGACATTCAAAGCAATTCGTTTTCACGATCTTGCCTCCATCAGGTAATGGAATTACAGACGACATAGGTTCACTTCCTTTCGTTTGTTTTTGAAACAGCTGATTATCTTAATAGATATGAGAGCCTTTGATGAATCATGAATATAAAAGCTTTTGAATAATGAGTACGGTTTTCAAAGAATGTATAACTTTTGGATACGAACAGACACCATACTAAGAGATTTTCTACGCCCTCCTCTCCTTCTTCCTGAAACAAAACGACACCGACAGGGCTCTCACAAAGGGGACTGGTTTTCAAGATTGTTAATATATAAACATTCTATATGCCTATTATAAATTCTTATATACAAGCAAACAAACATCAAAACACACACCTCACCACAACATTTTGTTGTGGTGCAAGCTATAGACCGACCCCAGAAAAGCAGGTATAATAGAAAGGTATAGTATTCATAAAAATTATTTATACCCGATACCTTGCGGGAAGAGGAAGCGGAAATGCGTATCGAATATCTACTCTATTTTCTGGAAGCAGCACAAACAGGCTCTATTACACAGGCTGCAAAAAGGTTTTACATATCGCAGCAAGGCATGAGCCGCGCTATCCAGGCCGTGGAAAATGAATTTGGTGTACGCCTGTTTGATCGAAACGGGAACAGCATCTCCCTGACTCCTGTAGGAAAACGTTTTCAGGAATCCGCGAGAACCATTGCAGAAGGCTACGAAAAGCTGCAGTTTGAAATGCTGACACAAATGAACGCCATTCTCCCCGAGGGAAAACAGGTGGAAATCGTGGCAACGCCTCTTGTTCTCAACTCATTCTTCCCCATCCTGGATAAAGCCCTCAACACTTCCCCCTTCCGGGACAATATGAAGATATCTGAGCTGCATACCCTCGATATGATCACTGCCCTTGAAAAGGCAGAGCCCAACGTCATTCATATCCTCAGCATACCTTCCTATGTCCTCCAAGGCAGCCGCCTGGAGGATGCTTATCACTTTGAGCCCCTGTTTAAAACAGAAATCATGCTGCGAACGGGTCCGGACTTCCCCATATCGGACAAAGAGACTATTTCCAAAGAGGAGATCGTAAAGCTTCCTTTTGTCTACTACAACGAAACCTCTCTGGAAGATCTGATTCAGCATATGTTCTCCGGCTATAAAAAAATGAATATCGTATTAAAAACCACCAACATCGCCATGCTCCGGCAGATGGTGATGGATAATAAGGCGGTTACCCTGACGGATTCTTTTTCCCACTTTTGCGGCCTGAGCGGTCCCTTTAAAACCTTCTCCATCGAAGATACGGAAACCCTCTTTGTGGGATTCCTATACAATAAAGAAATCGAACCGGACCCCTCCTGTGCAGCTTTTATGCAGTACTTTAAAAAATGTCTGGAGACCGTATGTGATTTCTACATGAAAACTTATGCCTGTAATCCTGACCATTAGAGCGGTGATGACATGAAATTACTGAAAGAAAAATATATCATCCGAAAAGAACTATGCCGGAATTGTATGGCATGCTTTAAAATATGCCCCCGGGAAGCCATTATCAAAAAGGAAGACAAGAGTCTGGAGATCGACCAAAGCCGATGTGATGGCTGCGGGCTGTGTATGGAAAGCTGCAACCTCCGGGTCATTACAAAGAAATCCGGATTTGGCTTCGGGAAACGGAAATAAAATTGGCATTTTCAAAAAAATCGTCTATAATAGAGCCATCTATTACAGACGATTTTATTTTTACAGGAGATTTTCAATATGGACTATAAACAGTTAGCAGATCTGCTTTTTCCCCAGATCACCAAAACTCCCGAAGAATACGAAGCCCTTTATCCCAAGAGAGACCTGCCTGAAGGTGCAAGAGTCACCCGACTGGGTCCCAGCCCCACCGGCTTCATCCACCTGGGCAACCTCTACGGTGCTTTTGTAGACGAAAGACTGGCCCATCAGAGCGGAGGTATTTTCTACCTGCGTATTGAAGACACCGATGACAAGAGAGAAGTGGAAGGTGCTGTAGAAGCTGTTATTACCTCTCTGAAATACTTCGGCGTAAACTTCGACGAGGGTGCCTGCCTGGACGGCGAAATGGGCAACTACGGTCCCTACTGGCAGAGCGCCAGAGGCGAGATCTACCAGTGCTTTGTTAAGGAACTGGTCAAGAAAGGTTTGGCTTACCCCTGCTTCTGTGCGGAAGAAGAGATCCAGGCCATCCGCGATGAACAGGAAAAAATCAAGGCAAACCCCGGCTATTACGGCCAGTGGGCAAAGTGCCGTACATTGACAATAGACGATATCAAGGAAAATCTGGAAGCCGGCAAGCCCTTCGTTATGCGGTTCAAGGCTCCCGGAAACGCTGCAAACACCTTCACCATTGAAGACGGGATTCGCGGTGCCCTCACCATGCCGGAAAACGAACAGGATGTAGTCATCCTGAAGCAGACCGGCATCCCCACCTACCACTTCGCTCATGTAGTGGACGACCACCTGATGCGGACCACCCACGTAGTCCGCGGGGAAGAATGGCTGTCTTCTTTGCCCATCCATGTAGCCCTGTTTAAGGCTATGGAATGGCCCCTGCCCGTCTACTGCCACACCACCGTGCTCATGAAGATGGAAGGCGAAAACAAGAGAAAGCTGTCCAAGAGAAAGGACCCCGAACTGGCTTTGGAATACTACAGAAGCCTGGGCTACTACCCCGGTGCCGTACGGGAATACTTGCTGACCATTCTGAACTCCAATTACGAAGAATGGCGGATCGCAAATCCCGATACGCCTGCAGAAGAATTCGTATTTACCACCGAAAAGATGAGCAGCTCCGGAACCCTGTTCGATTTGGATAAGCTCAATGACGTAAGCAAAGACGTTTTGGTAAAGCTGCCTGCAGAAGAGCTGTACGACTTCCTGCTGACCTGGGCAAAGGAATTCAAGCCCGATGCAGCGGCTCTGTTTGAAGAAAAGAAAGACATGATGCTTCGGATCCTGTCCATGGATCGGACCGGTCCCAAGCCCAGAAAAGACCTGATCTACTGCGAGCAGATCCTGGAATTCATCAGCTACTTCTTCGATGAATTCTACACACCCCAGGATTCCATGCCCGAA
>SVCV01000061.1 GCA_015058185.1 Clostridiales bacterium | reverse complement strand
AAGGCAGCAATGCGGAATCGCTCACCGGAATATAGGCGGAAAAATAGACCCGCTTCAGCCGGAACTTTTTGTACAGGCTTTCCGACAGCCGAATGATTTGGCGATCGGTCTCCGGGGATGCCCCGATGATCATTTGGGTGCTTTGACCCGCCGGAGCAAAGGGCTCCTTATATTTTTTCCGGCCATCCCGAACCACCAGGGGATACTCCCCTTCCGGATCCAAGGTTTCCTTCGGCTTCAGGTATTCCGCGGAGGATTCCAGCATCTTTTTTCCGGAGCCCGCCGAAAGTTCTTTTCGGTTGGCGATGCTGTCTGTGATTTGTCCCATGGGCGTGAAAATATTCTTCGCTTTTTTCTGAGGGGCAAGCAGCTCCAGGCTCTTTTCCGAAGGCAGTTCCATGTTCACACTTAAACGATCCGCAAGAAAGCCCAAAGCCCGCACCAGTTCGGGAGAAACTCCGGGGATGATTTTCGCATGAATGTATCCCGCAAAGCCGTGTACCTCCCGCAGAAGCTGTAAGCATCGCAGCATTTTCTCCGCCGTGTGATCCGGGGACTTCACCACCGCGGAACTCAAAAACAGTCCCTCAATGTAATTTCGGCGGTAAAAACCCATGGCAAGGTCCGCCAGTTCTTCCGGTTCAAAGGTAGCCCTCTCCACATCCACCGATCGCCGGTTTACGCAATACTGACAATCGTAAACGCAATCGTTGGACAGCAAAACCTTCAGCAAAGAAATGCAGCGGCCATCCGCAGACCAGGAATGGCAAAGCCCTGCACAGGTGGCATTTCCCATGCGGCCAACATTTTTCCGGGCCACGCCGCTGGTGGCGCAGGAAGCATCATACTTCGCACTTTCCCCCAATATTCTCAGTTTTTCCAACACTTCCATGGCCGGCTCCTTTGCACAATTTGCGAACATTTGTTCTTTTATTGTAGTCGCAAGTTTCGCCGGTGTCAACCCCTCCGGTTTTGCTGTCGCAAAACCACCTCCCCTTCACAGGGGAGGCAAAATAAAAAAACACCCACCATCCGAAATGGAAGGTGGGTGTAATAATGTACGCATACCCTTGGCTCCCCCGCTTGCGGGGGAGCTGTCAACCAAAGGCTGACTGAGGGGGCTTTAATAATTTTCACTCCGTACTTCGAAGAAGCTCTGGCTGAACTTGCAGGTGGGACAAACTTCAGGAGCCTTGGTATCGGTTACCAGGTGTCCGCATACACGGCATTCCCACATGGTTGCCACGGGCTTTTCAAATACCTGCTTGGATTCTACATTCTTCAGCAGTGCCAGGTATCTTTCTTCATGAGCCTTTTCGATGGCGGCTACACGACGGAAACGGGCTGCCAGTTCGGGGAAGCCTTCTTCTTCTGCGTCCTTGGCGAAACGATCGTACATGTCGGTCCATTCATAATGTTCGCCTGCAGCTGCTGCAGCCAGGTTTTCAGCAGTGTTGCCCAGGTGACCCAGTTCTTCGAACCAGATGCGGGCATGTTCCTGTTCGTTTCTTGCGGTCTTCAGGAACAGCTCTGCCAGCTGATCATAGCCTTCTCTGCTGGCAATATTTGCGAAATAGGTGTACTTGTTTCTTGCCTGGCTTTCACCTGCGAAAGCTTCTTCCAGATTCTTTTCAGTCTTGGTACCGGCATAGGGATTGGAAGCCTTGGGAGCTTCTTCTTCCAGCTTTACAAATACGCTTGCGGGCTGCTTGCAGATGGGACAGGTGAAATCTGCGGGCAGGGGACCTTCATGAACATAACCACATACGGAGCACTTCCATTTTTCCATTTTATTTTCCTCCAGTTTTTCATTAAAGTTAAGCTTTTCCAGGAGCTTTTCTGCAGCTGCCTTGGGGAAAGCGGGATCTTCGATTTTCAGCAGGCTCTTTAAGAATGCTGCTGTATTTGCACTCTGGGGAAGCATATATCCGGCTTCCCGAATAATATCCTCAGCCATGAGGCGGTTGGATCTTTCAATCGCTGCTGCCAGTTTTCCGGGCAGTGCAGCGGCGGCTGCTTCCTGCAGAGTCTTGCTTCTCAGCAGGTCATTCATAGCACCTACCACTACGGGCTCATGCTTCTGCTGGGGAGGCAGCTCAAAAGGCATCATGGAGATGGCTCCGGAAGGACAGGCACCGGCACAGGCGCCGCAGCCAATGCATTTATTTACATCGATGATGCTGTTTTCGGTATCCGTAGCACCGGTGGGGCATACATACAGGCACAGGCAATCCTTTGTGCAAAGGCGAAGATTTCTAACCGCATATTTTTTTGCCATGGTTATGCCCTCCCTTCGATGGTTTCAAACTTCCAGGCAGGAACCTTGCATACGGGACAGAGGTCCGGTGCGGCATCGCCCAGATAGATAAATCCGCAGATGGTGCAGAGATGAACGCCGGTGTTTTCCAGCATGGCATCTCCTTCTTTTTCATAACGGGTCAGGATGGATTTCAGCATATTGGAAACCTTTTCGCCCCAAACCAGTGCCCGCAGTGCACCCCGGTCCTTTTCAGAGCCGGCAGCGGTATTGGCGGAGGGATATCCTTCCTCCAGGTCCTTCTTTACGCTGTCCAGAAGACCGGAGACGGAAGCCTTCTCATCCTTTGCAGCGGCGGCCTTAAAGTAAGCAGCCAGCTCCGCAAAGAGGGCCTGCTCTTCCGGCTTATATTGTTTTTCACAGCCTCTGGCCAAGTTAGAGCAAAGAACGCTCATTTCCAGCGCAGAAAATTCATGAGGCTCTGTTTTCATTGCAGGTACAGGAACTGCTTTCTTTGCAGCCGGAGCAGCACCCTGCTCTTTGAATTCCGCCTTGGAGGCGCCGCAAAGAGGACAGACCCAGGCGTCGGGAATTTCTTCCCACCTCGTTCCGGGAGCAATGGAGCCCGGAATGCCCTTGGCTTCGTCATACACGTAGCCGCAGACAGAACAAACATATTGCTTCATCTACACAAACCTCCTTATTCACACAAGAGATCCTTACGGTCCTTATCGGCGCACACGATCCACCGATAATAGTAAGAATTCCCCTTATTGATACCACAGTCTTTCCTGTTTAAACGCGCCGCAAAACGGGCCGCAGAAGAAAATTTCTCATGCCCGGATTTCAGTTAAAACAGGCCAGTCCAAAATAGGTTACCGTGTCAGGCCCGCCATAATAGGGGATCCCCGCCTTTTTTGCCAGGGGTGTTACAAAGATCCCGTAGCCCTCTACCGAAGGGGACAATTCTTCCGGAAAGCGGCAGGGCGCATCGGGAACGGTGTTTTTCATTTCCTACTTCAAAAACTCCTTCAGCTGATCCAGCTGTTTTTCCATAACGGCCCGTCCCTGATGATAAACCGCCCAAAGCTTTTGGGCATCTTTTTCCACCGCACCCACTTCCAGCGGAGCTTCGGGAGCGATGACCAAAACCGCACCGTCTTTTTCCCTTTGCTCAATATAGCGCAAGGTTTCATTGTACATGTCCGGCCGATTTTCCACGGTTTTGATCAGGTTGGGATATTTTCCAAGCAGGATCCGCATCAAAGGAAGGGTGCTGGTCTTTTTCTTTACAAAATCCCGGGGCTGGGTCAAAACCACGACGTTCTTTTCGTACCCCAAGCCCTCAAAGTAGCGAAGGGGAATGGAGTCCGCCATACCGCCATCCAAAAGACGATGGCCGCCCAAATGAGAGATCCGGGAAACCATAGGCATGGAAGCAGAAGCCCGGATCCAGTCGAAACAGCCTTCCCTTTCATCGCACTGCTTGTAAACGGCTTTCCCGGTGTCCACATCTGTACAAACCACATGGAATTCCATGGGGTTCTTTACGAAGGTATCCCAGTCGAAAATGTCCAGTGTATCGGGAATGATCTCGTAGCAGAATTCCGCACCGTAAATATCCCCGGTTTTGATCAAAGACCGGAAACTGCAGTAACGGGGATCGTTACAATAATCTGTGTTATAGCGAATGGCCCGTCCGGGCTGATTGGACTTGTAATTGCACCCAAAAGCTGCACCAGCAGAAACTCCTACCAGGCCATCATAGGTGATGCCGTTTTCCATCATGACATCGGTGACACCGTTGGTGAACATGCCCCGCATGGCGCCGCCTTCCAGTACCAGTCCTTTTCGCACAGTCATTTTCAGTCCTCTTTCTTTACGCAGTCAGGCGACCTGCCCGTCTGCAGTTTTTCGTAAACATAACAATGTACAATACCAGCAGGCAGCATGCGAAAATGATACCGGCAGGATATGCAATAGCGGAAGAGAGTCCAAAGCCTTCACTTGCCATCAGGATATAGGTAAGGCTTACCGCGGACATAAAGGTAGCAGGAGCTGCCGTGATCACAGAAGCAAACTTGTAGCGGCTGTGCTTGATCAGATATGCAGTGGCTACCCAAAGAGCGATCATTGCCAGAGTCTGGTTACTCCAGGCAAAGTATCTCCAAAGAATATTAAAGTCGATCTGAGTGAGAGCAGCGGCAACTGCCAGCATAGGAATGGTCAGAAGCAGTCTGTTCCGCATCTTCCGCTGATCCAAACGGGCCCATTCTCCCAAAATCAAACGGGCACTCCGGAAGGCGGTATCGCCGGAAGTAATGGGACAAACCACAACACCGATAACTGCCAAAGCACCGCCGGCAAGGCCAAGGAGGCCAGTGGAAATTTCATAAACAACGCCGGACTGACCAAGAGCGGTGAGAGCTTCGCTGAGACCACCGGTAGCGCCATAGAATGCAACGCCTGCTGCTGCCCAGATCAGGGCGATAACAGACTCAGAAATCATGGCTCCGTAGAAAACAGTGCGGCCTTTCTTTTCATGGGTAATGCACTTGGCCATCATGGGAGACTGGGTAGCATGGAAGCCGGAAATGGCACCGCATGCTACAGTAACAAACATGAAGGGCCATACCGCCAGATCCTTGGGATGCTGGTTGATCAACTGAATTTCAGGGATCACATAGCCGTCCTTCACAAAGATTGCGGCAACGATGCTTACAGCCATAACAATAAGGATCACACCGAAGATCGGATACAGCCGACCGATGACCTTATCGACAGGAAGTAATGTAGCCAGCACATAATAAAGCAAAATAACGATGATCCAGAACCCCTTGCTCAAAACATCAGGGGTCAAGTTAGCGATCAGCGCTGCAGGGCTGGTAACGAAAACGGTACCGGTGAGAACCAGCAGCAATACTGCAAAAACACGCATGACCCATTTGATGATCTTTCCCAGATAAAGGCCGGAAAGTTCTGCGATGGACTGGCCGCCGTTTCTGGCAGAAATCATACCGGACATGTAGTCATGAACAGCGCCGCCCAGAATGGATCCGAATACGATCCAAAGGAAAACAATGGGGCCAAAAACCGCACCCATAAGTGCACCGAAAATGGGGCCGGTTCCTGCAATGTTCAGAAGCTGGATCAGGAAGGCCTTCCAGGTGGGCATCGGTACGCAGTCAACACCATCGTTGATTGCAATGGCAGGGGTCTTCCGATCATCAGGACCAAAAACTTTTTCAACAACCTTGCCGTAGACAAGATAGCCTACAACCAATACCACAAGCGAAAGAATTAAAGAAATCATAGACTAGCCTTTCTATACCAGGATTTCAGCCCGGCTGCCGCCGGCCTTTTCTTTTGTGATCAGGATCTGTTTATCGATCCGGGTCTTTAATTCTCCTACGTGAGAGATCAAGCCGACTAAGCGATTGCCAGCAGCCAGTCCGCTCAAAGCGTTGATGGCCTGCCGCAAAGATTCTTCATCCAAAGAGCCAAAGCCTTCGTCCACGAACATAGTATCCAGCTGAATGCCGCTGGCAGATTCCTGTACCTCATCGGATAAACCTAATGCCAAAGCCAAAGAAGCCTTGAAGGACTCCCCGCCGGACAAGGTTTTTACACTTCGGATGCTTCCATTATAATGATCAATTACATCCAATTCAAGTCCGCTTTGGCTGCGAAGATTGTCTTCTTCCTTTCGCCGCTTCAGTTCATATTGGCCGTCGGTCATGGCCATGAGCCGAACGTTGGCCCGGGCCAAGATCCGATCGAAATAGGCCCGCTGGATGTAGGTTTCCAGCATGACTTTTTCCTTGCCTTTTATATTCCCGTTGGCGGTATTGGAAAGAGCCTGGACCCAACTGCGCCGGTGCTCCAGCTCCGTAAGACCCGCCTGCTTTTTGCGGATATTTTCCAACGCCTTTTCATTGACCGAAATCCGGGTGTGCAAAGTTTTCTGGGCTGCCGTAAGGGCTTCTTGTTCCTCCGTCAAACGGCCTTTTTCCGCCTGCAAAGCCTCTTCATCCATTTCCGGCACAGTCTCCAACTGATTCTTCAGCTGCAGGATCTTCCCGCTGAGCTGGGTCAGGACGCGATCCGTATTTTCATAGGCACCCTGTGCCGTTTCCACGGCCTGCACCAGGGCCTTCTTTTCTTCCAAAAGGGCATCCCGCTTTGCCTCCGCTTCCCTTCGGCCGGGAAATCGGAGTTTTTCCGCTAAGGCCTGGATCTGCTTTTCCGTTTCCGCTTTTCGGATGCCTTCCCCGGCAAAACTTTCCCGAAGGGCCGCTAAGGTTTCCTGAAGCGATTTGCCCTCTGCCTCCTTTTTCGGCAAGATCTCTGCGATCTCCTTTTTTCGCTCCAAGGCCGCCTCTTCCTGACGGATCTCCGTCTCCAGCTCCCGGATCATTCGTCTCAGCACAAACAGCATTTCCGGAAGCTTCAGCTCGGCATCGCCCCGACTGCGGAAACCGCCCAAAGTCTTGATCTGCTCCTGCAGGGTGCTTTCCAAAGTATCCAGATTGCCTTTCAGTTCCCGGGCCGCAAGCCCTTCTGCGGAGGCCTTTTCCCGGGCCTTTTCCCAGGCCTCTTTTGCCTGTTCCAGCTGCTCCTCCGTAGGAGCTTCCCCGGATTTCTGCGCAGGGACAGGATGATCTTTCGAACCGCATACAGGACAGGCCTCGCCTTCCCGGAGAGTTTCCGCCAAAACACCGGCCTGGTCATCTAAAAAGGCCCGGTTCTGTTTGCTGAATACCTGCTGCAGCCGATCAGCTTCATCCGCAGCCTTGCGGTAAACGGACTGGGCCATGGTCAGGCGCCGCTCCAGTTCCTGGTGATGTGCCAACTCCGCACCCAGCTTCTCCAAAGCAGCCTCCCGCAAAACAGCCGCGTCTTTTTCCGCCGTCAGTTTTTCTTTTTTTACACCGGCATTCTCCAGCTTCTTTTGCTCTTCTGTAAGGTCCAAAAGGGACTGCTGCAGCACCGCCAGTTTCTTTTCGCCGGCTTCGATCTTTTCTTTCAGCTGTACCGTATTTTTTTCAACCTCTGCCAGCTGCCGCTTCTTCTCTTCTGCCTCCGCATAAAGAGGAAGCTCATTCTCCAGCGCTGCGATCTGCAGATCCAGATCCCCGCTTTCCGCATGACGCTTTTTTGCCTGCTCCAAAGCTTCTTTAAGAGGAATGATCCGCGTCTGATGCTGTTCCCGATCTTTCTCAAGAGCCGCAAGGGTATCCTGATCCTTGCGGTAATTCTCCGCCTTGAGCAGCTGCTCTTTTATCTGTTCCAAAGCCTGTGTAAGGCCCGCTTCTTTCTCCTTCAGAGATGCCTGTTCCGCAAGGTCTGCTGCCAAAATCGTCTCAGCAAGAAGCATGATCTCCTCAATAGGCATCTCCCCGGCCTTTGCTTTTTCCAGCTTCCGGGAAACCTCTTCCTCCTCACCGCAAAGCAAACCGCTGATATACTGATCCAAACCGCTCTTTTCTACTTCCCACTGCCTTGTCAGGTTGCCGGACTCCGCTTTCAGCCGTTCCTGCAAAACCTGGTAGTGGCCGGTCTTAAAAATCTCCCGGAAAATGGCTTTTCGATCTTCGGTGCCGGCCAAAAGAAGCTTTAGGAAGTCCCCCTGGGCGATCATGGTAATTTGGGAAAACTGATTCCGGTCCACCCCCAGGATGTTCCGAATGGCGGCATTCACATCCCGAAGCCCCGTCACAAGAAGACCCTCGGGACCCGTAAGCTCAGCTTTTGCCGATTCCTCTACCAGTTTATCTCCTCTTTGGGCAGGACGATCGTATTTCGGATTTCTTTTTACAGTATAAAGCTTCCCCCGATAGGAGAAAGTCAGTTCCACTTCCGTGGGCATATCCGCTTCCGCATATTTGGAGCGAAGCATAGCAGGTTCCCGGTTGCTGCCGCTGGCCTCCCCATAAAGGGCAAAGGTAATGGCATCGAAAATGGTGGTCTTTCCCGCCCCCGTGTCCCCGGTGATCAGGTACAGACCCTGGGTCCCAAGCTTTTCCATGTCCAGTTCCACCCGGCCGGCATAAGGGCCAAAAGCGGACAGGATCAATTTCACAGGTCTCATTTTTCGCCCTCCCATATCTTCTCGATCAGTTCCCGGACAAAGGCTTCCTGTTCGGAACTCATAGGCTGTCCGTTCCGGTCCTCATAAAATTCTCCAAAGAGCTGCAGAGGCGTTTTGCTCTCCATGTCAGCAGCCGCTTCCGTATGTCCGCTGGTGCGGGTTCTGGTATTATCGTAATCCAGCTTCATCAAATTGGGATAAATGACCCGAAGCCGTCCAAGGGCCTCCGGTACATCCTCTTCATCCGTCAGGGTAATATGCAAATAATCCTGGGTGTTGGTTCCCTGATAATTCTTCAAAGCCGTCAGTTCTTCATAGGTGCCCCGAATTTCCCGCAGATCCCGGAGAGGGGTCAGAGGGATCTCAAAAACGATCCAGGTCCCCTTTTCCTGCAGGCCTACCACAGTCACAGATTTTTCGTGACCGGCTTCGGAGAAGGAATACTTTAAGGGCGTCCCGGAATACCGGATCCGGGAACCTTCCATGTACTGAGGGCGGTGAATATGACCTAAGGCTACATAGTCAAAGGCATCGAAAACAGAGGCGTCCACATTGTCGGTGCCGCCTACGGAAAGCTCTTCGGACTCGGAGCGCAAAGCTCCGGTCACAAACTGGTGAGTCACCAGCACATTCCGGCGATCAGGCTTCAGATCCATAGCATCGATGGCCGCCTTTACCGCATCGGTATAGGTTTCAATGGAAGCTTCCGGAAATACCTTTCTGGCGTGGGCAGGCTTAATAAACGGCAAAAGGTACAGGTCCAAAAGACCATACTCGTCCTCCAAAGTGATCGGTTCCGTTTTTCCGCTGAAAACCGGAGACATGTATACGCCCCTTTGATCCATAAGCCGGCTGCCGAAGGCGATCCGTTCGGGAGAATCGTGGTTGCCGCTGATGACGAAAACCGGGATCTTTTGTTCGGCAAGGCCCCACAAAAAATCATCAAAAAGCCGTACCGCTTCCGCAGAGGGCACCGCTTTGTCATAAACATCCCCGGCGATGAGGACCCCGTCAGGATGCTCCTCCCGGATGATTTCCGTGATCTGTTTTAAAATGTGTTCCTGATCCTCCAAAAGGGAAAACTCATTGAGACGCTTTCCCAAATGCAGATCGGACAAATGGATAAATTTCATATAGATACTCCCTCTGCTTTACCAAACAGGGCCTTTCAATTCTACAAGAACCACTTCCGGACGATTGTTGAAACGAAGGGGGAAAAGGCTGTTGCCTAACCCCCGGCTCACTACCATATTGGTATGGCCTTCGGTGTACAAACCT
>SVCV01000060.1 GCA_015058185.1 Clostridiales bacterium | reverse complement strand
ACGATCTTGTCGCAGTTGGGGATCAGTACCAGGCCGTCAAAAGCGTGGGCCATGGCCATGGTTTCTACGCTGTCGGCGATGAGCTCACGGCTTGCCAAAGAGTACTTCATACCGATGTGACCCATTGCAATACCATCGCATACGCCGATGGAGGGCACCAGAATGGGGGTGCCGCCGGCCATGCGGATACCGGCCTTAACGGCTTCGGCAACCTTATCCAGGTGGATGTGGCCGGGAACGATCTCACTGTGGGCACTTACGACACCGATGAGGGGACGTTCCAGTTCTTCTTTGGTATAACCCATTGCGTAGAACAGGGAACGGTTAGGGGCTCTTTCAACGCCTTTTGTTACATTATCACTGCGCAGCTGCATAATTTCCTCCTTGTGATAAAAAAGGGGCGGCCTGAAAAGGTCGCCCCCCTGTTGTTCGTTGGAACGACAAAGTGTCGTTTCGGTTGTTTGGCTTATTTCTTCAGCCAGGACATCATTTCCCGCAGTTCCTTACCGGTCTTTGCCAGGAGATGTTCGCTTTCCATCCGACGGGATGCCAGCAGCTTGCCCTGACGGCCTGCGCTGCATTCGGTCATGAATTCGCTGGCGAAGGAGCCGTCCTGGATCTCTCTCAGAACCTTCTTCATTTCCTTGCGGGTTTCTTCGGTGATGATCCGACGGCCGGTGATGTAGTCGCCGTATTCAGCGGTGTTGGAGATGGAGTAACGCATCATTTCGAAACCGCCGCTGTTGATCAGGTCAACGATGAGCTTCATTTCGTGTACGCATTCGAAGTATGCCATTTCGGGAGCATAGCCTGCTTCTACCAGGGTTTCGAAACCGGCTTTCATGAGCTCGGTTACGCCGCCGCAGAGAACTGCCTGTTCGCCGAAGAGGTCAGTTTCGGTTTCTTCTTTGAAAGTGGTTTCCAGGATGCCTGCGCGGCCTGCGCCGATACCGCAAGCATATGCCAGAGCGTAATCCTTAGCCTTGCCGGAGTTGTCCTGATAGATAGCGATCAGGCTGGGAACGCCGCGGCCTTCCTGATACTGGCTGCGAACGGTGTGTCCGGGACCCTTGGGTGCAACCATGATAACATCGATGTACTTGGGGGGCTTGATGAAGTTGTAGTGAATGTTGAAGCCGTGAGCAAACATCAGAACGTTGCCTTCTTCCAGGTTGGGAGCAACTTCGGATGCATACAGGTCAGCAGCCTTTTCGTCGGGAACCAGCATCATAACGAAGTCAGCAGCCTTTGCAGCTTCTGCAACTTCCATAACCTTCAGACCAGCGGCTTCTGCCTTTGCCCAGCTGGAAGAATCCTTCCGCAGACCAACTACTACATTAACTCCGCTTTCGTGGAGGTTCAGGGCGTGTGCGTGACCCTGGCTGCCGTAACCCATGATAGCTACAGTCTTGCCATTGAACAGCTTGAGATCGCAATCTTTGTCATAATACTTCTGAATCATGTTCTTTCTCCTTTATTCATCCGCGGAGGCATAAGATGTCCCCGTTTTTTTACTTCTTTCTATTATAATACCGTCATAAACCCTGTGCAAGCAGTTTATTAGCGGATTTTTCTGTCAGCGGGCAGTTTCATCACGTTTTCGCTGCCTCTGGAAAGGGCGATAACGCCGGAACGGCACATTTCCAGGATCTCGTAATGCTTCAGAACCTCCAGGAAGGCGTCAATATTGCTGGGCTTTCCGGAGAGGGCTGCAGTCATGCTTTCGGGAGCCAGGTCCACGATCTTTGCTTTAAAGATCTCGGCGACTTCCCGGATGTGGCTTCTGGTGCTTTCATCTGCCTTTACCTTCACCAGGAGCTGTTCTCTTTGGACGGTATTTTCGTGATCCAGGCGTTCGATATTCCGGACTTCCACCAGCTTTGCGACCTGATGGATCACCTGGTCGATGAGCTTTTTATCACCCTCGATGCTGATGGTCAGCCGGGCGATGCCGGGAATATTGGTTCCGGAGCAGGTGATGGAATTGATGCTGTAGCCCCGACGGCCAAAGAGTCCTGCGATCCGGGGCATTACGCCGGAATTGTTTTCCGCAAGGATGGAGATGATCTCCATCTGCTTTCCTCTGGAATCTTCTTCTAAAGCAGGAAAACCTGCAAAACCCATTTCTCTCTGTTCAGTCATGGTCTTCCTCCTTTCTTACTCTAAAACGATATCTTCTACGGTCTTTCCGGGGGGGATCATGGGAAGGACCTTTGCGTCGCTGTCCAGCACGCAGTCTATCCAGGCGGGACCTTCGCCTTCGAAGGCCTTCTTCAGAGCATCCTTCAGCTCGTCCAGGGTGGTTGCCCGGTAGCCCCGGAGGCCGAAGCCTTCGGCGACCTTTACATAGTCGGTCTTCCGGTTGGGGGTGGTTTGGTAGAAGTGCTGATTATAGAAGGCTCTCTGCCACTGGCGAACCATGCCGAGAGCATTGTTGTTCAGAATTACGGTAACTACGGGCAGGTTGTAGCTGACGGCGGTGCAGGCTTCGTTCATATTCATATGGAAGGAGCCGTCGCCGGTAATGTGCACAACGTTCCGGGTTTTATCCGCTGCCTGGGCGCCGAGGGCGGCACCATAGCCAAAGCCCATGGTTCCCAGTCCGCCGCTGGTGAGGAAGGTCCGGGGTTTGATCCGTTTGCTGTACTGGGCGCTCCACATCTGGTGCTGGCCTACGTCGGTGGCGATAATGGCATCTTCGCCCGCGGCATCCAGGATCGCCTGGATGATATTGTGGGGCAGAAGGTCATCGCTGACGGGAGGCTTGTAGTCCTTTGCCTTCCAGCCTTCGATCTCTGCGAGCCAGTCTCTGTCTGCGACTTCCTTTACCAGAGGGATCAGTCCCTGAAGAACGGCTTTTACGTCGGCAACTACACTGTAGTAGGCGAGAACGTTTTTGCAGATCTCACTGGGATCGATATCGATATGAACGATTTTTGCGTTGGGAGCAAATTTCTGGGTGTTCAAGGCGACCCGGTCACTGAAGCGGGTGCCGATGGCTAAGAGCAAATCACACTGTTCCACGGCTTTGTTTGCCACCATGTTTCCGTGCATGCCCAGCATACCCAGGTTCAGGGGTTCATCATAGCGGAGGCAGCCCTGGGCCATGATGGTGTGGCAGGCAGGAAGGGAAGCTTTCTTTACCAGTTCCAGCAGTTCTGCGGAGGCTTCGCTGCTGACAATACCGCCGCCGAAGCAAACCAGGGGCTTTTTGCTCTCATTGAGCATCTTTGCCACCTGTTCCAAACCAGCCTGAGGGATCATGGTGAGGGTCTCCGGCTTTACGGGAGGCTGGGGGGTGTATTCGCACATGGCTACGGAGATGTCCTTGGGCACGTCCACGAGAACGGGGCCCTTGCGGCCGCTTCCTGCGATAAGGAAGGCTTCCCGAAGGGTATCCGCCAGGTCTTCTACCTTTGTAACCACATAGTTATGCTTGGTAATGGGAAGAGTGATGCCGCCGATGTAAACTTCCTGGAAACTGTCTTTTCCGGTGACAGGCCGGCCCACGTTGGCGGTGATAGCGACCAGGGGAATGCTGTCCAGATAGGCGGTAGCGATGCCGGTTACCAGGTTTGTGGCACCGGGGCCGCTGGTGGAAAAGACTACGCCGGTTTTGCCGGTGGCTCTGGCATATCCGTCTGCAGCGTGAGCAGCACCCTGTTCGTGAGCGGACAGATAGTGCTGGATTTGGTCTCTCTTTTCATACAGGGCATCGTAAATATCAAGAGCGGCACCGCCGGGATATCCGAAAATGGTGTCCACGCCTTGTTCCAATAATACTTCTGTGATGATCTGTGCACCTTTGAGCTTCACTGTTCTCATCTCCTTTTTTACAAAAAACGCCTTTGTCTCTCGAAGAGAAACAAAGGCGAAATGTTTCTGGGGTGGTTTTACCGGATTTGTTTATGATTCATCCGGCTGCCTGTAGGATCGCCCCGTTTCAGGCTTATTTCTTCTTTTTCTGCTGCTGGTGGCTGCCCTTTTTCTTGTTGGCAGCGGCCTTCCATTCAGCTTCCTTAGCTTTTCTGGCTTCTTCGGCTTTGATTCTGGCCTGCTCCTTAGCATCTCTTTCTTTCTTGATTGCGGCGGGCATGCTCATGCCGATGGCGGAAATAGGTCTTCTTTCCTTTACGACCTTAACACCTAAGGATGCCTTTTTCTTAGCCTTTTCAGCGGCTTCGGCCTTTTCCTTGGCAGCTTCGTATTTCGCCTTGGATGCTTCGTACTTTTTCTGTACGTTTTCTTTCTTCTTTTCGGTCTTTGCCACGATCTCTTCGACGGACTTGCCGGTGCGCTTGGCTTCCTTGTATACGTCTACCGTATCCACCTTGCCCCGCTTTTCCATTTCCTTCTTCATCTGACGCTTGGTATCCATCATGGTCATAACGATCATAACGGCGATCATGGCGAACATCAGAATGGTGTTGATGCGGCTGTCGGTCTTCAGGTTACGGGTCTTGAAGGAGAAATCAATATCTCCGCTCAGGGTGTTTCCGGAAGTGCTCTGGAGACTGTCGGAAATGGAGACCTTGTAACCGGTATCGGATGCGAGAACGGTGTCTACCAGCAGCCAAATTTCGTTGGGTCTCTTTTCGGGATCGTACAGTGCGTGGGAGGCGATCTTTTCGCCGGTTTCGGATACGATGGTGAAGCAGTTTGCGTTGGCATCCTGTACGGATTCTGCAGCAACTTCTTCATTGAACTCCAGCTTTACCATAACGTTCTGTACTACGGAGTATTTACTTCCTTCTTCCGGATAGCTGCTTACCAGTTCAAGGCTTCCTGCAAAGGAGAATACGCTGGATAAAATTACGATTAAGATGGTGAGGCTTGCAATTACGCCCGCTCTTTTCATGTTATTCCTCCTGGAAAGCGCCGCTTTGCGCTGCGCTTCTCTTTTTTTTGTTTCTTTGCCGGAGATTTTTGAAAAAGCTTTTCATAATATCCTGGCATTCCTGCTGCAGAAGACCGGTCTCGATCTCCGCGAAGTGATTCAGCCTTTCGTCCTGAAGGACATTCCGAAGAGAGCCGCAGGCTCCTGTTTTCGGGTCCATAGTTCCGATAAAGACTTTATCCAGCCGGGCGAGTACGATGGCACCGGCGCACATGGCGCAGGGTTCCATGGTCACATACATCCGGCATCCGGTGAGTCTCCATCCTCCCAGAGCCTTTGCAGCCTGGCGAATGGCTTCGATTTCACCGTGTGCGGTGGGATCCTTCGCTCCTTCTGTTCGGTTGTGTCCCCGTCCGATGATGACTCCATCTTTTTCGATGACGGCACCAACGGGAACTTCCCCTTCCTCCAGAGCTTTCTGTGCTTCAAGAAGGGCCTCCTTCATGAAATCCGAAGGCTGTTTTCCTTCATTTAACATGGGCAACCTCCCGAAAGCTGAAATTCATGCCACTACAGCCTTATTACTATACCATACCTTTAAGCTCTTTTCAAGAAGAAAGCGAAAAGCCACAGGCCAAAACTGTCGAAAAATAAGGATTTCTTCAAAAAAAAGACCCCTGTCCGGAAATCTTTTCATTCCGGAAGGGGGGAAAGCCAACTTTCTTTGTATCAACGAATCAGATCGCCGGGATCTGTAAAGGGGAGATCCAGACTTTCGGCCACCGCTTTACAGGTGAGCTTTCCGTCAAAGGTGTTCAGTCCCTTCCGCAAGGCAGGACTTTCTTTGACCGCCTTTTCCACGCCCAGATCTGCCAGCATGAGGCCGTAGGGAAGGGTAGCTGCCTCCAGTGCCAGGGTAGAGGTTCTGGGAACGGCGCCGGGCATATTGGCCACTGCGTAATGAAGGATCCCGTGCTTCAAATAAACGGGATCTTCGTGATAAGAACTCCGATGGATGGTCTCGATGGAACCACCCTGATCAATTGCCACATCCACGATAACGGAACCGGGCTGCATTTGCTTCACCATGGATTCGCTGACCAGCTTAGGGGACGCTTTTCCGGGAAGGAGTACTGCACCGATAAGAAGATCGGCTTTTTTTATAGCCGCTTCCAGGTTTCGGGTGTTGGAGGCTAAGGTGGTGACTCTGCCTCCGAAAATATCATCCAAATAGGCCAGCCTTGCCAGGTCGATGTCCGCAATGGTGACCCTTGCACCCAGCCCTAAGGCCATTTTCGCAGCGTTGGTTCCCACCACGCCTCCGCCGATGATCAGCACCTCGGCAGGAGGGACTCCTGCGGCGCCGGCCATCAAAATGCCTTTCCCTCCAAAATTTTTTTGAAGAAATCTTGCGCCTTCCTGAACCGCCATCCTTCCTGCGATCTCGCTCATGGGTGTCAGGAGCGGCAGGGATCCGTCATTTTTCTGCACGGTTTCGAAGGCGATCCCCCGGACTCCGCTTTTCATAAGGGCCTTCGCAAGATCTTTTGCCGGGGCCAAATGAAGGAATGCAAAGAGAAGCTGCCTTTCCCGGAGAAGTTCGTATTCGGCGGGAAGGGGCTCCTTTACCTTCAGGATCATTTCCGCCTTTTCATAGATTTCGGCCGCATTTTTACAGGTTTCACAGCCTGCCGCCATATATTCTTCGTCGGGAAATCCGCTTTCGGTGCCTGCTCCGGCCTGGACCAACACCCGATGCCCCCGGCGGATATATTCCGCTGCACCTCCGGGCGTCATCCCTACTCTGCTTTCCTGGTTTTTGATCTCTTTTGGGACACCAATGATCATCTTTGAAAACCTCCTGAAAAAAATGAAAATTTTTGTTGAAAAACGCCGCTTTCCCGGCGATGCTTTAAACATTATTTTTACCGAAAAATCGGTTTGCAACCGGAAAATTATTGGTATATAGTATTGGTATAAAGACAAGAAACGACCTGTTTCGCACAGGCCCAAATAACAGAAACGGTGGTGAAAGAAATGCAAGATACCCTTCGTTCCGCATGGGTGGAAATCAATCTCGACAATTTAGCATTTAACATTCAGAAGGTACGGGAAAAGGTCGGACCGGAAAAAACGGTGATCGGCGTTGTAAAGGCAGATGCTTATGGCCACGGTGCGGTTCCCGCAGCAAAAACCTTATTGGAAAACGGCGCTGATGCATTGGCTGTTGCAACCCTCAGTGAAGGGATCGAACTTCGGAAGGCCGGCTTCACCTGTGAGATCGTGATCCTGGGGTTGACCGCAAGTCGCTACGGAACCGTTCTCGTAGAATATGATCTTACTCCTGTTGTTGCCTCTGTTGATAATGCCTATGCATTCTCCCGGGCAGCCGCAGCCGCAAACAAGTTTATGCCCGTATACGCCGCAGTAGATACCGGCATGGGCCGCATCGGTTTCCTTCCGGATCAGAGGGGCGCCGAAATGGTAGCCAAGATCGCAAAGCTGGGCAATGTAAATCTGAAGGGCGTATTCTCCCACTTCGCCACCGCAGACGAAGCGGATAAGACTTTTGCAAAAGAACAGATCAAAAAGTTTGACGATTTCTGCAAGCTTCTTGAAAGCATCGGCATCGATCCCGGCGTAAAGACCTTTGCCAACAGCGGTGCCATCATGGAAGTTCCCGAAGGCCATTACGATGCCGTTCGTCCCGGCATTATGCTGTATGGCTGCTATCCCTCCAACGAAGTGGATCGGGATGCTCTCGAACTCAAGCCTGTTATGTCCGTTAAGGCCGAACTCACCCAGGTTAAGAAAGTTCCTGCCGGAACGCCCATCAGCTACGGCCGGACCTTCGTGACCGAAAGAGAAAGCTTTATCGGTACCGTTCCCGTAGGTTATGCCGACGGTATGCCCAGAGCCATTTCCGGCAAGGGCGGAAGAGTTATTATCAATGGTGTATATGCTCCCATCGTAGGCCGGGTCTGCATGGACCAGTTCCTGGTAGATGTGACCGATGTTCCCGATGTGTTCGCCGGTGACGAAGTGATCATCGTCGGTACCGATGGCGAAAACACCATTCTGGCAGAAGAGATTGGCGCTTTGGCAGATACCATCAGTTATGAGATCTGCTGCGGTTTTGGCCAGCGTCTGCCCAAGGTTTATACTGACAATGAAGAGGACGAGTGGGATTTCTAAATCCCACTCTCTCCTTTTTCGAAGCGGTGCCTCCGGTCGGTGCTGCATGGATCAAAGAAAAGGAAGAAAAATGAGAAAAACCAAGATCGTTTGTACAATTGGACCTGCCAGCGGAAACCGGGAGACTCTCCGGGCGCTGATGCTGGCGGGCATGAATGTGGCCCGGCTGAACTTTTCCCACGGCAATCACGAAGAACACCTGGAAAAGATCAACCTGATCCGGGATACCCGCCAGGAATTGAGCCTTCCTGTGGCCATTCTCCTGGATACCAAGGGGCCGGAGATCCGAACCGGCACTTTTGAGGCCGGTCAGGTAGAGCTGAAGGAGGGCCAGGATTTTACCCTGACCACAAGAGACGTTCCGGGGACTGAAGAGATCTGCAGCATCTCCTATAAGGGACTTCCTCAGGATGTGGAAGTGGGAGACCGGATCCTCATCGACGACGGCCTTATCGGTCTTCGGGTAAAGGAGATCCGGGATACGGAGATCTTCTGTACGGTGGAAAATCCCGGTACGGTAAAGAACTACAAGGGTGTCAATGTTCCCGGCGTAAAGATCAATCTGCCGGCCGTAACGGAACGGGATCGGAGCGATATTCTCTTCGGTGTGGAAAACGGCATCGATTTTATTGCCGCTTCTTTTGTTCGCAAGGCTTCCGATGTGGAAGAGATCCGGGCGGTCCTTCGGGAAGTCGGTCGGGAAGATATCCCCATTATTTCCAAGATCGAAAATAAGGAAGGCGTGGACAATATTGCGGAGATCCTGGAGGTTTCCCAGGGGATTATGGTAGCCCGGGGCGACCTGGGTGTTGAGATCCCTCCGGAAGAAGTTCCCATTATCCAGAAAAAAATCATTCGTCGCTGCAACTTTAAGGGGATCCCCGTAATTACGGCCACCCAGATGCTGGATTCCATGATCCGCAATCCCCGTCCCACGAGAGCCGAAGTTGCCGACGTTGCCAACGCCATTCTTGACGGGACCGATGCCATTATGCTTTCCGGTGAGACCGCTTCCGGCAAATATCCGGAAGAAGCCGTGGCCACTATGGTGCGCATTGCGCAGACGGCAGAAGCCGAACTGAACTATGAAGAGATCCTTCGGGAAAAGAGCTCCATGCGGGATCAGGATATTACCAACGCCATCGGCCATGCCACCTGCACCAGTGCGGCAAGCTTAAAGGCCCGGGCCATTTTGACACCTACCACCGGCGGCCGTACGGCTTTTGCCGTGGCAAAGTTCCGTCCCAGAGCTCCGATCTATGCGTTCCCTCATGATGCCAGGATCGCCCGCCGGCTGGCTCTTTGCTGGGGTACCACGCCCTTGCTTTTAGGGTGGACCGATCACGAAAGACAGCTGTTCCAGGACGCGGTAGCCCAGGCTAAGGGTAAGGGCCTCCTGGAGGACGGCGATATCGTGGTCATCACCGCAGGAAGCCCTGTAGGGACCTCCGGACGAACCAACATGATGCGGATCCACGAAGTAGGACAGCCCCTGTAATTCCATAAAAAGAAACTCCCGCTGGCATGTGATATGTACCCAGTTTCCTGGACACATTGAGAACGAATCAAGCACACATGGATGCTTCCCTGTATTTAACAGGGGGCATCCATTTTGTTTTTCTTTGGATCCGTTCATTGTTGTAATAACTTATA
>SVCV01000059.1 GCA_015058185.1 Clostridiales bacterium | reverse complement strand
CCTTGCTACGGTATATGCAAAAAGGTTCGGAAATATGAAAAAAGAGACAGCTTGCGCCATCTCTTTTGTGCGTTTAATATCCTCCTAAAGAGGTTCGGATCAGGAAAGTCTCCTTATTCACGGCCTGCATCTTCTCCCGAAGCGCCTCGCCCTCTTCTTTGCTGCCGAAGATCCGGAACACGGTGGGACCGCTTCCGCTCATCATGGCTTTCTCCAAAGCGCCCTCCCCTGTCATCAGCTCTTTGATCTCCGAGATCCGGGGATTGCTCTTAATGGCCGGAAGTTCCAAAACATTGGCCATACAAGGCAGGACCTTTCTCCAGTCCTCTTCCTCCAGGGCAGTTATAAGGCCCTCGGTATCCGGCCGAACCTTCACCTCGTCCAAAACCAGGCTTTGATAAACCTTGGCCGTGGAAACGCTGATGGGAGGCTTGGAAAGCAGGATCCAGCTCCGCATGGGGGGAAGCGGGGTCAGTTTTTCGCCGATGCCCTCCGCAAGGGCACAGGTGGATACGGTCCGGGGATCCGTTCCGGGACAGGTGGAAACAACGGCTTCCTGGGCCATAATGCAAAAGGCCACATCCGCGCCCAGCTTCACACCCAGATCCATCAGTTCCTGTACGGAAAGACCAAGGCCCCAAAGGTGATTCAGCGCCCGAAGAACTGCAGCGCAGTTGGAACTTCCTCCCGCAAGACCGGCGGCCACAGGGATCCTTTTTCCCAGGTGGACCAAAACATCCGGATCATCCGCGGGCCGGAATTTCTCCCGCATAAGGTCAACGGCTTTCCACGCAATGTTTTTTTGATCCTTAGGGACCCAGGGAAGATTCGTGGTCAGGGTGGTTTTCCCGCTGCCGGGTTCCGAAGAAACGATGACCCGATCCCAAAGATCGATCTGCTGAAGGATCATGGAGACTTCGTGGTAACCGTCCGGACGGCGGCGAAGAACGTCTATGGATAAATTTACTTTGGCATAAGCCCTCAGTTCGATCTGGCCCATGACACTCTCTTTCCCATCTTATAATGCGGCAATAACTTCGATCTCAAGACCTACGCCCTTGGGCAGGTTTGCAACTTCGAAACAGGAGCGGGCAGGAAATGCACCGGTGAAGAAGCTTTGGTAAACTTCATTTACAGCACCGAAATCGTTGATGTCGTTCAGGAAAATGGTGGTCTTTACAACGGCGGAGAAATCCGTACCGGCTTCGGCAAGGATCGCTTCCAGGTTCTTCATGACCTGAGTGGCCTGTTCCTTGATGTCTCCGGTAACGATATTTCCGGTGGCAGGATCGATGGGGATCTGTCCGGAGGAAAAAAGGAATCCGTTGTACTGGATAGCCTGGGAATATGCGCCTACGGCTGCAGGAGCCTTATCGGTTGCGATCACTTTTTTCATGTTCTTACCTCTTTCTTCAAAGCCCAAAGGCTCTGTATGTTCTGTTATATGGCTCAGTTTATCATAATTTCTCCCGCCCGTAAATACGCAGGCTGGACAACTCTTTCGGGGAAAGCTATAATGAGCTATACGAAAAAGGAGGATCTCCCTATGAAGGATTCCATTTGCTATATCGTAGGTGCAGGGGTATTTACCGGAATGCCTCTCCTTCCGCAAAAGAACGATTACATCATTGCCGCAGACGGCGGCTACACGTACATTCAGGCCTACGGTCTGAAAGCCAATCTTCTGATGGGAGATTTCGACTCTTTAGAGACTTTGCCGGAAGATGTGGAGATCCTTCGCCACCCGGTGGAAAAGGATGACACGGACACTATGCTGGCGGTGCAAAAAGGACTGGAGCTTGGCTACAAAACCTTCGTGATCTACGGCGGTTTGGGAGGTCGGCTGGATCATACCTTGGCAAACCTGCAGACTTTGGCATGGCTCTCCAAACAAGGAGCCCGGGGCTACCTTGTGGGCGAAGGGATGGCCATTACCGCCATCACAAACGGCGGCATGAAGTTAGGCTCCCAAAATCAGGGTGTCATTTCCGTTTTCTGCAACGGAGAAACCGCCGAAGGCGTGACCCTGAAGGGATTGCACTACCCTTTGGAAAATGCCACCCTCACATCGGATATGCCCTTAGGCGTAAGCAACGAATTTACCGGATGTGAAAGCCTTATCTCCGTAGAAAAGGGAACCCTGCTGGTCCTTTGGCCGGAGAACAATTTCAAACTGCCGGAGGTTTTTTAAAAAATGAAGGAAACAAGAATCGACTTTACAAATATGAAAGGTGCCATTTTTGACATGGACGGAACCCTGACGGACTCCATGCCCCTTTGGAAAAATATCGGTCACGCATATTTGGTAAGCCAGGGGATCACGCCGAAGGAAGACCTCTTCAGCGCCCTAAAAACCCTGACGCTGGAGGAATCTGCAGCCTACTTCCAAAAAGAGTACGGGATCAACAAAACCGTTCCGGAAATTTTGGCCGGTGCCAACGACTTGCTTCGGGACGCCTATGGACATACCGTCCCCCTGAAGCCCGGCGCAAAGGACCTTTTGAAAAAAATGAAGCAGCACGGCATCCCTATGTGCATCGCCACCGCCACGGATCAAGAACTGGCGGAAATGGCTCTGCGAAGACTGGGGGTCATCGATTACTTCCAGTTCATCCTCACATGCCGCACCGGCGAAATGTCCAAGAGAAAGCCATATATCTTCTATGAACTTCCGAAAATGTTAGGCACAGATCCGGAGGGGACCTGGGTCTTTGAGGACGCCCTCCACGCTGCAAAAAGTGCAAAGACCGCCGGACTGAACGTCCTGGCAGTCTACGATGCCTCCAGCAAGCGAAACGAAGAAGAGCTTCGTGAGCTGGCCGATGTTTATGTGGAAAGTTTGGAAGAGCTTTTGTAAGCAGCCCCTCCGGCCCTTACACAGGAGAGGCTCAAGCCCACTCCGCGATCACAATATCAAATTCCCTTCGGGCAATTTCCTGGTCCGAAGGGTTTTTTATTGTCCAAACCGCCGTCACCGGAGCAAACAGCTTTCGGTAAAGCCGAAACCCGAAATGGTTCCGGTGTTCAAAGTTATAGGCAATAAAATCCGGCCGGGAAAGAAAATTTAAAAGAAGATTCGTCAAAAGAAACCGTAAGATCCCGGGCTTTTTGACCTTATCCTTTCCGTAATGGGTGGAAAGCTGTCCCCGAAGAACTTCCGGCCGATTCTTTCGGAACCACCTCAGGGTCAGGGGATCAAAGGACTCCACACAATAAGGCCCGTCATAGGCATCCAACAAAGCTGCCGCCCGGGAACAAAGACCTTCCCGATCCCTACAGGTTTTCAGCTCAACGACTAAGGGAACCTTTCCCCCTGCCAGGTCCAGAACCTCGGAAAAAAGAGGGACAGATTGATCGGATCCACAGATTTTCAGACTGCGGAGGTCCTCAAAGAATAAGGCCTGGACAAGCAGTCCCCTTCCCGTGAGCCTCTTCAGGTTCTCGTCATGAACCACCACGACCTTTTTATCCTTTGTCATTTGAATATCCAGCTCAATGGCAAAACCCGCATCCAGAGCAGCCTGAAATGCCGGCACCGTATTTTCCGGCGCCGGCCCCTCATTATTATGAAGTCCCCGATGGGCAACTATGCCCGCTGTTAAAGAAAGCATCCGCTCCCGCCGGTTTGTACGGGAACGAATGCTTGCACGTGCCATTATTTCTTCATGTCCCGGCTGCCGGGCTTTACCAGTTCCTGATTACCGGCCTTGCACAGGGGGCAATCTTCGGGATCGTAGGCATCGATCTCCAGCTTTACTGCGCTGTACAGGGGGAAGGGAACTTCCACGCCGGGAGCCCGACGGTCTACGATGCAGGCCAGACCGATCACTTCTGCGCCCAGGTCTTCCAAAGCCTTAACGGTTTCCATGGTGGACTTGCCGGTGGTCACTACGTCTTCCGTAATGAGGATCTTGTCTCCGGGGCCTACTTCGAAGCCTCTTCTCAGCTGCATTTCGCCGTCCTTACGTTCGGTGAAGATGTTTTCCTTGCCCAGCTGACGGCCCAGTTCATAGGCCACCAAAACGCCGCCCATAGCAGGTCCGCAAACCTTGGTGATCTCAACGCCTTCCAGCTTCTTTACAACGGTGCCGAGAACTTCTGCTGCCAGATCCGGGAACCGGAGCAGCTTTGCACACTGGCAGTAACCGCCGCTGTGCTTACCGGAAGAAAGAAGGAAATGACCTTCCAAAAATGCACCTGTTTCTCTCAAAATTTCAATGTTATCTCTCATTTTCGTTTCCTCCTTTTATATGATTCCTCTGATTTCCTGGATGTTGGCGATGCCTTCCTTTTCGCACCAGGCTTCCATTCCATCGATAATGTCCAAAATAACTTTGGGACTGGCCAAGGTCATAGTGCCTACCTGGATGGCTGCGGCACCTGCCATGATAAAGGAGATGGCGTCTTCCGCAGTAGCAATGCCCCCAAGGCCTACTACGGGGATCTTTACGGCCTTTGCTACCTGGTGGACCATGCGTAAGGCGATGGGCCGGATGGCAGGACCGGAAACACCGGCATAAACGTTGTTGAAGACAGCCTTCCGCTTATTGATATCGATAGCCATACCCAGGAAGGTATTGACTAAGCTGACACCGTCGGCTCCGCCGGCTTCTACCGCCTTTGCTACTCCAACGATATCGGATGCATTGGGAGAAAGCTTTACCAGCAGGGGGAAGCGGGTCACTTCCTTCACCGCCCGGGTAATTTCTTCTGCGGTTTCGGGGATCATGCCGAAAGCCATGCCGCCGGCCTTTACATTGGGGCAAGAAATATTCAGTTCCAGAATATCGACATCTGCCTCATTGAGCCGGGCTGCACCTTCCAGATAATCTTCCTTGCTGTGGCCGCCCAAATTGGCAACAACAGCAGCGCCGGACTGCCGCATATAGTCACATTCCGTTGCCACGAAAGCATCTACGCCGGGATTTTCCAAACCGATGCTGTTCATAATGCCGGAAGGCGTTTCCCACACGCGGATCCCCTGGTTTCCGGGGCCGCCGTGAAGCGTCAGGCCCTTGCCGGAGATCCCGCCCAAACGGGAAATATCAAAGAGTTCCGCATATTCCCGACCGAAACCAAAGGTTCCGGATGCGGCAATTACGGGGTTTTTCATTTCAACACCGAACAGGGTGGTCTTCAGCCGATCACTCATAGAATACCTCCTGTCCTTCGAAAACAGGACCGTCTTTGCAGACTCTCTTGTTTCCTTTGATGGTTTTGCAGCTGCAGGCAAGGCAGGCACCTACACCGCAGGCCATGCGGTTTTCCAAAGAAACATAGATGGTTCTGCCCTGCTCCCGAGCTTTCCGTGCGGCAACTTCCATCATGGGAGTGGGACCGCAGGTATAGAGGATCCGATCCTCCGTATAATCCACATCATCCGTAACGAAACCGCCGATATTGATCAAAACTTCGTCTGCCACGGATTCATAAGCTTCCTTCATCAAAGCAGTTTCCCGAAAGCCCAGGTGCACCCGGACATGACGGGCAGGATCTGCTTCTTTCAGACACTTGGCCAAACGATAAAGAGGAGCGATGCCTACGCCGCCGCCGATAAGGGTAACGTCGCCGTCCACCAGGGGGAAGCCGTTGCCATAGGGGCCCTGCAGATCGATCTCCCGGCCGGGAGCCATGTCTGCGATGATTTGGGTGCCGCGGCCTACTACCTGATACAGGAAGTCCACCGTCTTTTCCTCTTCATTCCAATCGAAGATACTGATGGGTCGGCCGAGGAGAGGATCCATTCCGGGGATCTTCAGCATCATAAACTGACCGGGGCGCAGCTTTTCGCCGTCCCAGGCGAGCCGAACTTTTTTCCAACCCGCACCAACGGGGATATTTTCTAAAATTACAGCCAAGAGAGAATGTCCTCCTTCATATCTTTGACCGCCTGGTTTACGCAGACATCAAAGTCTTCTCCTTCGGTCTTGTTCTTGTGAGCCGTGATGATGCCGCGGGAAGAATTTACTACGCCGCAGATGTCATCCTTGAAGATCTCAGCGATGTCCTTGCCCGTACCGCCCTGAGCACCATAACCGGGGATCAGGAAGAAGGTCTTGGGCATGATCTGCTTGACCACTTCAAATTCCTTGGGATAGGTCAAACCTACAACAGCACCGATGGAGCTGAATCCGCAGTTTCCTACGAAAGCTTCGCCCCAGGAGGAGACCAGCTTGCCCATTTCCTGATAAACGGTGCTTTCGCCCAGCTTCAGGTCCTGGATCTCGCCGCTGGAGGGGTTGGAGGTCTTGATCAGGATGAACATACCCTTATCCTTTTCCAGGAATTCATAATAGGGAGAAACCGCATCTTCGCCCATGTAGGCGTTTACGGTAATAAAGTCGGTTTCAAAATCGCCGGTGAAATGTCCGATGGCATACTGCTTTGCAGTGGAGGAAATGTCCCCTCTCTTAATATCGGAAATGGCGATGGCGCCCTTTTCTCTGATGTACTTCAAAGACTTGGCGAAGCATTCCAGTCCTTCCAGACCCAAAGCTTCGTAGCAAGCGATCTGCAGTTTGTAGCAGCCGGCATCTTCGATGGAAGCGTCTACGATCTTCTTGTTATATTCGAAAATCTTTTCACCTACGGACCAATCCTTATCCTTCAGATACTGGGGAAGGTAGGAGTACTGGGGGTCCAGTCCTACACAGACAGGGCTCTTCTTATGCGCAGCATCATACAGTTTATCGATAATCATATTTTACTTCTCCTCCTACTACTGTCTGCAATATCTGTCCGCAGATCTCTCTGCCGCCGAAGGGCGTATTATGGGACCGGGAGATCATCGATTCAGGGTCGATGGTCCCGGAAACATCCGTCTTAAAAATAACCAGATCCGCATCGTATCCTTCTTTCAGAAGACCGAAGTCCAATCCGATCCGCTTTGCGGGGTTGAACGATGCCATTTCTGAGAAGCGGGTCAGGGGAATGCCATTTTCCTGGAAAACCTTCCAAAATACCTGCGCCGCATATTCAATATTGGAAATACCGGCCATACCCGCAGCCTTATCCTCCGGAGTATGGGGAGCATGGTCCGTGGCCAGACAGTCGATGGAGCCATCCCGAACGCCCTCGATCAAAGCGTCCACATCTTCCTTCGTCCGAATGGGGGGATTTACCTTATAATCGCAGTCCCACGAAAACAGGTGATGAGGGGTTACCTCGCAAGTCAGAAAAAGTCCCCTCTTCCGGGCATCCCGGATCATATCCAAAGTCTCCTTCCGGCTGATGTGGCCTACATGAAGGTTTCCGCCCACCTCTTCAAGGAGGCGGATATCCCGGGCTACGGTTTCTCTCTCCGGCTGGCAGTGAGTACTGACCACAAAGCCGTACTTTGCGGAAGCCTTTAACAGTTCCCGCATGAAATCATCGCTGAAGATGGTTTTTCCATCGTTGGTGATCATGGGGGTCACAGCCGCCAAAGCTTCATAGTCCGTGGCAGCCTTGTCCTCCAGGTTTTCACCGGCAGCACCAGCCTGATACAGCCGGCAAAGATCCAAGGCCTTTGCCTTTTCGTGATTTGCCAAAACCAGCTCCGGAGTTCCGCAGACAGGGTTTGTGTTTGCCATGGCACAAAGGGTGGCGAATCCGCCCTTTAAGGCCGCTTTCATGCCGGTTTCCATGGTTTCCTTGGCAGGCCAGCCGGGATCCCGAAGGTGGCAGTGAAGATCCACAAATGCGGGAGCAATATAGGCGCCCGCAAGATCCACCTTTTCATCAAAGGGCAGATCCGTTTCCGGACCGGCATAAAGGATCTTTCCATTTTTCGTATAAAGCACGCCGGCACGGCAGCCTTCTTTATCCAAAAGAAGGCCGCCGCTGTAGCGAATGGTCTTGTTATTAGAGGCTTGTCCGTACATCGCAGTACTCACAGGCATATTCCTTTCGAACGGGATCCACTAAGCGGAACGTAATGTCCTTAATGGCTTCCTGGTTGGTAATGCAGCGGGGGTTCTTGCAAGTCAGAATACCCTTTACCTTCTGAGGCAGTTCCATTTTGATCTTGCGGACCTTTTCGCCGTTGCGGATATAGTTTACAGTGATGCCGGGATCGATGAGGCCCAAAACATCCAGGTTCAGTTCTTCGGTGGTCTCAACCTTGATCAGGTCCTTGCGTCCCATTTTGCTGCTCTTTACGTTCCGGATCAGAACAACAGCTGCATCGATTTTGTCCAGGCCCAGCTGCTGGAAGATCTTATAGCCGTGACCCTGGGTAATATGGTCAATAACGATCCCGTCATACAGGGACGATACATTCAAAGAAGTGTTCATAGTCTACCTCCCCTGAGGGGCTTCAAGCCCAAGAAGTTTCATGATCAGTGCCATACGAACATACATGCCGAACTTGACCTGGTGGAAGTAAACTGCCCGGGGGTCATCGTCTACTTCTACAGCGATCTCATTGACTCTGGGCAGAGGATGCATAACGATCATCTTTTCCTTGGCCCGTTCCATCTTTTCCTTGGTCAGGATGTAGAAGTCGCGCAGACGCAGATATTCTTCTTCACTGACGAAGCGTTCTCTTTGCACTCTGGTCATGTACAGAATATCCAGCTGGCCGATGCAGCTTTCCAGGTCGGTGGTTTCGATGTAAGGAATGCCGGCATCTTCAGCCTTTTCCTTTACATATTTGGGGATCTTCAGTTCTTCGGGAGAAATGAAGACGAAGCGCATATTGCTGTATCTGGAAAGACAGGTGATCAGGGAGTGTACGGTACGGCCGAACTTCAGGTCGCCGCAAACACCTACGGTCAGCCCGTCAAAGCTTCCATAATAATGGTGGATGGTCAGCAGGTCTGTCAGGGTCTGAGTGGGATGCTGATGTCCGCCGTCGCCGGCATTGATGACCGGAATATCTGCATAGCGGGACATATGGAGAGCAGTACCTTCCTTGGGATGGCGAACTGCAATAATATCGCTGTACTGGGCGATGGTCCGTGCGCTGTCTGCTACGGTCTCACCCTTGGCAGTGCTGGAGGTGGAGGGATCGGAGAATCCCAAAACCTGTCCGCCTAAGCGGTACATGGCTGCGTCAAAGGAAAAACGGGTTCTTGTGGACGGTTCATAAAAAAGACTTGCCAGCACTTTTCCCTTACAAACCTCGGAATACAAATGAGGCTCCTGGATTATGCGATCCGCAAGTCTTAAAATCTCTTCTATTTCATTGAGGGAAAAATCGCTCGGTTCGATCAGGCTTCGGCCCTTTAATGTCAACGCACTCAACTCCTTTCAGACAGGAAATGGGCGATCCCATTTCGGCATTTTTACTATTATATAACATGTAAAAAACGCAGTCAATTGCTGCAGGGGAATTTTAAAAAAAAGTCGCCTGACCCTTGCGGGCCAAGCGACTGCTTTTGTAAGAGGTTAGGGCTTTACTACGACCTTCATAGCGCCGTCGAGACGGTTTACGAAGGTGTCCATTGCCTTCTGGATATCTGCCAGATCGAATTCGTGGGTGATCATGTCCTTAGCATTGATCATGCCGGAACCCATCATGCTCAGAACGTCTGCGCCGCAGTTGGGGTTTGCTCTGGAGCCGTGGAGATGGATCTGATTCAAAACCATGGTCTTTACGGGGATGGGATGTTCATCCTGAGTGGGCAGAGAAACGATGGAAACGTGACCGTTCTTCTTTACGCTGCGGATGCACTGTGCCATTGCGGCGGAGCTGCCTGCGCATTCGAA
>SVCV01000058.1 GCA_015058185.1 Clostridiales bacterium | reverse complement strand
ATATCTGTACGCCGTACCTGATCATCGATTCCGAGATGATCAATGCCCTCGCCAATGCCGCAAAGTGCGGTCTGGATGTGCGGATCATTACGCCTCACGTTCCGGATAAGGGCTATGTCCATGCTACTACCCGCTCCTACTATGCACAGCTTATCCGGGCGGGGGTGAGAATTTTTGAGTACAGCCCCGGCTTTGTGCATTCCAAAACCTTTGTCTGCGATGATCTTTACGGAATCTGCGGCACCATCAACCTGGATTACCGAAGCCTGTATCTGCACCATGAATGTGCGGTCTGGATGTATGATACGAAGGCCCTTCGACAAATGCGGGACAGCTATCTCGAGACTCTTGCATACTGTCAGGAGATTGATGAAGCATGGTGCAAAAAGCAGCCCGGTATTCAAAAATTCATTCAGCAGTTGTTAAGGCTGTTTGCGCCTTTGATGTAAACCTTGACCGAAAAGAAGGAATTACGTATAATAGTCGTAGAACAGTACAGAAAGGAATCCTGCTTTGGATATAGACAAATCGGATCCAAAGAAAAAACAGAAATAAATCGGCATACCTGCCCGGATCTAGGCGGCAGGTGTGCTTTTTTGTGCTGAAATTCTGCATAAATTGCAGAAATGAGAAAGGAAAGATATGAACAACGATTTTAGCTCCATCCTGATGATGGCATTTATGATCCTGATGTCCGCCTATTTTTCGGCCACGGAAACAGCCTTTTCTTCTTTGAACCGTCCCCGGCTTCGGGCTATGGCAGAAAAAGGAAATAAAAAGGCGGAGCGTACTTTGGATCTGGCCGAGCAATACGACCGGCTTCTTTCTACCATCCTGATCGGCAACAATATCGTAAATATAGCCGTAGCTTCTATGGGAACCATCTTCTTTGTCAAGCATTTCGGTGATATCGGCGCCACCCTTTCCACCATCGTGGTGACCTTGGTGGTACTGATTTTTGGTGAGATCTCCCCGAAGAGTCTGGCCAAGGAATCCCCGGAGCGCTTTGCTATGCTTTCGACCCCCTTTCTTCGGATTCTGATGCGCGTTTTTCAACCCTTGAATTATCTCTTCAGCCTTTGGAAACGGCTGCTCTCCCGTTTGTTCCGGGTGAGCGAGGAAAGCCGCATGACCCAGGATGAACTTCTGGTTCTGGTGGATGAGGCCGAGGAAGGCGGCGGTATCGATGAGGAAGAGGGAGAACTTCTTCGAAGCGCCATCGAGTTTACGGAGCGGGAAGCGGAGGATATCCTCACGCCCCGGGTGGATTTGGAAGGGGTCAGTGTAGAGGCGGATCTCGAAACCGTTGCCCGGATCTTTTCCAGCACGCAGTATTCCAGACTTCTGGTCTATGAGAACAGTATCGATAAAATCGTAGGTGTGATCCACCAAAAGAATTTCTATCGGGATACGGGCATTACGGAAAAGCCGATCCGGGAGATCATGACGGATCCCATCTATGTTCCGAAGCACATAAAGATCAGCAGCCTTTTAAAAATGCTCCAGAAGAACAAGTCCCACATTGCTGTGGTCAGCGATGACTTCGGCGGCACGCTGGGAATCGTGACCATGGAGGACATTCTGGAGGAGCTGGTAGGGGAGATCTATGATGAACATGACGAGGTCGTGGAGTCTTTTCGCAAAGTGGGCGAGAACTGCTACCGCATCCTCTGCAGTGAAGATCTGAAAGAACTATATGATTTCTTTGATCTGCACGGAGAAGCGCAGAACACCACCATTGGCGGCTGGGTACTTTCGGAGCTGGAGCGTATCCCCAATGTGGGTGACAGCTTCCGTTTTGAGGATCTGGAGGTTCGGGTGACCCGCACCGATCATAAGCGGATCCTGGAGATCGAGGTGGAACATAAGAATAATCTGCTTTAATTTAAATTAAAGAAAAAGGCCTCCGATTCGATTCCGGATCGGGGGCCTTGTCTTCCCAGAGGCCAAGTTTGAATTCTGCTGATTTTAGTATCCCATGGCCTTTCCATCTCTTCGAGGATCGGCGCCGCCCCGGAGGCTGTCCTTGGAAGCCCGGAGGATGCCATGTACGCCGCCGAAATAGCTGTCATAGTCCCGTCGGACTTCCAGAGCGTGCCCCATATCCATAAGGGCAGCCCGCGTGCTTTCCGGTATGCGGCCTTCCAGGGATAAAGTACCGGCCGCATCATAGAAACGGGGGGCATCGATGGCTTCCTGAATGTCCATATGGTGGTCAAGGATATGGCTGAGGACCTGTACCACCGTGGTAATGATCCGGGTGCTTCCGGGGGAACCCAGAGAGAGGAAGGCTTCACCTTCTTTGAGGACCAGCGTGGGGCACATGGAACTGCGGGGCTTTTTCCCGCCTCGAATGGAATTTTGACCTTCTTCGCCGGGATCAAAGTCTGCCATTTCATTGTTCAGAAGTACCCCGGTTCCCGGGGCGGTGATGCCGCTTCCGCCGTTGTTGGTCTGGGTCACCGAAACGATGTTTCCAAAACGATCCGCCACGGAAAAGTGGGTGGTATTACCGCTGTTCGTGGCATAGGGGTCTCCCTCGCTGTAAGCGGAAGCCGCCTGAAGATCGATGCGCTCTGCCTGCACTTTGGCATAAGCTTTGGAAAGAAGGGCTTCCGATTCGCCTTCATCTCCCATATAGGCTTTTCGGTCCGCAAAGACCAGCTTGAAGCATTCGGACAGCATATGGATGTAATCCGGGCTGTTTGCTTCAAGACTTCCCACGTCGAAGTTTTCAAGGATGTTAAGGCATTCAAGAACCGCTGTTCCCCCGGCAGGAAGGGGCGGCACGACCACTGTGTAACCCCGGTAAGTTCCCGTAAGGCAGGGCTTTTCCTCCACACTGTAGTCTTCAAGATCCTCAAGGGTCATGGGGGATCCGTAAGCACGGGCTTCCGAGACGATGGCCTCAGCCACTTCGCCGGCATAGAAGCCTGCCTCCCCCTTTTCCGAAATAGCCCGAAGGGTCTTGCCCAGATCCGGGTTTTTATAGAGATCTCCAACGGAATAGGGGAGACCATCCTTCATATAGATCCGGGCAGTTTCCGGAGTATAGGTATAAAGACTGTAGGCATCTGTCAGCCTCTCTACCATAAAGGGCGCCACAAGGAAGCCTTCCTCCGCCAGACGGATGGATGGGGCGATGACCGTCTTCCGATCCAGAGTTCCATATTTTTCCAGGGCATAGAGAAGGCCCTTGACCTGTCCGGGCACGGCAATGGAGGGGCCGCCGATCATCTGATAATCGCTTGCAAAATCTCCATTTTTTGTACGGGGCCAGAGTTCGGGCCCCGCATCCATGGGCGCCCGCTCCCGAAAGTCGATGCAGGTGTTTTCCCCCGTCTCCCCGAAATGGATGAGCATGAAGCCGCCGCCGCCCAGTCCGGAATAGTAGGACTCCACCGTTCCGATGGCAAAGGCCACGGCCACAGCCGCATCAATGGCATTGCCGCCGGCTTTCAGAACATCAAGGCCGGCTTTTGTGGCATAGGCATTGGCGGAACTGACCATTCCATAGTTTCCGTCCGCATCCCGTCCGCTTCGAAGAAGTTCTCCCTTTTCATCATAGGGAAGAAACAGGGCTTGCGGTCTCTCCTCCGGAAGAAGCATTTCCGTTTCCGAAGGGAGAAGCTCCTTTTCCGAAGGGCTGCAGCCGCCAGTCAAAAGAAGCAGCAGGGCGAGGAGCAGGCAGGCAAGTTTTTTGTAAAACCGATGCATACAGAACGATCCTTCCGTGTTTTCTGCTTTTTATTATACGACAGGGAAGGAAATGGGACAAGCATGCCGATTTTGAAATCAGAGTCCCAGCTCCCGAAGGATGCTCCGGAGCCGCTGCTGCTGCATGGGGTCCAGCATGGGGGCGATCCGTTTTGCCACATCGTAAAGGGCCGCAGGTTCCATCACGCCCGCCTCCTGAAAGCGTTTTAGGTCCATAAAGAGTTCGGATTCGCTTTTTTGGCTGTAGTGGGCCACCGTATCCTGCAGGTTTTCCATGGATCGGGGATCTATGTCTTCGGGCTTTAAGGGCCCGCTTCGGGGGGGATTTTGTTCCTTTTCCCGGTTTAGGGAATTTTTCAGATCACGCTTCATAGCTTCACCTCCTTTTCCATTTCTATGCGCCGTTGAACCCCTGCGTGTCTTTTTGCATAGACTGAAGAAAGAGAGGTGAGGAACATGCAGAGAATGCCGCCCAACTATTCCACCAGGCGACTGCCCGGGAACCGGGGCTTTGAGGAAGCTTCGCCGGCCCTTCGAATGGCGGAACGGATCCGAAACGAGCAGGGGCTTCAGGGAGCCCGGGACTATCTTGCCGCCATGGAACCCTATCTGGCTCCCGGGGAACGGCGGCACATCGCCGAGCGCCTTGGGGTGGAGCTTCCCCGGCCCATGGAAAACCGGGGAAGGGAGGAGAACGCTTTCTTTCCCCCCGCCGCAAACAGCACCCGCCCCCCATCCGCATTCGGGCAAAGCCCCTTTGTACGGCAGGAGCCCTTTTTGGAGACCAAGGGGAATACGGAAACCTTTCCATCGGTGCCGGGCTTGGGAAACGGCGGAAATCCCATGCAGCTTCTGCAGATGCTTGGCGGTATGAATCCCCAAAGTACAGGCCCAGCGCCCCTGGGCCAAATGAACCAGCTTATGCAGATGATGAACCTGATGCAGATGCTCGGGGGAATGAACAAAAAGAAATAATTGCTATTTTATGGCCTCTGTGTGTATAATTAAATGTTGAAGCATGGAGGTTTTTGTTATGCAAGAAAATGCGCGTATACAAGAGATCTTAAGGATCCTCAAACAGACTTATCCGGACGCAAAGCCTGCGCTGGAATTCCAGAATCCCTTTGAGCTTCTGATCGCCACCATGCTTTCCGCTCAGTGTACGGACAAGCAGGTGAACCGTTGCACCCGGGTGCTCTTCCCCCTCTACGGAACACCGGAAAAGATGGCTGCCCTTACGGAAGAGGAGCTTGCCCCCTACATCAAAAGCTGCGGTTTTTTCAATACAAAGGGAAGAAACATTCTCAAGACCAGCCGGATCCTTCTGGAGGAATACGGCGGTGAGGTACCCACAGACCGGGATGTGCTGACAAAGCTTCCGGGCGTGGGACGAAAGACGGCCAACGTGGTGGTCTCCAATGCCTTTGGAACTCCGGCTATTGCGGTAGACACCCATGTGTTTCGGGTATCCAATCGTCTGGGTCTTGCCAAGGCAAAGGATGTGGAAAAAACGGAAGAACAGCTGATGCAGAACATTCCCCAAAAGGACTGGTCGGACGCCCATCATTGGCTGATCTATCATGGGCGGCAGGTCTGCGATGCCAGAAAACCCAAGTGTGGCAGCTGCCCCCTTCGGGAATACTGTTTATATGAAAAAAAGGATGAGTGAATATGCAGTTTGTAGATAAGACGAGGATCGTGATCAAATCCGGCAACGGCGGCGACGGCCGTTCCTCCTTCCATCGGGAAAAGTATGTGGCCCGCGGCGGCCCTGACGGCGGCGATGGCGGCCGGGGCGGCAATCTGGTGTTCTATGCGGATCCCGATATGAATACCCTTTTGGATTTCCGCTTCCAGCGCTTCTTCCGGGCGGAAAACGGCGAAATGGGTAAGGCCAAGATGGGTTCCGGACGAAACGGACAGGATCTGGTCATCAAGGTGCCCGTGGGCACACTGGTTCGGGATCTGGAATCCGGAAGGATCGTGGCGGATATGCGCGAACCCGGCAAGAGCCGCATCGTTCTCCACGGCGGCAAGGGCGGCAAGGGCAATGCCCGCTTTGCCACGCCTACCCGGCAGGCACCCCGCTTCTCCCAGCCCGGGCAGAAGACCCTGGAACATGAAGTGGAATTGGAACTGAAGACCATTGCGGATGTGGGCCTTGTGGGTCTTCCCAATGTGGGCAAGTCCACCATTCTCTCCGTTCTGACCAGCGCCCGGCCCAAGATCGCCAACTATCACTTTACTACCTTGACTCCCAATCTGGGCGTTGTAAAGTTCTATGAGGACAGCTTTGTACTGGCGGACATCCCCGGCTTGATCGAAGGCGCGGCGGACGGCGCGGGTCTCGGTCATGACTTCCTTCGCCATGTGGAACGCACCCGGATGCTGATCCATGTTCTGGATGTATCCGGAAGCGAAGGCCGGGATCCCCTGGAGGATTATCGCCAGATCCGTTATGAGCTTGGCCGCTACAGCGAGCGGCTTTGCGAGATCCCGGAGCTTGTGGCTGCCAATAAGATGGACATCCCCGGCGCGGAAGAAAATCTGGAGCGGCTGAAGGCGGAACTGGAGCCTTCGGGCGTGAAGATCTTTCCCGTATCCGCAGCGGCCATCCAGGGCTTTGACCCCCTTTTGAAGGAGACTGCGGCCATCCTGCAGACTCTTCCCAAGCCTCTGGCCTTTGTGGAGGAGGAGATGCCCGAAAAGGACATCTACGAAAAGGGTTTCGAGATCACCATGGACGGCGATATCTTCGTGGTCAGCGGCGGCAGCGTGGAGTACATTCTCGATACAACCTATGCCGAGGACGAGGGTTCCATGCGCCGTTTCCAGCAGTACCTGATCAGCGAGGGCATCATCGAGGCGCTGCGTCAAAAGGGCGCAACGGAGGACAGCACCGTCCGTATGGGCGAGTGGGAATTTGATTTTATCGATTAAAAGAGAGGATATAGACTATGCTTACCGGAAAACAGCGTGCGGCCCTTCGAAAGCTGGCCAACCCCATCAAAGCCATATTCCAGATCGGCAAGGACGGGCTCAGCGAGAATCTGATCAATCAGCTGGATGACGCCCTTCGGGCCAGAGAATTGATCAAGATCACGGTGTTGGAGACGGTGATGGAGGATCCCTACGATCTTTGCGATCAGCTTGCCCAGCTTCTTCGGGCCGAGCCCGTACAGTGTGTGGGCCGCAAGATCGTCCTCTTCCGCCGCAATTACGACGAACCCAAGATCGACATCAAGCTTTAATAAAACGCTTCCAGAAAAAGATCCTCCGCCATTTAGCAGGGCTTCATAAAACAGTTACTCCTCCCTATGAGAAATCTCAGAGGGAGGAGTAGTTTGCATTAGTGCGGTTCAAAAGCGCATATAACGCACTACACCGAAAGGTGTATAGAAGTGCGCCCTTATATTTATTCGACATATTGGAATTTACTTAAATGTTTTCTTATTGTAAAACAACGCCAGTTTTGTCTCCAAGTTCTTCATGTACAAAAGTTTCCATTTCACTGTGTTTTTTTGTCATGAACATACTGAAATTTCCATCGTCGAAACACCAATATGCAAATGGTTTATTCTGGTTTTGCATATAAGTATTTCCGCTGTATACAGGATAGTATTCCTGCGGCATACCGCTGATAATGAGAGCACCATCTGAGCAGTACAAAACATTGTCTTTAATCACAAGATTTTCGTTGGCGCACGGCAGAGGCATATCACTGCCCGAGAAAACCAGAGCACCGATAATGCCACTTGCCTTTTTTCTTTGAGGGTCTCCTGCGGTGGTGGAATACATCACATAGTTGTCCTCAATCAGAATGTCCTTAAATCTGTGCAGTTTGTTGACCTCTTCTTCCCAGTTGATCAGAGTAATACCTGCGGTGTACTCTAGCAAGTTGCCGCGAATTGTATTATTGCCCTGAGTTTCCTCAACATCTGCAAGTTCTCCATTAGCTGCAAAAGCCATCTCGCCTGCTGCAATCCCACCATTGAATACATGATGCACGTAGTTGTTCTCTACAAGCATATTGAGAGTATGGCTGATGCCGTCGCCGGAATAGATTGTTTCTGCGTCATAGAAGGTATGTGTCATTGCACCCATATATCCAACTTCGCAGTTCTGTACAAGTCTGCCCCCGTTAGCTTCAATTGCATGACCGCCATACATCACCGATATATTATCAAGCACGGACATATATCCAAAGTTCAGTGTCACCACACTGCCGTTGTACGGGTCACAGCAAAATTCAATGGATTGATATACTTCACCCGGATTACCTTCATCACATCGCAGGTAGAGTTTTCCTCCTCTGTCAGCATATTCATAAACATATATCGGATGCTGTGAATTGAGGTCAGAATAATCAATATCATTAAAATACTGAAGGTCACCCATATCTTTTGCAGGGTCAAAAGTCGGTTTTTGCATCAGGGTGCTGTAATCATCGACACCCACAACAAACTTTACATATCTGTCCCCTGTCCACCATACAGGTGCTTTGTCTGCAAGGTCCATACTGCCATCCAGAACGATATCACCGCAGTCCATAATATCCTTATAGAAAACCCAGATATTATCTGTGCCGTCCATCAGTCTCCATTTTAAAGGGTCTGCACCGTTTTCCGGAGAACCGTAAATACCGGGTTTAGCGCCCTCACCATAGGCAGAGTATGTAACACCATTCTGTGCAATGAGGGCTTCTCCGCGCCAGATGTCTCCGCGGCGGAAGAACACACCGTCACCGGGGTTCAGAGGCGTACCGTTCACCTTATCCAGTGATGCCCAGGGGGTATCCTCACTTCTGCCATCGTTACTGTCATCACCATCTGCAGATACATAATAGCAGTCACCGGTAACAGCAATTTCTGTTGGGCTGTTCAGAATTGATTCCCGTCGGGCATCTGCGTTTGCCAACAGTTCCTGTTCTGCCGCAGATATCGGGCATTCCGAACTGCTGCATCCGCAGAGCAATCCCAGTATCAGAATAAGTGGCAAAAATATATATTTTTTCATACACCAACCTCTTTTCTTTACATCAGTTAACGCCTTTTATTATTAAATATTGTTTTATCCATCTGTTCGACAAATTCAAATATTTCTAATTGTTTTGCCCATTTTATCACATCATTGTGAGCTATACAAGAACAGTCCCGGCAGGTAATCCTACCGGGACTGAAACTGTTTTATGGCCACTCGCCATTGGGTGGTCTCTTTGTTTTAGTGACCCGTGGGGGACCGACAAATATTTTCTTCGAAAATCTTTGCTGCTTTGCTCGTGTCCTCGCAAAGCTCTCGGCCTAAAAACGACTCACCGGGTCGTTTTCTTCACGGCCTCGTTCTTCGGTTCGATTCCCCCAGAAATTTTTAAAAAGCAAAACTCCCATCCTATTGGATGGGAGTTTGCTTTTGGTGACCCGTGGGGGACCGACAAATATTTTCTTCGAAAATCTTTGCTGCTTTGCTCGTGTCCTCGCAAAGCTCTCGGCCTAAAAACGACTCACCGGGTCGTTTTCTTCACGGCCTCGTTCTTCGGTTCGATTCCCCCAGAAATTTTTAAAAAGCAAAACTCCCATCCTATTGGATGGGAGTTTGCTTTTGGTGACCCGTGGGGGAATCGAACCCCCGTTACCGCCGTGAAAGGGCGGTGTCTTAACCGCTTGACCAACGGGCCTGGTAGCGGTAGTCGGATTTGAACCAACGACAAACCGGGTATGAACCGGTTGCTCTAGCCAACTGAGCTATACCGCCATATCTATATGACCGCGACTCAGCGGCGAAGATGATTATAACCCACCCAATACCCTTTTGTCAACACTTTTCCCGCAATTTTTTTAATTTTTTTGCAGTAAAGTTTTTGGGGCCGTTTTTGGAACAAAAAACCGGGCCGAAGCAACCGCCACGGCCCGATGGTTTGTTGTTTTATTTTCAGATCTGGGTGGAGTAGTTGGGAGCTTCCTTGGTGATATAAATATCGTGGGGATGGCTTTCCTTCAGACCTGCGCCGGTAATGCGCACAAACTGTGCCTTGCTGTGCAGTTCGGTAATGTCGTGGCAGCCGGTATAGCCCATGCCGGACTTGATGCCGCCCAGCAGCTGATAGATGGTGTCGCTCAGGCTTCCCTTATAGGGTACACGGCCTTCTACGCCTTCGGGAACCAGCTTCTTGTTGTCTTCCTGGAAATAGCGGTCCTTGCTGCCCTTTGCCATAGCGGCCAGGCTGCCCATACCGCGATATACCTTGAAGCTTCTGCCCTGGTATATT
>SVCV01000057.1 GCA_015058185.1 Clostridiales bacterium | reverse complement strand
AGGCGGTAAGGTCTACATCAAAATTTTCCCTCACAAGTCCGTTACCAAGAAGCCTGCAGAAGTTCGTATGGGTTCCGGTAAGGGTGCTCCCGAATACTGGGTAGCAGTAGTTAAGCCCGGCCGGGTCATGTTCGAAATCGAAGGCGTTCCTGAAGATAAGGCAAGAGAAGCTATGAGACTGGCTTCCCACAAGCTGCCCGTAAAGTGCAAGTTTGCCGTTAAGGAACAGGTTGTTGCAGAGGGTGGTGAAGCATAATGAAGATCGAAAAGCTGAGAGAACTGACTGAAGCTGAACTGAACAGCGAAATCACCAAACTGAAGAAGGAACTCTTCAATCTCCGTTTCCAGTACACCACTGGCCAGCTTGAAAATCCCATCAAGCTGCGGGATCTGAAGAAGGAAATCGCCCGGGCCAAGACCGTGCTTCGGGAAAAGGAAATTAAGAGAGCATAAGGCTACGGAAAGGAGGATGTAAGTCATGGCAGATGCAGTAAGAAACAGAAGAAAGACAAGAGTTGGCATCGTGGTAAGCGATAAGATGGATAAGACCATCGTCGTTGCAGCCGAAGAATTTGTAAGACATTCCCTTTACGGTAAGGCCGTTAAGAGAACCAAGAAGTTCAAGGCTCATGATGAAAATAACGAATGTAATATCGGCGACAAAGTCCGGATCATGGAAACCAGACCTCTGTCCAAGGACAAGAGATGGCGCCTGGTAAACATCGTCGAAAAGGTAAAGTAGGAGGTAGAGTAAAATGATTCAGCCTGAAAGCAGATTAAGAGTTGCTGACAATTCTGGCGCGAAAGAATTACTGTGCATCCGTATCCTCGGCGGTACCAGCCGGAAGTATGCAAACATCGGCGACATCATCGTATGCGCCGTTAAGGAAGCTACCCCCGGTGGCGTAGTAAAGAAGGGTGACGTAGTTAAGGCCGTAGTAGTACGGACCAAGACCGGCGCTCGTCGTATGGACGGAAGCTATGTAAAGTTCGATCAGAACGCAGCAGTTATTATTAAAGAAGATAAGAACCCCGTGGGCACCCGTATTTTCGGGCCCGTAGCCAGAGAGCTGAGAGATAAGAGCTTCATGAAGATCGTATCCCTGGCTCCCGAAGTTCTGTAGTGGAGGTGCCGACAGTGAATATCAAAAAGAATGATACAGTACTGGTCATCACCGGTAAGGACAAGGGCAAGAAGGGCAAAGTCCTGAAAGTATTCCCCAAGACCGAACGGGTAATCGTTGAAGGCGTCAACGTTCAGACCAAGCATCAGAAGCAGACCCGCAAGGAAGCTGCAGAAATCAAGCATCAGGAAGGTCCCATCCATGCTTCTAACGTAATGTTCTGGGACAGCAAGGCCAAGGCACCCACCAGAGTGGGCTACATTGTAGAAAATGGCCGTAAGAAGAGAGTATCCAAGAAGACCGGCCAGGTCCTGGATTGATGAGAGGAGGGAACCATCTTGGCAGCAAGACTGAGAGAAACTTATAAAACAAAAGTGTTCCCGGCTTTGATGGAAAAGTTCCAGTACAAGAACACCATGGAAGTTCCCAAGCTGGAAAAGATCACCGTCAACATGGGACTGGGCGAAGCAAAGGATAACCCCAAGATTCTTGAGGGTGCAATCGCTGAAATCGCACTGATCACCGGTCAGCGTCCCGTAGTGACCAAGGCCCGGAAATCTATCGCTAACTTTAAGGTCCGTGAGGGCAACTCTGTTGGCGCAAAGGTCACCCTGAGAGGCGACAACATGTACGACTTTGCCGATAAGCTGTTCAACATCGCTCTGCCCCGCGTAAGAGACTTCAAGGGTGTTAACAGAGATGCATTTGACGGCCGCGGAAACTACTCCATGGGCGTTAAGGAGCAGCTGATCTTCCCCGAAATCGTTTACGATAACGTAGAAGTGATCAAGGGAATGAACATCGTATTTACCACCACCGCAAAGACCGACGAAGAAGCTCTGGCTCTGCTGGAACTCCTCGGCATGCCGCTGGCAAAGTAATAGAGGAGGTAAAAAAATGGCAAAGACATCTCTCAAGGTAAAACAGCAGAGAAAACCTAAGTTTTCCACTCGTGCATACACCAGATGCAAGCTCTGCGGACGGCCCCATGCATACCTGAGAAAGTACGGCATCTGCCGTATCTGCTTCAGAGAATTGGCTTATAAGGGAGAAATTCCCGGCGTTAGAAAAGCCAGTTGGTAATATTACTTCAAACGAAGGGAGGTTACAGCAATGACAATGACAGATCCCATCGCGGATATGCTTACCAGAATCCGCAATGCGAATACTGTAGGACACGCAACCGTTGATATCCCCGCTTCCAAGATGAAGAAGTCTATCGCAGGCATCCTGCTGGAAGAAGGTTATATCAAAGGATATGATATCATTGAAGATGGCGTTCAGGGCACCATTCGTGTACAGATGAAGTACGGTGCTAATAAGGAAAAGGTCATCAACGGAATTAAGAAGATCTCCAAGCCCGGCCTCAAGGTTTATGCCAAGAGCAACGAAGTACCCAAGGTACTGGGTGGTCTGGGTATCGCAATCATCTCTACGTCTAATGGCATCATCAGCGACAAGGAAGCCAGAAAGTTAGGCGTTGGCGGCGAAGTTATCTGCTACGTTTGGTAACGGAAAGGAAGAAAAGATATGTCTAGAATTGGCAGACTGCCCGTATCTCTTCCTGCAGGCGTTGAGGTGAATGTCAGTGACAGCAACTTTGTTACTGTTAAAGGACCTAAAGGTGAACTGCAGGAGCAGATCAGCAGCTTAGTAAAAATTGAAATGGAAAATGGTGTTCTGACCGTTACCCGCGCAGGCGATTCCAAGGATGAACGTTCTGCTCACGGCCTGTCCAGAACCCTGATCAACAACATGGTAACCGGCGTAACCAACGGTTTCGAAAAGAAGCTGCAGCTGGTTGGCGTAGGTTACAGAGTAGAAAAGAAGGGCAACGTCCTGGTTCTGAACCTGGGCTACTCCCACCCCATCGAAATGGAAGATCCCGAAGGGATCACCACCGAAGCTCCCTCCGCAACGGAAATCGTAGTCAAGGGCATCGACAAGGCTCTGGTAGGCAACTACGCAGCAGTCCTGAGATCCAAGAGACCTCCCGAACCCTACAAGGGCAAGGGCGTCAAGTATGTTGACGAAGTTATCCGCCGGAAGGAAGGCAAGACCGGTAAGAAGTAAGAAAGGAGTGAAAACATGGCAAAGAAGTTAAGCAGAAATGATAGACGTCTGGCCAGACATGCCAGAGTGCGTAAAAATGTTTTCGGCACTCCTGCAAAACCCCGGCTTTGCGTTTACAGAAGTCTTAAGAATATCTCCGCTCAGATCATTGATGACACCACCGGCAACACCCTGATCGCTGCATCTTCCCTGGACAAGGAAATCAAGGCCCAGGCTGCATACGGCGGCAACAAGGAAGCTGCTAAGCTGGTTGGTCTGGCTCTGGGTAAGAAAGCTCTGGAAAAGGGCATTGATACTGTAGTCTTCGACAGAGGCGGCTACCTGTATCACGGCAGAGTCCAGGAACTGGCTGACGGCGCAAGAGAAGCCGGCCTGAAATTCTAAGAGGAGGAGAAACACAATGCGATACAATACTATTGATGCGTCTCAGCTGGAACTTCAGGAATCCATCATCAACATCAGACGTGTAGCCAAGGTTGTAAAGGGCGGCACTAACTTCCGGTTCAGTGTTACCGTAGCAGTCGGCAATGGCGAAGGTTACGTAGGTGTTGGCCAGGGTAAGGCTCAGGAAATCCCCGAAGCTGTAAGAAAGGCTATCGAGAGCGCCAAGAAAAATCTGATTTACGTTCCCATGGTTGGTACTACCGTACCCCACAGATCTCTGGGTATCTTCGGTGCAGGTCAGGTTCTGATCATGCCCGCAGCTCCCGGTACCGGCGTTATCGCCGGCAGCTCCGTTCGTACCGTTCTGGAACTGGCTGGTCTGAAGGATGTTCGCGCTAAGTCCATCGGCTCCAACAACGCCGGTAACATGGCTTACGCAACCATGGAAGGTCTGAAGAACATGAAGACCCTTGAGCAGGTTGCTCGTCTCCGTGGCAAGACCAAGGAAGAAATTTTAGGATAAGGGAGGAAACGTAAAATGGCAAATGAAAAGACCATCAAGATCACGCTGACCAAGAGCGTTATCGGCTCCTCTCCCCGTCAGAGAAAAGTCGTAGAGGCTCTGGGCCTCCGCAAGATGCACCAGACTGTAGAACTCCCTGACAACGCTCAGACCTGGGGTTCCGTCAAGAAGGTAAGCCATCTTGTTACTGTAGAAGAAAACTAATAGGAGGTGTTGTAGCTATGAAACTGCATGAATTGCGGGCTCCCGAAGGCTCCACCCATAAGTCCAAGAGAGTTGGCAGAGGCTCCGGTTCCGGCCTGGGCACCACTGCCGGCAGAGGTATGAACGGCCAGAAGTCCAGAAGCGGCGGCGGTACTCGTCTCGGCTTTGAAGGCGGTCAGATGCCTCTGTACAGAAGAATTCCCAAGCGCGGATTCACCAACATTTGGAAGATCGAATGGGCCATCGTTAACGTTGAAGCTCTCAACGTATTCGAAGATGGTACCGAAATCACTCCCGAACTGCTGCTTGAAGCAGGACTGATCAAGAAGGAACTTGACGGCGTCAAGATCCTCGGCGAAGGAACCCTCGAAAAGAAGGTTACCGTAAAGGCTCACAAGTTCAGCAAGGCCGCAGCAGAAAAGATTGAAGCTGCCGGCGGAAAGGCAGAGGTACTTTAGTATGGAAATGCTCAGAACCGTTGCCCGGGCATGGAAGATCGCTGATATCCGGAAAAAGATCATCTTCACTGTCGTGATGCTGCTCATCTTCCGGGTCGGCTCCAACATCCCTGTTCCCGGGATCGATCGGGACATCCTGGAATCCATCTTCAGCAATGAAATGGGTATCTTCGGACTCTTCGATCTGTTTTCCGGCGGCGCATTCAGTAACTTTACCATTTTTGCACTGAGCATCACTCCTTACATTACTGCATCCATTATCCTGCAGCTGCTGACCATCGCGATCCCCAAGCTGGAAGCTCTTTCCCGCGAAGGCGTTGAAGGTCGGAAAAAGATCGCTCAGTACACCCGTTACCTCACCGTTGTTCTGGCTTTCGTACAGGCCATCGGTATGACCATCGGTCTCTTCAAGGACGCTCTGCGGAGCACGGACTTCTTCTCCGTAGCAACCGTAGTTATCGTTCTGGCAGCCGGTACCGCATTCCTGATGTGGCTCGGTGAACAGATCAACGAACATGGTATCGGTAATGGTATCTCCCTCATCATCTTCGGCGGCATCATCGCAAGAATGCCCAGCGGCATTCGCTCTGCATGGGCAAGCTATCAGGATGATCAGGTAACTCTTCTCGCTCTCATCATCTTTGTGATCTTCGCGATCGCTGTAATCGTAGGCGTAATCCTGGTCCAGCAGGGTCAGAGACGGATCCCCGTACAGTATGCAAAGAGAGTTGTAGGACGGAAGATGTATGGCGGACAGAGCACCCACATTCCTATCAAGGTAAACCAGGCGGGTGTTATCCCTGTAATCTTTTCAATGGCTCTGCTGCAGTTCCCCTTAACTGCCGGCTTCTTCTGGCCCGATTCCGCTTTCGCAAATTGGGTCACCAAGTGGATCTCTCCTTACGGAGACCCCGGCGTTTGGGTATATGCAATCCTGAACATTGTACTGATTATTCTCTTTACCTACTTCTATACTGCAATTACCTTCAATCCTCAGAACGTTTCTGAGAATATGCGGGCAAACGGCGGTTTCATCCCCGGCATTCGTCCCGGTCGGACCACCACCGAATACCTGTCGAAGGTTATGACCAGAATCACTTTCACAAGTGCAATTTTCCTGGCTATCGTAGCTACCATCCCCACCCTGATCCAGCAGTTTACTGCTCTGCAGATCAGCTTCGGCGGAACCTCCCTGCTCATCGCAGTAGGCGTAGCACTGGATACTATGAAGCAGCTGGAAAATCAGATGGTCATGAGAAACTATCAGGGCTTCCTGAAGTAGTGACCGGGAGAGGACAGATATGTTTAGACTGGTATTATTAGGCCCTCCGGGAGCCGGCAAAGGCACCCAGGCCGTTAAGATCGCGGAAAAGTACAACATCCCCCACATCTCCACCGGGGACATTTTCCGCAAAAATGTAAAAGAAGGAACCCCTCTGGGCAAGAAGGCCAAAGAATTTATGGACAGCGGTGCCCTGGTTCCCGACGAACTGGTAGTAGCTCTGGTTGAAGACCGGCTGAAGGCTCCTGATTGTCAGGACGGCTTCCTGCTGGATGGCTTCCCCCGGACCATCTATCAGGCCGAAGCTTTGGATGAATGCCTGTCCAAGATGGGCTCCAAGCTTGACTATGTGATCAATCTCTGCGTTGATGAGGATGAACTCCTCGACCGGATGATCGGTCGCCGGGTTTGCCGCCAGTGCGGTACTCCCTACCATGTAACCAATATGCCTCCTAAAGTAGAAGGCGTATGCGATTCCTGCGGCGGCGAAGTTTATCAGAGAGCCGACGATACCGAAGAAACCGTTAAGAACCGTTTCAAGGTATATCAGGATCAGACAAGTCCCCTGATTTCTTACTACGAGGAATCCGGAAACATTCTTCACATTGAAGGTGTAGGCGGTCCCGCGGCCGTATTCGAAGCCATCGTAAGTGCAGTGGGGGCATAACGTGATTATTATGAAATCGCCGGATGAGATCCGGCTTATGGCGGAGTCCGGTCGGGTAACAGCACGAATTCTTAGAGAATTGGCTGACCTGATCCGGCCCGGCATCACCACCGCGGCGATCGATGAGTTCGTAGAAAAGACCATTCTCTCTGAGGGAATGATCCCCGCATTCAAAGGCTACAGCGGTTATCCCGCCAGTGCCTGCGTATCGGTAAACGAACAGGTCGTGCACGGTATCCCTGGCCGGCGCAAGCTGAAAGAGGGAGACATCGTAAGCGTGGATGTGGGCACCATTTATCAAGGCTATTACAGCGACGCAGCCCGCACCTACGCCGTAGGTGCTGTATCGGAAGATGCAGCCCACCTGATCCGGGCAACGGAAGAAAGCTTTTTCGAAGGCTTGAAGTATTGCCGCCCCGGCTTCCGGTTATCCGATGTGTCCTCTGCCATTCAGCGTCACGCAGAAGCAGCCGGCTGCTCCGTTGTGCGGGATTTCGTAGGCCATGGAATTGGTCGAGCCATGCATGAGGAGCCCCAGATCCCCAACTACGGTCCTCCCGGAAGAGGTCCCAAGCTGCAGCCCGGTATGTGTCTGGCCATTGAGCCCATGATCAACGCCGGAAGCTGGAAAGTAAAGGTCCTTGAGGACGATTGGACGGTAGTGACAGTAGACGGTTCTCTTTCCGCTCATTACGAGAACACCGTAGTGATTACCGAAGACGAACCCTTACTGCTGACCATTTAGGAAAAGGTGACATATGCGAAACCTGATACCCGGCCAGATCGTCAGCTCCATCGCCGGACGGGATAACGGCCGATTCTACATCGTAGTAAAGGTCGACTCCCCCGAAGAGGTGTGGGTTGCTGATGGAAAGTACAGGACTCTGGAGCGTCCGAAACGGAAAAAGGCAAAGCATCTGCAAAGGCAGAATGTGATCATCCATGATTTAAATGAGAAACTTTCCCAGGGAGAGAAAGTCTATGACAGTGCTCTTCGGGAAGTGTTAAAGCGTTTTATGAGATCCAAAGAAGCCGATAACGGCGAAGGAGGTGCTCCCGGTGGCGAAGAAAGATGTAATTGAAGTGTTTGGAACTGTGCTGGAGGCACAGCCTAACGCAATGTTTGTCGTAAAGTTGGAAAACGGCTATGAAATTCTGGCTCATATCTCCGGTAAGATCCGTATGAATTTTATTCGGATCCTGCCTGGTGACAGAGTAAAGGTAGAGTTGTCCCCCTACGATTTATCCAGGGGCCGCATTACCTGGAGAGATAAGTAGAGGAAACAATTAGGAGGAATTAAAAATGAAGGTTAGAGCTTCCGTAAAGCCCATTTGCGAAAAGTGCAAAGTCGTAAAGAGAAACGGCAAGGTCATGGTGATTTGCGAAAATCCCAAGCACAAGCAGAAGCAGGGATGACAAATATGTAAGATTGTTCTCTTTGGTTGCGGCTGTGTCCTCCTGTCGTGAGACAGCGGGACTGACCTTTGAGACTTTCAAATAAAGTAACTCCAAGTACATGACGCGGAAGAGGCGAAAGGCCCTTACCGCAAGATACAACCAAAAGAAGGAGGAAATCAAATATGGCTCGTATAGCCGGTGTCGATTTACCCAGAGACAAAAGAGTGGAAATTGGCCTTACCTATATCTACGGCATTGGTAGAACTACTTCCAATGAAATCCTGAAGAAGGCCGGCATCAATCCGGACACCCGTGTTAAGGATCTGTCTGAAGATGAAGTTGGTGCAATCAGAAAGATCATCGATTCCGAATACAGTGTAGAAGGTGATCTTCGCAGAGAAGTATCCCTGAACATTAAGCGGCTGATGGAAATCGGCTGCTACAGAGGCATTCGTCACAGAAGAGGTCTCCCCGTTCGCGGTCAGAAGACCAAGACCAATGCCAGAACTCGTAAGGGTCCCAAGAAGACCGTTGGCAGAAAGAAGAAGAAGTAAAGGAGGGATGAGCAAATGGCAAAGCAGGTAAAGAAAACTATCCGCAAGAAGAAGAGAGAGCGGAAGAATATCGAACGTGGTCAGGCTCATATCCAGTCCACCTTCAACAACACCCTCGTAACCCTGACCGACCTGGCCGGTAATGCAATTTCCTGGTCCAGCTCCGGCGCAATGGGCTTCAAGGGTTCCAGAAAGTCTACTCCCTTCGCAGCTCAGATGGTAGCAGAAGAAGCTGCCAAGGCAGCTATCGAACAGGGTCTGAAGACCGTAGAAGTTTATGTAAAGGGCCCCGGTTCCGGTCGGGAAGCAGCTATCAGAGCACTCCAGGCAGCTGGTCTGGAAATCAGCCTGATCAAGGACATCACACCCATTCCTCACAATGGATGCCGTCCGCCCAAGAGAAGAAGAGTTTGAGTAAGGGAGGTCTACAACAATGGCAAGATATACAGGACCCTCCTGCAGACTGTGCAGAAGAGAAGGACAGAAACTGTTCCTGAAGGGCGAAAGATGCTACTGCTCCAAGTGTGCTCTTGAGCGTCGCGCATATGCCCCCGGTCAGCATGGACAGGATAGAAAGGGTAAGCAGTCCAACTATGGTCTGCAGCTGAGAGAAAAGCAGAAGGCTAAGAGATTCTATGGCCTGCAGGAAACTCAGTTCAGAAATTATTTTGAAAAGGCCGCCAAGAAGAAGGGCGTAACCGGTGAAAACCTGCTCATCATGCTGGAAACCCGTTTTGACAACGCAGTATTCCGCATGGGCTTTGCTTCCTCCAGAAAGGAAGCTCGTCAGCTGGTTCTCCACGGCCACTTCACCGTAAACGGCAAGAAGCAGAACATTCCCTCCATGGCAATTAAGGCCGGAGATGTAATCAAGGTTAAGGAAAAGAGCGCTGCTTCTCCCAAGTTCAAGGAAATCAAGGACATGGCCATCAGCACTCCTTCCTGGATCAGCATTGATACCGAAAAGCTGGAAGGTAAGGTTCTGGCCCTGCCCCGGAGAGAAGATATCGATACTCCCGTTGCAGAACACCTCATTGTCGAACTTTACTCCAAGTAATTTCCCGGTGGGAATTCTTTCCCACCTTGCTATGGAAAGGAGGATATTTGCATGATAGAAATCGAAAAACCGACCATCGAATGTATCCTGCATGGCGACGACAGCAATTACGGCAAGTTCATCGTGGAACCTCTGGAAAGAGGTTATGGTACGACTCTGGGGAACAGCCTGAGAAGAATCCTTCTCTCTTCCCTCCCCGGTGCAGCCGTCACTTCTATCAAAATCGACGGTATTCTTCATGAATTCTCCACCGTCCCCGGAGTGAAGGAGGATGTAA
>SVCV01000056.1 GCA_015058185.1 Clostridiales bacterium | reverse complement strand
ATCGAAGCCCTGCCCGATGTAGACACCGCATCCACCAGCTATACCGAAGGAAACCCCGAGCTGCGGGTCAAACTGGATCGGACTACCGCCTCCTATTACGGCGTGACCGCTTATCAGCTGGCCAACGGCCTGCAGACAGCCCTGTCCGGTTCCGCATCCACATCTCTGAAAATGAACGGCGAGGAGACCGACATTACCTTGTCCCTGTCCGATACTTACGGCAAATCCATCGACAATATGAAACAGATCCTGATTCCCACTGCCACGGGCCAAATGGTGCCCGTAGGACAGCTGGCGGAACTGGAATACGGCAACTCTCCCTCTCAGATCGACCGCAGCAACCAGCAGCGGTACATCACCGTAAACTGTGACATTATCGGCAGCAACCTGGCGAAAACCTCTGCCAATGTTATGGAACTGGTCGATTCCTATCCCTTCCCCGACGGATATTCCTACTCCACCGGCGGTCTGAACGAGGAAATGATGGATTCCTTCAAGACTCTGTTCATCGCCCTGATCGTAGCCATCCTGTTGGTATACATGGTTCTGGCTGCGCAATTTGAATCCCTGATCCTGCCCATCATGGTTATGATGGCCATCCCCTTCGCCATGTCCGGATCCTTCCTGGCACTGGTGCTGACGGGCAAGACCCTGTGTGCCACATCCTTTATCGGCCTGATCATGCTGGTAGGTATCGTAGTAAACAACTCCATCCTGCTCATTGAATTCATCGTACAAAACCGGGAAACCATGGGCAGAGACGCTGCCATTGTTACAGCCGGTAAGCTGCGGCTGCGTCCCATCCTGATCACAACCATCACCACCTGCGTGGGCATGATCCCCATGTCCCTGGGTCTGGGCGACGGCGGCGAAATGCTGGCACCTATGGCCATCTCCATCATCGGCGGCCTCATCGGCTCTACTGTAGTAACTCTGCTTATGATCCCCATCCTCTACGCAGCTGTTGATGATAAGAGACTGAAGCGGTTTGCAAGAAAAGCTCGCCGCAAGGAAGAAATCGCAGAACTGGAAGCCGGATGGCGGAAGGAGGATGAGTCCCGTGGCCTCAGCAAAGAGTCTTAAGAAAGAACTCATCCTGACAAAAGCCTTTGAGCTGTTCTGTGAAAAAGGCTATACGGATACCAAGATCATCGAGATCGCAGAAGCTGCAGGCATCGGCAAAGGTACTGTGTATGAATACTTCGGCAGCAAAGAAGATATCTTCTTCGATATCTTTGACCGCTATGTGACCCAGCATTACTACAAGAACCTGCAGCCCCTTCTGGAAAGTGCCGGAGATACAAAGGAAAAGATCCTTCGCTACGTCCATTTTGAAATGGAATTCATGTCCGCTGTAGGAAATGGCAAGAACCACCTGAGCCGCTTCATGAGTGACCACACCCTGTTCCAGGATGGTCGGCTTTGCGAAGCCATCGGCCAGTTTATGAAGTTCCGGACAAAAACGCTTCATGATATCCTTGCGGAAGGGATCCTCTCCGGTGAATTTATCCAAATGGATCCGGAACTGGCCACTGCCGCCATCGCCGGTGCCATCAACACCTTCCTGACCCGAAACTACAACCTGATCGGACCCGGTGCACAGGGCAGCCTGAAACAGCCCTGGAGTGCCGAAGATTTAATGCCCATCCTTTTGAATGGACTGACCGCAAAAAAGGAAACCGCTTAGGAGAACAACATGGCAAAGCTGAAAGTGGAAGAAAGAAAATTACTCATCAAGGAAATGGAACGGCTCTACCCTCAGGCAGAGTGCGCTTTGAACTTTGAGAACACCTTCCAGCTTCTCATTGCCGTGGTTCTCTCGGCGCAAACCACGGACAAAAGCGTGAACAACATCACGCCGGAACTTTTCGCAAAATGCCCGGACGCGAAAACCTTGGCGGCTGCAGACCAGGATGAGCTGGAAACGATCCTGCGTACCATCGGTATGTACCGCACCAAGGCGAAGAACATCAAGGCTCTGGCAGAAATGCTGGACCGGGAATACGGCGGCGAAGTTCCTGCAGATTACGAAAAGCTCATCGCCCTGCCCGGCGTGGGACGAAAAACCGCTAACGTAGTTCTCTCCGTAGGTTTCAATATTCCCCGGATCGCCGTGGACACCCATGTGTTCCGTCTGGCAAACCGCATTGGGCTTACTGCGGAAAAGGATGTTTTAAAAACGGAACTGGCTCTCATGAAAGCCATCCCGGAAGAAAACTGGATCCTCATGCACCACGCATTGATTTGGCACGGACGAAGAGTCTGCATCGCCAGAAACCCCAAATGCGGGGAATGCACCCTTGGTCAATGGTGCAGGAAAAACGGAGTAAAATAAAAGAAAAGGCACTGTCAAACAAGACAGTGCCTTACTTTTATTCGTCCTCCATCCGCGCTTCTTTCCGAAGCACTCCAAGAACATAATGTATGGTGGAATTGCCAAAACCCCGGGAGGCTAAAAACCGTCCCGCCCGGGCAAGATCCTTTTCCTCCGGATTTTCGCCGGCTTTCTTTCGGCCCAAGTCCAGAGCCAGTTCCTTTTCGTGATCCGCCTCGTAATGTTCTTCCAGCAAAATACGGATCAGGGAGGACGGGATCCCCTTTTCCTCCAAATCGTGACGGATCCGGCCGGGACCTCGTCCCTTTTCGATGGACATGATCACAAAACGCTGGGCAAAGTCCTCATCATCCACGTAGCGGCAATCCTTCAGAAACGCGATCACCGGTTCAATGTCTTCAGCAGAGAACCCCTTTTCCTTCAAATGGGAGGCCACCTCTTTTGCTGTATGATCCCGGGGGCCTAAATACCGAAGAGCCGCATCCTTTGCATTCTCATTCATGACAAGCCACCTCATCCAAAACCAAGGGGATCAATGCCTCGATCTCACAAGGTCCTTCCGTACAGCAAGCTGCAGCAGCCTCCGGATCCAAATCAAGTCCCGTAAAGAAATATCCCTGATCAACGGTCTTGATCCGGTCATCTTCCACCAAAGAAACCGAAGACAACCCTCCGGAGATCCCCTTGCCGGTAAGCTTTAAACAGGCCTCTTTCCGCACCCAAAAGTCGAAAAACGCGTCCGGATGATCCTCTAAATACCGATTCTCCGCCGCCGTGAAAAAACGCCGAGCGATCTTTTCCCTTCTCTCGGGCGAATCCTCTTTCCACCTAAGGCCGGGAACTTCCAGATCCAGCCCTACGGGAGAGTCGTCCATGGCGCAGGCCCAAATGTGGAAAGAATGGCTGACGGAAAAATGTACCTGGGGAAGGTCCTCAAAAAATGGCTTTTCCCCAGGCTCGCGCACCAGGGGAAGAGATTCTGTATCGGCTTTCGCCAAAGACAAACCCCGGCGAGCGCTGTAATCGGCAAGCGCCAGCCGGAGAAGTTTTTCACTGATTTTTTCTGCAGAGGAAATATTCTGTTTCTGTCCATTGAAAAAATAGATCAGCACAGATCAGTCCATCCTCTCAAAAACGACCTTATACCCATCGGAGCCATAAGCGAGGGAACGGTTGACCCGGCTGATGGTAGCGGTGCTGGCACCTGTAAGGGCTTCAATTTCCGCATAGGTCTTTTGCTGTGTCAGGCAGCGGGCTACCTGGAATCTCTGGCAGATCGCTTTCATTTCCTTGATCGTACAAAGGTCATCAAAGAATCGATAAGCTTCTTCTTCCGTTTCAAGAAGGAGAATTGCCTGAAGCAGTTCATCCATTTCAGGACTCTTTAATTTGGATTCGTAGGACATTTGGCCCCTCCTCTTTCTCTTTAACACTTTAGAGTGTGACAACATTATAACCCGGAAAGGAAAATAATGCAAGCGAAATAAATTTCCCGCTGCAGATTATCCGGCAGGCCGATCCGGGGGCAGAAAAGATTCCGCCGGAAGCTGCCTCTTTCTTGCAAAACAGCGATAAAGTATAGTATAATGAGGGGTCTGAAATTTCAACGAAAAACAGAGGCTTTTTATGAACATCAACGAAACATTAGCGAAAGAATTAGGGATTCGGTTGAATCAGGTCAATGCAGCAGTCGATCTGCTGGACCAGGGCAACACCATTCCCTTTATTGCGAGATATCGAAAAGAAGCTACCGGCGGACTGGACGATGACGCACTCCGGAATTTGGGAGAACGGCTCACCAGCCTGCGGGCTTTAGAGAGCAGAAAAGAAGAAGTGCGGCGTCTTATCGAAGCCCAGGGAAACCTGACGGAAGAGATCTCCGCATCCATCGATAAGGCTCTCACCATTACGGAAGTGGATGATATTTACCGCCCCTTCCGGCCCAAGAGAAAAACCCGGGCATCTGTAGCCATCGAGCGGGGGCTGGAACCTCTGTCTATGCTCATGCTGCTGCAGAACCCCAAAACCGATATGGAAAAAGAAGCGGAAAGCTTTTTGACAGAAGAAGTTCCCACCGTTCAGGATGCCCTGCAGGGAGCCATGGACATCATCGCACAGCAAGTTTCCGACGATGCGGAATACCGGAAGTGGATCCGGGACACCATTTTGGAAAAGGGTTGGCTTACCGCCTCTGCGAAAACCGAAGAAGATACGGTTTACCGTATGTATTATGACTTCTCCGAGAGTCTGAAGACCCTTCCTTCCCACCGGATCTTGGCCATTAACCGGGGAGAAAAAGAAGAAGTCCTTACTGTAAAAATCCTGACGGACAAACCTCAGGAGGATCCCACCGCAATACCGAAGGAAAACCGGGCCGTGGCTTATCTGAAAAAGCGACTGTGCAAGGAGCCTGCCGTAAGTGCCACCGCCTATGTAGCAACAGCTTTGGAAGACGCATGGACCAGACTGCTCCAACCTTCTATCTCTACGGAGATCCGAAACATCCTGACTGAAAGAGCAGAAGAACAGGCTATCCACGTATTCGGCGAAAACCTGAAAGGCTGCCTTATGATCCCGCCCGTAAAAGGGAAAGTCGTCATGGGTTTTGACCCGGCCTACCGAACCGGCTGTAAGATCGCTGTAGTAGACGATGCAGGCAACCTGATGGCTACCACCGTAGTCTACCCCACCCCTCCTCAGAATAAGAAAGAGGAAGCGGAGAAGGTTCTGGCAGCCCTCATTCAGAAGTGCAAGGTAGACGTGATCTCCATCGGCAACGGTACCGCCTCCAAAGAAAGTGAAATTTTCGTGGCAGGGCTGATCAAAAAACTGTCCCGCCCCGTCAGCTATATCATGACCAATGAAGCCGGCGCTTCCGTTTATTCCGCCTCCAAGCTGGGAGCTCAGGAATTCCCGGAACTGGACGTTTCCCTGAGAAGCGCAGTCTCCATTGCCAGAAGACTGCAGGATCCTATGGCAGAACTGGTCAAAATTGAACCCAAATCCATCGGTGTCGGTCAGTATCAGCACGACATGAATCCCAAGCGGCTGTCCGAATCCTTAGACGGCGTTGTGGAATCCTGCGTATCCTCCGTAGGCGCAGACCTGAATACAGCCTCTCCCTCCCTCCTGGCAAGGATCGCCGGCATTAACCAAACCACCGCCAAGAACATTTGCGAATACCGGAAGGAAAATCGCTTCAAGAAGCGTTCCGACCTGAAAAAGGTCAAGGGCATCGGCGATAAGGCTTACACCCAGTGCGCAGGTTTCCTGCGGGTGCCGGAAAGCACGGAGATCCTGGACAATACCGCAGTCCACCCCGAATCCTATACCGCCGCAAAGGAACTGCTGAAGCTGACAGGCCTGACACCGGAAGATGTAAAGGCCCATAAGGTAGGCAAATTACCCCACACCATCGAAGACATGGGTTGGCAGAAAACCGCAGATATTTTAGGCATCGGCCTCCCCACCCTGAAGGATATGGTGGACGAACTCTTAAAGCCGGGAAGAGACCCCAGAGCGGAGCTGGACGCTCCCCTTCTTCGGGAAGATATTATGGACATCAACAGCCTGCAGCCCGGTATGGAACTCACCGGAACCGTACGGAACGTAGCTGACTTCGGCGCCTTCGTGGACATCGGCGTTCACCAGGATGGACTGGTCCATATTTCCAAACTGTCCAACCGCTTTGTAAAGCGGGCCATGGACGTGGTTTCCGTGGGCGATGTGATCCAGGTCAGAGTCCTGGATGTCGATACCAAAAAGAACCGCATCTCTCTTGAGCGGATCGAGAAAAACTAAGGAGAAAACTATGCATTACATTTTTGATAATTGTGATACCGTAGAACTGGCAAAGGAGTACGGAACCCCTTTGTATGTCATGTCGGAGACCCACATCGTGGAACGCTGCGCAGAGATCCGCAGAGATTTTCTGGAAAAGTACCCCAATACCAAGGCTCTCTTTGCATCCAAGGCCTTCCAAACCTTAGAGATGTGCCGGATCATCCAAAGAGAAGGCCTGGGAATGGACGTGGTTTCCGGCGGCGAGATCTATACTGCTATCAAAGCCGGTGCAAAGGCTGAAAACCTCATGTTCCACGGCAATAACAAGTCTCAGGACGAAATGGACTTAGCACTGAAGGAAGGCGTAGGGACCTTCGTTTCCGACAGCCTGTCCGAACTGGAACTGCTCAACGAACGGGCCGGCCTCCTGGGCAAAAAGGCCTCCGTTCTGCTGCGGGTCACCCCCGGCGTAGACAGCCATACCCATCAGTACATCTCCACCGGCCACCTGGACTCCAAATTTGGATTCTCCCCCAACAAGGTGATCGAACCCGGCTTCCTGACCGGCATCCTGGAAAACTTCGATAACCTGGATTTGAAGGGTTTCCACTTCCACGTAGGCTCCCAGCTCATGGACAACCGGTCCCATGTATTGGCTACGGAGATCATTTTGAACATCATCCTGAAGGTCAAAAAGGAATTCGGTTTCGAGACCAAGGAACTGAACCTGGGCGGCGGTTACGGCATCCAATACGCGGGAGAGCCGGAAAGAAAGCCCGTTGCACACTTCATCGAGCCCATGATGGAAAAGATCGAAACCTTCTGCAAAGCCAACGACCTCACCAGACCTACTATCATCATCGAACCCGGCCGCTGGATCTGCGGCGAAGCGGGTATCACCATCTACGAGATCGGCTCCATTAAGGAAGCCGCTACCGGAAGAGTTTATGCAGCCGTAAACGGTGGTTTCGGCGACAATCCCCGCCCCGCCCTCTATCAGGCAAAGTACGATGTCATTTATATCGAGGATCCCGAAAAGCCGGCTGCCGGCCCTGTGACCATTGCAGGCAAGTGCTGCGAAAGCGGCGACATCGTGGCATGGGATGTGGAACTTCCCGAACTGAAGAGAGGCGATCTCATCGCCGTTACCTGCACCGGTGCCTACAACTACTCCATGGCAAGCACCTACAACAGAAATCCCCGTCCTGCCCTGGTTATGACAAAGAACGGGGAATCCAGACTCTCGGTTAAGAGAGAAACTTACGAAGACTTGCTCAAGTTAGAGATCTGATCATCCTAACTTTCGGATCTCTTTCTGAAGCCGCAAAATGATTTTTTTCTCCAAACGGGAGATGTAGGATTGGGAGATCCCCATTTGATCCGCCACTTCCTTTTGGGTCATTTCTTTTCCGCTGACCAGGCCGAAGCGCATTTCCATGATCTGCTGCTCCCGGCAGGTCAGCTTTTTCATTGCGTAATGCAGCAATTTGTGGTTCACTTCCTCCTCTAAATGGCCGTAGACCTCATCCTCTTCCGTCCCTAAAATATCCGACAGCAAAAGTTCGTTTCCATCCCAGTCCACATTCAAAGGTTCATCAAAGGAGACCTCTGCCCGGATCCTGCTGTTTCGCCGAAGAAACATGAGGATCTCATTTTCAATGCACCGGGAAGCATAGGTGGCCAGCTTAATATTCTTTTCCGGGTTGAAGGTATTCACAGCTTTGATGAGACCGATGGTACCGATGGAGATCAGATCCTCCATATTCACACCGGCGCTTTCAAACTTTCGGGCGATGTAAACTACCAGCCGGAGGTTATGTTCAATAAGGGACACCCTTGCCTCTTCTCTCGCAGGTTCTGTACCGGAAACCAGCATAGCTGCCAGCCGCCGTTCTTCCTCTGAAGAAAGAGGCGGAGGCAAAACCTCGCTGCCTCCTATGTACAAAAGCAGGTCTTTTTTCGCCAAAAGCCCCATCAGCCATTTATGTTTTAAAATCTGAAACAGCCTATGCATAACAGATCATTTCTCCTTCCAGAATTTCCGGATGCAGGATCAGGTCATATTCCTCGCCCTGCAGTCCCTTCGATAACGTTTCATCACAAAGGGCGATCACAACGCCCTTCTTTAATTTCCGGGGAGGCTCCGTTTCCAAATAAATCGCATCCGGAAGCACCCCTTTCAAAATCCCCTCTTTTGCGCCTAAAGACCGAAAGGGGATCAGTCGAAACCGGGAAGGCGGGATCCCTCCCGGCCACAATTGCTGAAACACCTTCTCCTCCGCCAGGATCACAGGACAGCCGGATAAGGGATCTTTGAGAAAGTTTCCCGTATCCATGAACCCCTTTACGGATATGCTTCGATCCCCGGCCACAATACGAAGGGAGGCGGTAGTCCGTTGTCTTTGGATGCGCTGGCGCAGAAACCTGACCAGAAACGAAAGTCCCAACCAGGATCCGGCGATCCCCAAACCCACATGAAGCCAGGTAAGTTTCCCTGTGTAGAAAAATCCTCCTGCTGTTACCCCCGGCGTTTCCGTGAAGTACAAAAGGCCAACGGTGATCCCCCCGGCACCAAAGCTCAGTAAGTAAAAGAGGATCAGCTGCCGAAAAATGCGCGTCCATCCACCCTTCCGCCCAAAGACCATAAGAATCAGCCCAAGGGGAAAGAAGATCCGAAACAAGGCGAGAAGCCAAAGGGGCTGATATGGAAGAAACAGAATAAAGGCAGCCAGCCCGGAAAGAAGGCTTCCCAGCAGGAGCCGCCTACAGCCGGGCAGGTTTCCAAAGAGGCGGCCTGTCAGATATAAAAGCAGCCAGCCAACCAGGGCGTTTTCGAAAAACAGAAATTCAGCATAGATGGTCATGATGCAGCAACCCCTCCGGCGCTTCGCGCCACCTCCCCTTCACAGGGGAGGCCTGTTTGCAGACTCCCTCAGTCAGCTTCGCTGACAGCTCCCTCAAAGAGGGAGCCTCTACAGTATATCCTCGTCCGGGGGAAAAACCTGTCAGTCTCTGCTGTCGTTTTTGCCCTATTCCTGCTTTCATATCCCTGCTTTGCGGTTCATACAATATGAAGAACCGCTGTAAACGGAGGTATGATCATGACGAAAAAAAACGCTTCGCAAAAAAGATTGCCTGTGCCGGTTATGGTGACGGTCCTTTTTCTTGCAGCTGCCACAGGTATGGTCTCGATGTCTTTTTTCAATCCCTTTCCCAGCTTCGGGGCAGATCGCAAGATCCCCGTCTATTCCGTAGACACCGATGCGAAAAAGGTGGCCATCAGTTTCGATGCAGCCTGGGGGAATGAACACACAGAGGCAATTTTGGATATTTTAGACCAATACAATGTAAAAACCACCTTTTTTCTGGTGGACTTTTGGGCAAAGGACTTTCCGGAAGATGTAAAAACCATTGCGGCCAGAGGCCACGAAGTGGAAAGTCACTCCGCAACCCATCCGGACATGGCAAACCTCTCCCCCGAGAAGATCCGGGAAGAGTTGAATGCCACAGCAGAAACCATCGAAGGGCTTACGGGAAAGCCCCCTACTCTGTTTCGTCCGCCTTTCGGATCCTACAACAATACTCTGATGGAGACTGCGGAGGAATTGGGGTACCATGTGATCCAATGGTCTGTGGACAGCCTGGACTGGAAGGATATTTCCGCAGAAGAGGTGGTAAGCCGGGTCACAGGAAACATACAGCCCGGATCCATTGTTTTGTTTCACAACAATGCGGAAACCGTGGAAGAATACCTGCCCCGCATTCTGGAAGATCTCCAAAGCCAGGGATATGAGATCGTTCCTGTAGGTCAACTTATCTATAAAAGCAATTACCGGGTGGATCATACCGGAAAACAAATTTCCCAGGGCAATGCGTTCCGGTAGCAGCGGCACAGAAAAGAGAGGTTAAAAATTGGATAGCAGAATGGAAAATAACTGGGTTCGCCTTCAGGGAAGCGTCTTGACAGAGCCCCTGTTCAGCCATAAATCTTACGGGGAAGCCTTCTATCGCTTCATCCTGGGGGCAGCCCGAAAAAGCGGCTATATCGATCGG
>SVCV01000055.1 GCA_015058185.1 Clostridiales bacterium | reverse complement strand
ATTTCTGACGGAATTCTGTCATTTTACCATCGCGGATGGCTTTGATGGTTTCATTGGTAAAGGTCTCTGCGGTTACATAAAGAACCTTTAAGTTGGGATTTTTTTGAATGGAATGATGTGCAATAGCATGCATCAGATGGGTTTTTCCAAGACCTACGCCGCCATAAAGGAAAAGAGGGTTATAAACCCGGCTGGGCTGTTCAGCTACGGCCATGGAAGCGGCATGTGCGATCCGGTTATTTACGCCTACAACGAAAGAATCGAATACATATTTAGGATTCAAAGACAATTCTTTCTTAAATTCCGGCTCGATCAGTACCTGGGTACGGGTCCCTCTCTTTTCCGCTTCTTCCGGATACATGTATTTCATCTTCAGCTGTCTGCCGAAGGCATCGTGAAGACAGCTTTCGATCACGCTGCGGTATCTATCGTAGGCGTTTTTGGCAATTTCTTCATTAAAGGTTTCCGGAATGGTGAACTCAAAAATACCCTCTTCCTCATCCAGGTAGAAAGGGGTAAGAGGTATGAACCATTGATTATAGGTTACAGGGTTTACATAGTCCTGTAAAAAAGACAGGGTTTTCTGCCAGCCTTGCTCCATCTTATTGAACATTTTTATCCTCTTCTCACTTTGATAAGTGCTGAAAAATTTGAAAGAAACGACGCCTTTGAGCGTTGTAGAATATATAATACCGAAAAAGTTATCCACAGGCAAGGACAAAAAATCAAAAAAGCTGTTCCTCCCGAAAGCCTTGAAATATTGAGAATAAGCGGTTTTTGTGAAAAACCGTCCACATGTTGTGGATAACTTTTATCCAAACAACTAACAGGGGTGGTATTTAAAATTTTTTAAGGGTGATATATACCTCTCTAAATTCTTTTTTAGGCACTGAAATTTTATTTCTCAGCGACAAAATCCCTTTATGTCACTATAAAATGCCTTTTCATTAAAAAATCTTGCAAAAGCGGGAATACTGGTCTATACTATATATATGGTGGGAAGGTTTGTTTTAAAGGATTTTTCCCCAACAAATAGAAGCTTATTAAAAGGAAGAAAAGCGGTACAAAACCGCTATGATTTTGTATTAAAAGGAGATCATCTTATGGCGGCGGCAGACGTAAAGCAGCAGCAGTACAATGCAGAACAAATTCAGGTTCTGGAAGGACTGGATCCTGTTCGGAAAAGACCGGGTATGTATATCGGCAGTACCGGACCCCGGGGCCTGCATCACCTGGTTTATGAAGTTGTAGATAACAGCGTGGACGAAGCTCTTGCCGGCTTCTGTAAACAGATCCATGTTGTGATCGGAAAAGATAACTCTATCATGGTTGAGGACGACGGTCGTGGTATGCCCGTTGACATTCATCCTAAACTTGGAATTCCTGCAGTGGAAGTTATCCACACGGTGCTTCATGCCGGCGGTAAGTTCGGCGAAGGCGGCGGCTATAAAGTATCCGGCGGTCTTCACGGTGTAGGTGCTTCCGTTGTTAACGCTTTGTCCGAAAGGATGGAAGTAGAAGTTAAGAGAAACGGAAAGGTTTATCGCCAGGTTTATGCCAGAGGTAAGACCCAGACTCCTTTGGAAGTCGTAGGCGAAACCAATAAAACCGGTTCCAAAACCTGGTTCAAGCCCGACGGTGAAATTTTCGAAGATCTGGAATACAGCTACGATACACTGGAAAACCGTCTCCGGGAAATGGCATTCCTGAACAAGGGGATCAAGATCACCCTGCAGGACGAGCGGGACGGCCGGAAAAAGAAGGAAGTTTTCCACTATGAAGGCGGTATCCGGGAATTTGTAAAGCACATGAACAAGAACAAAGAGGTGATCAATCCCGATATCATCTACTTTGAGGTAAAGAAACAGGATCTGGAAGCCGAAATTGCCATGCAGTATACGGACAGATACAACGAAACCATCCTGTCTTATGCCAATAACATCAATACCACAGAAGGCGGTACCCACATGGTGGGCTTCCGTTCCTCTCTGACCAGAGTATTTAATGAATACGCCAAGCGCAACAAGTTCATTAAGGAAAACGAAGAAGGTCTTTCCGGTGATGACGTAAGAGAAGGTCTGACCGCGATCATTTCCGTTAAGCTGACGCAGCCCCAGTTCGAAGGTCAAACCAAGACCAAGCTGGGCAACAGCGAAATGCGAGGCTTCGTGGAAACCTGCACCAACGAAAATCTGATGGCCTTCCTGGAAGAAAATCCCCAGCAGGCCAAGGCTATGCTGGAAAGATGTCTTTTGGCTGCCAAGGCCAGAGTTGCCGCAAGAAAGGCTCGTGAACTGACCCGCCGTAAGGGTGCTTTGGACAGCATCGCCCTTCCCGGTAAGCTGGCAGACTGCTCCGAAAAGGATCCCGCTCTCTCCGAAATTTTCCTGGTAGAAGGTGACTCCGCAGGCGGTTCTGCCAAGATGGGCCGTGACCGTTCCCGTCAGGCGATCCTTCCTCTGCGCGGTAAGATCCTGAACGTAGAAAAGGCCAGACTGGACAAGATCCTCAATTCCGACGAGATCAAGAACATGATCACCGCTTTCGGCTGCAACATCGGCGAAGATTTCAACATTGAAAAGCTTCGTTACCACAAGATCATCATCATGACCGACGCAGACGTTGACGGTGCTCATATCCGTACTCTGCTGCTGACATTCTTCTATCGCTACATGAGACCCCTGATCGAAGGCGGTTATGTATACATCGCTCAGCCTCCCCTTTATAAAACGGAAAAGGGCAAAAATGTATATTACACCTACAGCGAAAAAGAACAGGAAAAACTCCTGAATGAGATCGGCCGTCAGGGCATCAAGCCTCCCCAGCGCTACAAAGGTCTGGGTGAAATGGACGCAGAACAGCTTTGGGAAACCACCATGGACTTCAATAAGCGTACTCTGATCCAGGTAACCGTTGAGAATATTGCAGCGGCTGACGAGATCTTTACCACCCTCATGGGCGACAAGGTTCCGCCCCGTAAGAAGTTTATCGAAGATAATGCCAAGTATGTAAAGAACCTTGATATTTAGGAGATCCACAAATGAGCTTTGAAGATTTAAAACTTTTACAGACAGAGATTCATGACGAGATGAAAAACTCCTATATCGATTATGCCATGAGCGTAATCGTAGGGCGTGCTCTTCCCGACGTTCGGGACGGTCTCAAGCCCGTTCATCGGAGAATTCTTTACGGCATGAGTCAGCTGGGCCTTACTCCGGAAAAGGCTTATAAAAAGTCCGCTCGTATCGTCGGTGACGTTTTGGGTAAATACCATCCCCACGGCGACAGCTCCGTATACGATGCCATGGTTCGTATGGCACAGGACTTCTCCATCCGCTACATGCTGGTAGACGGTCACGGCAACTTCGGTTCCGTAGACGGCGACGGTGCTGCAGCCATGCGTTATACCGAAGCCAAGATGACCCCCTTTGCTATGGAAATGCTTCGGGACATCGAAAAGGAAACCGTAGACTTCGTCCCCAACTTCGACGGTGACGAACAGGAGCCTTCCGTTCTTCCCGCCCGTTTCCCCCAGCTTTTGGTAAACGGATCCAACGGTATTGCAGTAGGTATGGCTACCTCCATTCCTCCGCATAACCTGAAGGAAGTCATTGACGCTACCATTCTGATGATCGACAAGGAAGATGCCACCATCGAAGACCTGTTAAAGGTCATCAAAGGACCGGACTTCCCCACCGGCGCCGTCATTATGGGCAAAAACAGCGCCAAGGAAGCTTACCGCACCGGTCAGGGCAAGGTCATCGTTCGCTCCAAGACCGAGATCGAAGAAACCACCAGGGGCCGTCAGCAGATCGTTGTTACGGAGATCCCCTATCAGGTAAATAAGGCTCGCCTCATCGAAAAGATGGCAGAGCTGATCAAAGAAAAGAGACTGGACGGCATTTCCGATATCCGTGACGAATCCAACCGTCAGGGTACCCGGATCGTTATCGAACTGAAGAGAGATGCCAACCCCCAGATCACCTTAAATCGTCTGTTCAAGCACACTCAGCTTCAGGAAAGCTTCAGCATCATCATGATCGCACTGGTCAACGGTGAGCCCAAGCTCTTGAATCTGTACGAAATGTTGGAACAGTACCTGCTGCACCAGAAGGATGTAGTGACCCGCCGGACCCGCTACGATCTGCGGAAGGCCGAAGCCAGAGCCCACATTTTGGAAGGCTTGCGGATCGCCCTGGATCACATCGACGAAGTCATCAAGGTCATTCGTTCCAGCTATAACGACGCAAAACCCCGCCTGATGGAAACCTTCGGACTTTCCGAACTGCAGGCTCAGGCGATTCTGGATATGCGTCTTGCCCGTCTCCAGGGACTGGAAAGAGAAAAGATCGAAGCCGAATACGCCGAACTCATGAAGCAGATCGCCTGGTTCAAGGAAATTCTGAGCGATGAAAAGGTCCTCATGGGCGTAATCAAAGAAGAACTGATCCAGATCCGGGACAAGTACGGCGACAAGCGCCGGACGGCCATCATCGCCGATGCGGAAGAAATCGACGAAGAAGATCTGATCCAGGAAGCACAGGTAGCCATTACCTTAACCCACCTGGGTTACATCAAGCGGATCCCCGCAGATACCTACCGGACCCAAAAGCGCGGCGGCAAGGGCATTACCGGCCTGACCACCCGTGAAAATGACTTTGTAAGGAACCTGATCATCACGTCGACACATGATTACCTCATGTTCTTTACCAACACGGGCAAGGCTCACCGGATCAAGGCCTACGAGATCCCCGAAGCCCAGCGTACCGCCAAGGGTACCCCCGCTGTAAACTTCCTGAACCTCATGCAGAGAGAACGGATCACGGCGGTCATTCCCGTAAAGGAATTCTCCGAAGAGAAATACCTGATCGCGGTCACCAAGAAGGGTACCATTAAGAAGACGGATATGTCTCAGTTCGATACCAACCGGAAGACCGGCCTGATCGCCATTAACCTGAAGGACGGCGACGAACTGATCGGCATTAAGGAAACCACCGGAAACAGCAATGTTATCATCGTGACCAAGAACGGTAAGTGCATCTGCTTCAACGAACAGGATGTACGGCCCATGGGCCGTCTTGCCGGCGGTGTAAGAGCCATCACCCTGGAAAAGGACGACGAAGTCGTTGCGATGGAACTGGCCAACCCCGATGAAGAACTGCTGGTAGTGACCCAGGCAGGTTTCGGTAAGAGAACCAGAGTGAAGGATTACAAGCTCCAGGCCAGAGGCGGCAAGGGACTGCTCACCTATGACAAGAGCAAGTTCAGCAAGACCGGCCAGCTGATCGGCGCTATGGTCGTAAGCGATGACGACGATGTATTGCTGATCAACTCCGACGGCATCATCATCCGGATCCAGGCCTCCGAAGTTTCCCGCCTCGGTCGGGCAACCCAGGGCGTTAAGATCATGAAGGTAGATGACAATGCCAACATCATCGCCATGGCGAAGGTGATCCACGAAGATGGAGAAAGCAAAGATGACGCTCCCGCAGAGGAAGGTCCTTCCGAAGCCGGCGGCGGAGACCAGGTAAGTCTTGACCTGTAAAAAGTAAGACCCACTGCCCTTCTTTCAGGAGGGCAGTGTATAATTATGAGTGACTTCTTGTTTCAAAGGAAAGGTCGAGGGGTATACACCTAACAAAGGTACCCCCAAAGTGAAGGACAAGAGAGAAATGTTATTAAAGATTGAACGCAGTTTTGACGAAGCAAAGAACCATTGGAACGTAAAAGTTCAGGGTGAGGCGGACATCTCCAACGCCCCTGAATTTCGTCAGGCCCTGAATGCTATCTATCAGGAAAAGGCAGCAGATATCTGGATCTTCCTCCAGGATCTTCTGTACATGGACAGCACCGGTCTTGGCGTTATTATCGGTGCCTGCGGACGGATGCGGTCCACGGGCCATGAGATTGTGCTCTGCAATCCCCGGGATAATGTTAAGAAACTGCTCAGCATCACCAATCTGGATCGGATCCTTCACATTGAGAACACGGAGAATTGATACAAGGAGAAGACTATGTCGGATTTATTGAAGTTTTCCGTTCCCGGAAAGCCTGAATATGTCAGTATGGTAAGAATGGCAGTCTCCTGCATTGCAAATAATGCAGGCTTTGACGTGGAAGCCATTGAGGATATTAAGGTAGCAGTTTCCGAAGCCTGCACCAATGCCCTCTGCCACGGAACCCGTCAGGCGGGTTGTTACGAAGTTTTCTGCGAGCTGGAAGCCGGCCGGATCAGCATTTCGGTCGTGGACCAGGCAGGAGGCTACGATGTGAATGCCTATCGGGCTCCCGAATTGGATTGCCCCCGGGAAGGCGGTCTCGGTATCTACATTATCAAAGCATTGATGGACGAAGTTGCCATCGTTACAGAATTAGGAGTAGGTACCCAGATCAAAATGGTGAAGTATTGCAATTGCAGATAACCGTGATGGAGAAAGGGACCACTGATGGCCTCGTCGGAAGAAAATAAGATTCTTTTCGAGGAATACAGCCGGACCCGAAGTGTGGAACTCCGGAACCGGCTCGTCGAGAACTATTTATATATGGTCGAGCTGCTGGCCAGAAAATACATAAACAAGGGTGTGGATTACGATGATCTTTATCAGGTAGGATCCATGGCCCTGGTTTTTGCTGTGGAAAGATTCGATCCTTCCAAGGGTTTTGAATTTACCAGCTTCGCAACCCCTACCATCATCGGTGAGATCAAACGATATTTCCGGGATAAGGGGTGGGCTGTGAAAGTTCCCCGCCGGCTGAAGGAGATCTCTGCCCGCCTTCCTGAAGCGAGGGATACCCTTACCGCAAAGCTGGGAAGAAGTCCTATGATCGCAGAGATCGCCGAATACGTACATTGTTCGGAGGAAGAAGTTTTGGAGGCTATGGAAAGCGGTCAGGCATATCAAGCCTACTCTTTGCAGCAAGCCTTTGATGAAGACAGCGACAGCAGCGAAGCCCCCGTATTTGAAAAATATGCCGCCAGCGAAGATCGCGCCTACAAGAGTTTTGAAGATGCGGAGCTGATCAAAAATACCCTGGCAGCTTTCTCGGAAGAGGAGCAAAAGGTGTTCCGGATGCGATTCCTCCAGGATAAGACCCAACAGGAGATCGCCAAGGAACTGGGCGTTTCGCAAATGACCATATCCCGAATGGAAAAGAAACTGAGAGAAAAATTTAAACAAGAATACTACAAATAAGCGGAACGGTACTTGCCGTTCCGTTTTTTTCGTTTATAATAGAGGCAGTGTATTTTGTAAAACTTGAACCGAAAAAAGGAGTAAAAATAGAAATGAAGCGTGTATTTTCCGGCGTACAGCCCACCGGCAATATCCATATCGGAAATTATTTGGGAGCACTGAAGCAGTTCGTGGAACTGCAGGACGATCATGACTGCATCTACTGCATCGTAGACCTGCACTCCATCACCGTACCCCAGGATCCCAAGGCTCTCCAAAAAAGCATTCTGGACGTAGCCGCCCTGTACCTGGCTGTAGGCGTTGATCCCAAGAAGTCTACCGTATTCGTACAGTCTCAGGTTTCCGGTCACGCGGAACTGGCATGGATCCTCATGTGCAATTCCTACACCGGTGAGCTTTCCCGTATGACTCAGTTCAAACAGAAGAACCGGGATCGGGAATCCGCCCCTGCCGGTCTGTTTACCTACCCCATCCTCATGGCTGCAGACATTTTGCTCTATGACACCGATGTAGTACCCGTAGGCAACGACCAGAAACAGCACATCGAGCTGACCCGGGACATCGCTCTGCGTGTAAACAACACCTGTGGTAAGACCTTCGTCGTTCCCGAAGGCCGTTTCCTGAAAGCCGGTGCCAGAGTTATGTCTTTGGATGATCCCACCTCCAAGATGAGCAAAAGCAATGAAAATGCACATAGTCGTATATCGCTTTTAGACGATGCGAATAAGATCAAGAAGTCCATCATGAAGGCAACCACCGACTCCGAAGGTGTTGTTCGCTTTGATGTGGAAAACAAGCCCGGTGTCAGCAATCTGCTGTCCATCTACAGCGCATTCTCCGGAACCCCCATCGAAGAACTGGAAAAGACCTATGCCGGCAGCGGCTACGGCGACTTCAAAAAGGATCTGGTGGAAGTTGTGGTCTCCAACCTGGCCCCCATCCAGGAAAGATATAAGGAGATCCGGGAATCCCAGGAACTGCTGGACATCCTGAAGGAAGGCGCAGAAAAAGCCAACGCCATTGCCCGTCCTGTTTTGGAAAGAGTTCATAAGCGTTTTGGTCTGGGTCTGTAAGAAAAAGAAACGATGCAAATAACTGGCCGGTTTTCGGCCAGTTTCTCTATAAGGAGGAACCCATGAATACCCCTTCCCTTGTGATCATGGCCGCCGGTATGGGCAGCCGTTTCGGAGGACTGAAGCAGCTGACCCCTGTAGGGAAAAACGGAGAACCCATCATCGATTTTTCCCTGCGGGATGCCTATAGGGCAGGCTTTCGCCATGTCGTATTTATCATCAAGAAAGAGATTGAAGAGGATGTCCGCCGGCTCATCGAACCCCGTTTGCCGAAGGATTTCCGGGCGGAGTATGTCTATCAGGAAATTGATAAGCTTCCCCCGGGATTTTCCGTTCCCGAAGGTCGGGTGAAGCCCTGGGGCACCGGTCACGCGGTTCTTTGTGCAAAAGATGCGGTAAAAGGACCCTTTGCGGTCATCAATGCAGATGACTATTACGGAAGAGATGCCTTCCGGGTAATTTTCGACTTTTTAGCAGGTTTGGAGGAGGGTGCCCGCCCCTACCCCTTCTGTATGGTGGGCTATCGTTTGGAAAATACCCTGACGGATTTCGGCCATGTTTCCCGGGGCCTTTGCTCTGTGAAGGATGGGCTGCTGGAAACGGTTACGGAATATACTCATATCGAAAAAAGAGACGGCGGCGCTCAGTATACTCTGGATGAGGGCGCATCCTGGAATGAGATTCCCCTGGACAGCCTGGTCTCCATGAATCTTTGGGGTTTCTCCAATGACTTTTTCGGAGAACTGGAAGCAAACTTCCCGGCTTTCCTGGAAACGGCTATAAAAGAAAATCCCTTGAAGGGCGAGTATTGGCTTCCCAAGGTGGTCAATCACCTTCTGGAAGAAGAAAAAGCCACCGTTACCATGCTTCACTCTGAGGACCGTTGGTACGGCGTGACTTACAAGGAAGATCTTCCCACAGTTGCTGCGGCGATCCAAAAGATGCAGGAGCAGGGATTGTATGAATAACAAGAAGCACGGACAGAAAAAATGTCCGTGCTTTTTCTTTCTTCGGCTCCTTCGGAGGCTTGTTTTTCGTTGCCATTTACAAGGCATTATGGTATGATATCACCATCTGTATCCACTGCATATTAAAGGAGAATCAGCGTATGTATCGCATGGGATTTGATATCGGCGGAACCAATATTGCTGCAGCTGCCTTCGGCGGATCCATGGACCTTGCTGCTCATAAAACCGTGCCTTTTCCGAAAGGTGCTTCTTATGAAGAGGTCGCCGCTTTGCTTGCGGAGCTGGCCGAGGACCTGACAAAGGAGCTGGGCTGCGGAAGAGAGCTGATCGAGGTGATCGGTGTGGCCGTTGCCGGCAGCGTAGACCCGAAGGGTGAGGTGGTGATCCACGCTCCCAATTTAGGCTTTCGGAATGCACCCCTGCGGCAGGCGGTACAGGAGCACTTCCCCGGGATCCCCGTATATATGGAAAATGACGCCTATGCGGCTCTCCTTGCGGAATATCACCTGGGTGCCCTGAAAGGCTGCGGCACCGGTATTCTTTTGACTTTGGGAACCGGCGTAGGAACCGGGCTGGTCATGGGAGGCTCTCCCTTCCTTGGCGGTATGGGCCGGGGAACGGAAGCCGGACACATGGTTTTGGACTACCAGGGCGGTGACTGCAACTGCGGCCGACAGGGTTGTTTGGAGACCCTTTGCTCTGCCTCCTGGCTCATTCGGGCCGGACAGGAACTGGTCAAAAAGGAAGAAGGAGGCCTTCTTTCCGAAAAGACCGGCGGCGATCCGCAGCAGGTCACGGCAAAAATGGTCATTGACTGTGCCCAGGCCGGCGATCCCATTGCTTTGGATATTTTCAACTCTTATGTAGAACAGTTGGGATGCGCCATCGTTTCCCTTGTAAACTTACTGGATCCCGAAAAGGTGGTTTTAGGCGGCGGAGTAAGCCAGGCCGGAGATTTCCTGTTTGCTCCCCTTCGCAAGTTTGTGGAAGAGAACTCTTTCTTCCATTATGCCTATCCCATCGTGCCGGCGCAGGCCGGAACCCATGCCGGAACCACCGGCGCAGCGCTGCTTTTCCAGGATAAGCAGCTGTAACAGGAGGAAAACATGCTCGTAGATGGAAGAACGGTAGAGGAAAAAGCCGTTCTGCAGGTTGCAGAACTGATGGCCGCGGCAGCCAGAACCGCTCCCAAGGCCCACGGCTATGATAATTTGGAAGTTTTGATCGTGACCGGCGAGGAAAAGGCACAGCTGGCGGCAGAAATGCGCCGGATCTGCGAAGAAATCGGAGCGCC
>SVCV01000054.1 GCA_015058185.1 Clostridiales bacterium | reverse complement strand
AGATGGAAAGAAGATCCCCATTTTCGCAGAACCGGATCCCGCCAAGCTGCCCTGGGCTAAGCTGGATGTTGACCTGGTTCTGGAATGCACCGGCTTCTTTGCCAGCAAGGCAAAGTCTCAGGCACACATCGATGCCGGCGCAAAGAAGGTCCTGATCTCTGCTCCCGCAGGAAACGACCTTCCCACCATCGTATATGGTGTAAACCACGAAACTCTGACCAAGGACGATACTATCGTTTCTGCAGCTTCCTGCACCACCAACTGCCTGGCTCCCATGGCCAAGGCTCTCAGTGACTACAAGGAAGTTCGCTGCGGCTTTATGACCACCATTCACGCCTACACCGGCGACCAGATGATCCTGGACGGTCCCCACAGAAAGGGTGACTTCCGTCGGGCCAGAGCTGCTGCTGTCAACATCGTTCCCAACAGCACCGGCGCAGCCAAGGCTATCGGTCTTGTTATTCCGGAACTGGCCGGCAAGCTGGTAGGTTCTGCACAGAGAGTTCCCGTACCTAGCGGTTCCATTACCATTTTGGATGCGGTCATTAAGGATCCTACCTGCAGCGTAACTCTGGAAGGTGTACACGAAGCCATGAAGGCCAGAAGCAGCGAATCCTTTGGCTACACCGAAGAGCAGATCGTTTCCAGCGATGTGATCGGTATGGAATACGGTTCCCTCTTTGATGCCACGCAGACACTGGTAGAAAAGTGCGGCAGCGACATCTACGAAGTTCGGATCGTTGCCTGGTACGATAACGAAAGCAGCTATGTTTGCCAGATGTATCGGACCCTGAAGCATCTTTCCACTTTGCTGTAAAAGCTCCATTTGATAAATTTCTTCTCCTATAAATACACGAAAAAGCCCGGTACGGTTTATCCGTACCGGGCTTTTATTTTGATTGAGTGATCAAATGGTTAGCTGATGTAATTCAGCAGGTCTTTTTCCAGTTCGAGGAAGCCTTCCATGAAGTAGAGCCAACCCTTATAGAAGTCGGTCTGTGCATGGGGAGCGGCGGCCTCAACATAGAACTTGATCCAACGTCCGGGATGCTTTTCCAGGAAATCTTTCTGGGCCAGCAGCAGGGCGGGGATCGCGTCGGGGGTTTCTGCCATCTTCAGTGCCATAACCCGCAGGAAGTCCAGTTCGATAGCGAAGAAGTCGGGGCTTTCGCCAACATCATCCGGTTCATAACCTTCTGCGATGTAGTTCTTCTTCAGTGCCAGCAGGGAGGACTCGATCCCTTCGTTGGGAGCTTTGCTGGAGTACTGACCTTCCATGGGAAGTGCATGGGCTTCCTTGAAAGGAGTACGGATCAAACGTGTTCTGTCTACAGCAAGGGTCTCCAGCAGCTCTTTCTGATCGTCAGCCTTCGTCTTATCCAGGAATCCCAGAATCAGGTCACAGCCCTTTGTGATGGAAGGCTGGTCCAGTCCCTTATAGCTTTCCAGGAAGGCTTTGTGGTCTGCAGAGCGAACGGTAGACAGGAACTTATCATCGGGAAGGGTCATGAGGGCACCGATAATGGTGTTATAAACACTGGCTCTCTGCTGTCCCATTGCGATGAGTTCATCTTTGTTAAATGCCATAGGATCCTCCTTTGCCGGACAGTACATTTGACCTTCCGGCTTTTAAAAAAATAGGGGCGGGGCATAATGCCCGCCCCTTTAGTTTGTACTTTTTAGTTTGCAATTATTAGAACAGGAAAGTTCTGATGATAATTACTACGTAGGGCAGTACAACTACGAATGCGATACCGCACAGCAGGTTGCCGATTTCGGTAGCATGAGGCTTGTAGGAAGGCTTGGTTTCCAGATCGTACTGGTGAGGGCCATCGGTCATGAAGTGCATCTGCTGGATCAGCAGGGATTCGCACTTTTCTACGAATACTGCGATTACAGCCAGAACTGCTGCTACGATCCAGATGATGGGGGATGCTGCGGTCAGATCCCAAACGATCATGAGGATCAGAGCGATCAGAGCCAGACCTACGAATGCGCCATTGTGAACCTTCTTGTCAGCCAGGGAGCCAGCGATCTTGGCAGACAGAGCCAGGATCAGAGCGATAGCAGACAGAACGGTCAGGATGGGCAGTACGATTTCGTTGGAAGCTGCGTCATTCTTGGTCATAACTGCCAGGATGGCGGTGCCGCCCCACAGTGCCAGGATAACGGTTTCCATAGCGAAGAAGGGAGATCCCTTGAAGCCAGCAGCCAGTCTGGGAGCGATCAGCATGGTGTGAGCGGACATGCACAGAACTGCGATCAGCAGAGTGATGTAAGCCCATGCCTTCATGCCCATTGCGGAACCAGTGCCCAGGCCGCAGGTCAGGATCAGGGACAGGATTACCAGAACGATCAGGGTTACGAAGTCGATGAACAGGGGGCTGTTGGGACGGCCGCCGGTTGCGATCTTCATAGCTCTGGTGGGCTTGCCCAGGTCAGCGCCCATCAGGAAGATACCTGCCAGGAGCAGAGCCAGAGCGATGGAAGCGCCCAGACGGAAGATTTCCACAGGGAAGGCTGCGCCCATGAAGATTACCAGTGCGGACATCATGGCGAGCAGGCCGGTTCCGAAGGAGGACAGAGCGTAGAAGCCCTGAATGTTCAGACCCCAAGGATACTTGTCAGTGAGGCCGGTCTTATCAAGACCAAATACCAGATGATAGAGGATGGTCAGGCCGCCGATGATGAATACAACAGCAGCAACGATGAAAATTCCCCAAGATAAAGGTGTCATTGTACTCTCCTCCTTTCCTTAACCCTGAATGTAGTATACAGAGGGCTGGGTTCCCAGTTCCGGATGGAAGGGAGTAGCACCCTGAGAGTTGATCATGTGGTTGATTTCGCTGTTGGGATCGTCCAGATCGCCGAAGAATCTGGCGCCTGCGATGCAGGTATGTACACAAGCGGGTTCGAGACCTGCGCGTACGCGATCCATGCAGCCGTTGCACTTGATAACAGTACCCTTCTGGTAGTCCTTCTGCTTAAGCTGTTCGAAGGGAGTGAAATCCTGACCTTCGTAGTAGGGCTTAATGTCGAACAGGAAGTGTCTTGCATCGTAGGGGCAACCGGTCATGCAGGCTCTGCAGCCGATGCACTTGTTGGCGTCTACGGTTACGAAACCGTCTTCGCTTCTCTGGGTTGCACCGGTGGGGCAAACTGCCATGCAAGTGGGGTTTGCACAATGCATGCAGGGCATGGGCATGTGCTTCAGCTTAACGCTGGGATAAGTACCTACTTCGTACTTTTTAACCTTATTGAAGTTGATGCCTGCAGGGGTAGCATTCTGGCTCTTGCAAGCAACGGTGCAGGCGTTACAGCCAATGCACTTCTTCAGGTTGATGAGCATACCAAATCTCATTTGCTATCTCCTACCTTTCTTCTCAAGATTCTTGGGGGTGGGGATCTTTTCTACCTTAACCTTAGGTGCGATTTCCTGAGAACCGGATACGGGGTCCATGGTTCTGGGATCGGTGGGTACCATACGGTTGTAGTGAGGTCCACGCTTCATCAGGGGGCCAGCACCGTGGTTGCCGGGGCCGTAGGTTCCGCTGATACCGATGGAATCGGGATGGAATCTTTCGGATACCAGGATGGGACATTCGATTTCGCCGTGCATTGCGGTGATTCTTACCCAGTCGCCGGTCTTCAGACCCTTCTTTGCAGCGGTTACGGGGTTCAGGCAGGCTGCGCCTTCAACGGGGTCAGCCATGTACAGTTCTGCCAGCCAGGGGTTACCAACTACGTTACCTACGTCAGAGGATACATAGGGGGGCTTCCAGTTGAATGCCCAGAGGTCGAATTCTTCGGGAGCATTCCATTCGGAAGAGGTTACCCAGTGGGGAACGGGTTCGAAGCATTCCCAAACGGGAGTTGCATCGTCTTCGAAGAAGGGGAAGGGGATATTGTTTTCTTCCAGGTGACCCTTCAGAGCAGTTCCTACCTTCAGCAGGTTGATGAAGTAGAATTCGTGCTTGGTCTTATCTTCGGGCCAGTGGTAGTAGTGGTAGAAGGTCTTCTTGGGCTGCCAGTTGATGAATGCACCCTTTTCGTTCAGTTCCTTCCAACCGGATACGCCGTCACCGAACATCCAGCTCTTCAGCCAACGATCGATGATGTCGTAGTAGTCGTATTCTCTGTCGAGTTCGAGGAAGTGGGGAGCTCTCATGCTCATACCCTGGTCATGGATCAGGTGGCAGTCAAACTTGTTGATACCATCATTCAGACCACCTTCGCCGAACAGACGGCCGGCTCTCTTAGCCAGTTCGTACCAGATTTCGTCGCAGTGCTTGGTGTTGAACAGCTTGGGAGCGGGCTGACGCAGCTGGATCATCTGCAGACCCATTACATCTCTGTCGAAGGACTGGTGAGAGGGGAAGAAGGGCATTACGCGAACTCTTTCCAGGAAGCTGTGTTCGGGCAGCAGGATGTCTGCCAGAGCAGCCTGTTCGTCCAGGTGACATACGATGTCTGCGTGGAAGGGGATCTGACGGAACATGTTAACGAACCGTTCGGGCTGACCGTTGGTTCTTACCATGTTTACGCCGCCGCCGATCCAAACCTTAACCTTGTAATCGAAGTGGAATCTGTCGGGATCTTCGATTGCGTAGGTTACGAGGTGAGGAGTGGTGTGTGCATGGGGGAAGAATTCCTGCAGACCGATGTGATCGGGAGGGAAGGTCCATGCGCAGGGCTTGGATTCGCAGCCAGGAGCCATGGTACCGTCTTCGGTGGGAGCCAGTACGCTGGGTCCCTTGTAACCGGAACCGAGGCATGCGCCGGGAACTTCGATTGCACCAACCATCATGTTGATGAGCTTACCTACGAGGTCAGCGTATACGCCGTAACGGTGGGACATTACATTACGTTCCATGTTCAGGCATACGGGACGGAACGGGAAGGTGAAGCCTTCGATTTCGATGGTGGAACCAACCTGTGCGTATTCAACGAATTCTCTTGCAATACGACGGATGGTTTCTGCGGGAACGGTGCACTTTTCTTCTGCCCATTCGGGAGTGTATTCAGCGAAGCCTGCTCTAACGGTGGTGAAACCGGTAGCCAGCAGCTGAGTGTCAACCTTGAACTTGCCGTCCAGAGCAGGTTCGATACCCTTGGTGTCGAAGGGTACTGCCTTCTGGGAGATCTTATCCCATACCATAGGCTTGTTGGTTTCGGGATCTCTCAGATACCAGCCGTCCTGAGTCAGCAGGTAGCAGCTGTTGGTTCTGGTCTTCAGGAAGTTGATGTCCAGCTTGTCGCCCAGTTCGAAGAACATGACGTTTGCCATACCCAGCAGGAATGCCAGGTCGGAGCCGGGACGGATGGGAACCCATTCACCCTTGGAAGCTTCGTGAGAGCATCTGGGGTCGATAACGATCAGACGCATGCCTCTTTCCAATGCTCTGGAGAGCTTTCTGGAACCACCGGTGGTGGCGAAGTTTACACCCAGGGAACGGCCCATGGTGATGTGATAGTTACAATATTCCAGGTCAGGCAGGGATACGGGGAACTGACCATGGATCAGACCGGTACCATAGTGTACGGCGCACAGGGAGCCGTGGGAACCGACCATGTTGGGGGTCTTGAATGCATACTGGAAGGGTCCTCTCAGCAGAGTATCCTTCATACCCCAACCTTCGTTGATAACGATGCTTCTGGGATCATACTCATAAGCTTCCTTCAGCTTTGCAGCGGTGATGTCCAGTGCTTCGTCCCAGGTAATTTCCTTCCACATGGGGTCTACGTCCAGGCCCTTTTCGGGGTTGGTACGCATCAGAGGGGTCTTTACCCGGTAGGGGTTGTACATGCTCATGATAGCTGCGTTACCTCTGGGGCACAGGGAACCAAAGTTGGGGGGGATGTTGTTACCTTCTACCTTAACAACAACACCGTCTTCCATGTGTACGAGGGTAGAGCAGTCACCCTGCATGCAGTGGCGGCAAATACCGAACAGAGTCTTCTTTTCGCCTGCCTTGGACGGGTCGACTTTTTCCCACTTGTAGGGGGAAGCCAATACAACGTCTGCAGATTTCTTGTCCTTAAGCAGATCGGCATACTGTTTGGCGATATCGGCCATTTTTCGATCACTCTCCTTTACTAGTCTCTCTCTTTCACTTCTCTTATCAAAGAAGTTGAATACAAGCTTAAGCAGGAAACAACAAGGATATCCTCGCTTTTCCTGCGGCTTTACCAATGTCATTTTTGCATCAAAGACGCAGAAAGACACCATTTTCTACGTTAATTATATATTTAGCGGCGTCCCGATGCAAATTGAAAATCCTTATGGGCATAAAGCAGATTGATATAATATTGTATATATTTATATATTTCGACTTTTTTGCCGGAGGATTTCCGGTTTTATTAAAAGGAAATACTTAGCAGAATTCGGAAATTTTGCTCTGCTTCAGATACTGGATCAGAGGCTTCATTCTCGGGTTCTGTTCCGCTTCCTTCAAATAAACGAGGTAGATGGGGTGGGATTCTGCGAAATTTTCCACCTGGATCTCTTTCAAGGTGCCCTGGAGGATCTCTTTTTTGACGGAGCAATAGGGCAGGAAGGAGATGCCCAGTCCTCTGTGGACTGCGGTCTTTACGATCTCCGTTGCGTGGAGAGTCATGATGAAGTTGAAGTCCTTCAGGAAGTATCCATGCTTCTTCAGGGTTTCTTCCAGAGGCGGTCTTTCCATAAATTTATCGTAGTTGTGGATCAGTTTGTAGTTGGTCAGATCCTGCAGGGTGATCTTGTCGGGGATCTGGAAGTCTGCCTTCGCTACGACCACCAGCCTGTCCTCACCCACTGCATAGTGGATCAGATCGGAGTGGGGCTTGCTGTTCTGAACATATCCGAAGTCGCTGATCCCGTTCAGAATGTTGCTTTCTACGGATTCGATCGTTGTGAATGTTGTGTCAAAGTAGTAGCCCTCAAACTGGGGTCTGGACTGCAGTGCGTATACAAGACAGGGCAGACTGTAGGTGCAAAGGGTCAGGGAGGAGTCGATCCGGATGATGGATCGGTTTTGCTGCAGCCGGTTGATCTCGTCGAAAGATTGGTTGTAAAGGCGCAGAATGTTTCTCGCATAAGTGAGGAGAAGTTCACCTTCCGGAGTCAGCTCAACGCCCTTAATAGAACGGGAGAACAGTCGATGACCATAGGCGGTTTCCAGCTTTTTCATCTGAAGGCTCAGGGCCGGTTGGGAAATGAAAAGCTGCTCCGCTACCTTGGAGATGCTTTTCTCATCAGAGATTTTAATAAAGTACTCTAAGAGCTTAATATCCATATGTCCTCCTGTTTCGTTTGTGATTTTTTTAGCGATAAGTATAAGTAAAGACATCATTTATAATTATATAGTCAGTGTGCAAAAAAAACAATGATTTTATGCGAAAAATGTGTCGAAAGACAAAAAAAACACCGAAGAGGAATTTAGCCTGTTCGGTGTTTTTTGATTTTATTTCGGTGCATCCAGGATCCGTTCCGGGTGCGTATACAGATTGAAGATCCGATCTCTTGCAAAAGCAATGACGGTGATGCCCAATTTATCGGCCAGTTCCAGTGCCAGGCTGGTAGGGGCGGAGCGGGCAATGATCAGAGGACATTCCATTTTCGCCACCTTATATATGATCTCAGAGGGAACTCTTCCGCTGAATACCACGGCCTTATCTTCCATAGGGATCCGGTTCAGACAGCACCAGCCCGTCAGCTTATCCAAAGCGTTGTGACGGCCGATGTCCACCATAAACTGAAGGATCTCTCCGTTTTGAGCAAGTGCTGCACCATGTACGCCGCCGGTATTTTTAAACAGGTCGGAACCATTTTCCAGTTGGTCAGCCAAATGAAAGACGGTTTCCACGGAGATAGTCAGGGGCGACTCGTTGACTTTGCTCAGCTTTTTCTCAATGGTTTCCTGCATGGCCTTTCGTCCGGCTGCGCCTCCGGGGAACCCGGGAACCTTCGCATAAGCGGCACTGCCGTCTTCGGTAATGGTCAGTTCTTCCAGATCCGCAAAGCTGTCCAGTACGCCTTCCGCACAAAGATATCCTGCAGCCATTTCCTCCAGGCTCCAGGGGGAGCATACCACCCTGCCCATTTCTTCATTATTTACAAATATTTTTACGGGCTTTTCTTCTACGACCCGATCTTCAAAAACATCCCAAACCTGGTCTCTGCGTTTGCGGACCACAAAGGGGAGGGAATCTCTTCTTTCGGTTTTTTCTTTCATAGGATTCTCCTGTCAGGTTTTATATAGGAAAGTATACCGTTTTTTTGAAAAAAATTCAATCCTGTAAAGGCTCTTTCCTTTCTCGGCGAAGCTCCGGATCTCCGCAGGGCGGTTTCGAATGCAGGTCCTTTAAAGATTTAATAAACATTCCTACATCTGTTTAAACCCGTTGAAAAAAGGATATATTTTAGTAAAGAAAAGGTTTGTAAAAGGCAAGGCCTTAGCATAGAAGGGAGGCATTTTATGAGAAACAAGAAGATTCGACTGGAACGATTTTTACCTTTGCTGCTGCTTATGACCCTTTTGGGCCTTGGCGGCTGTACGGGTGTACCGGAAGAGGGTTCCCCGGAACCGGCACCTCAGGATGCGATCGCCATTCAGCCGGAAGCGGCTCCGGAACCTGTCGGTTTGGCTGATGAAGAGCCTGCTGTGACCAATAAGCAAGTGATCTACCTTGCCGGCGGCTGCTTTTGGGGGATCGAGCATTTGATGCAGTCTATTCCCGGAGTGCTCGATGCGGAAAGCGGTTATGCCAATGGTACCGGGGAAGAGGATGCCAATTATGAAACGGTTTGCGGCGGAGAGACCGGCTTCCGGGAAACGGTGAAGGTGGAATATGACGCAGACCAGGTAAGTCTGGATGCGCTCCTGCTTGCCTATTTCTACGTAGTGGACCCGACCCTCCAGAACCAGCAGGGCGCAGATGTGGGCACGCAATACCAGACCGGGGTATACTACACGGATGAAGCATCGAAAGCCACGGTGGAACGGATCGCGGAGATCGAACGGAGCCGCAGCGAAGCATTTTATGTGGAGATCGGACCTCTGGTGAACTATTTCCCTGCAGAGGATCTCCATCAGGATTTCCTGGCAAATAACCCGTATGCATCCTGCCATATTCCGTTTCTTGAAATGCAGATGTTTTCAAGATTGCGGATCGATCCCGGCGATTACCAAAAGCCTGCAGAGGATGTCATTCGGGAAATGCTGACCCCGGAACAGTATAAAGTCACGCAGGAAAATGGTACGGAATATCCCTTCGATAATGCCTATTGGGATCAATTTGAAAAGGGAATTTATGTGGACATTGTCACCGGTGAACCTCTGTTTTCCTCGGATGACAAGTTCGCCAGCAGCTGCGGCTGGCCGGCCTTTTCCAGGCCCATCGAAGAGCCCTCCATTATTGAGTTGGCAGATGACTCCTACGGTATGGAGCGGGTAGAGGTCCGCAGCCGGGCGGGCAATTCTCACCTGGGCCATGTTTTCGTGGAGGATCCGGAATCTCCCAATGGTGTTCGCTATTGTATCAACAGCGCCTCCCTCCGGTTTATTCCCTATGACGAAATGGAGGCAGAGGGATATGGCTACCTGATGGGGCTGTTTAAAACAGAATAAAATGCGCTTACGGGAAAGCCGCAGATTGCATCTGCGGCTTTTTTTATGTGGGCTGTTCTGCCGGGCATAAATATATTTTCGGGTGTCATACTAACTGCAAGTATAAAAATGGAAGGAGAGGGAAATATGGCACGCAAAGGAAAGCAGACTTTGGTTTTCTCCCGGCAGCCGGAGATCCTGAGTGCAGCGGCAGTAGTAGGGGAAAAGGAAGGGAAAGGACCCATGGCCTCCTATTTCGATCACATATTAAAGGAGGATACTTTTGGAGAGAAAACCTGGGAGCAGGGGGAAGTGAAGATGCTGAAGGAAGCCATTTCCCTTGCCCTGGGAAAGGTAAATCTGTGCCCTTCCGATGTGGATGTTCTTCTTGCGGGAGATCTCTTGAACCAGCTCATGTCCTCCTCTTACATGGCCCGGGAGATGGGGATCCCCTTTCTTGGTTTATATGGTGCCTGTTCGACTATGACAGAGGCCCTTCTGATCGGTTCCATGATGGTGGACGGCGGGTATGCCGAAACTGCGGCAGCTGCGGTCTCCAGTCACTACTGCACGGCGGAACGGCAGTTTCGAATGCCTTTGGAACACGGGAACCAACGGCCTATGTCTGCTCAGTGGACGGCTACAGCGGCAGGCTGTATGATCCTTTCCTCTTCCGGCAGAGAAGGGGATATGCTGGTCCATGGAAATGCGGCCCGAAGACCGGTCGTGACCCATGGGACCATAGGCAGAGTGGTGGATAAGGGGATCCGGGATACCCATCAGATGTGGGCGGCCATGTCCGGGGCAGCGGTGGATACCCTGCTGACGCATTTTGAGGATACGGGACGGACTCCGAAGGATTATGACCTGATCCTTTCCGGCGACATGGGGATCTTCGGGAAGAAGGTAGTCATCGATCTTCTCCAAAAGGAGGGGATCGATATTTCCCCTGTATACGATGACTGCGGCGCCATGCTTTTTTCGGAAAAACAGGATACCCATGGCGGTGGGAGCGGCTGTGGGTGCTCGGCCTGTATTTACGCATCGAAG